>JBKPDQ010000089.1:0-12282 GCA_046728015.1 Actinomycetota bacterium
ACGAGACGCTCGACGCGACCGCGACGGTCACGGTTGCCGGTCTGTCGCGCGACGTGATCGTGACCGGGCAGATCTCCCTCGCGTAGTGCACCCCATTGCGCCGGGCTGCGCCGCGTGAAATCCCGGCATCCAGGACGAATCGCAGTCTCCGGCGGCGCTATCGCAATGCCGAGGAGGAGCAGTCAGCCGGGCGTGCGTACCGCTGTCGCGTCTGCCTCGTTGCGACAGCGACGATGCTGGAGCTCCCACCGATCGGGAGCTCGTGCGCGCGCACGTCGTGCAAATGCAGCGCAGGTAACGGGTCCGGCCGAGTGGCGCTTCTGTTGGTCGTCCACAGCGAGCGCCTCGGTCTGACGCCCGAGACAGCTCCGTTTCGCGCAGAGCGGGACTGCCCCTTGGCATGGAAGCGATACGTCCTTGCCGCGCCCCAGCCCAAGGGGGTGGAGGGTCGCCCTGACGGCACGCGGTAGAGATCACCGCACGCGGGCGTGGCCCGAGCCAGCGATCAGCTCTCGACCGGGCGCAGCGATTCCGACCCGTCCCATCCGTCGGCGCCCGCCCTCACCATCTCGAAGAAGTCGCGCAGGCCCTCGCTTTCGACGTGGATCTCGATGTCGTGGCCGAGGGCGGCGGAGGCGTCGTGAAGAGTCGTTTCGACTGCGCCGAGCTGAGAGCTCAGGTATTGCGTCAGACCTCGGTCGTCGAGCGAGCTTCGCAAATCGGCTACCTCAGTCGGCGGCACGACGTAGGCGACGTGGTGGATTCGCGGCCGGGGACCGGAGAAGCCCTTCTGGACGCGCTCGGGCGCCAGGCTGAGGACTTCCATCAGCTCGATCGCGCCGCCGCCGCAGTAGCCAAAGGCGGAGTTGTGAACGAATTCCGCCGGCTCTCCGCGCGAGAGCACGTTTTCCAGCGGCACGTTCTCGATCAGGAAGAACGGCCCGGCGCCGAGTTGGTCGACGAGGCGCCTCACGGTCGCCGCGATGTCGTCGACCACGTAGGCGCAATGGTGCGGCTCGCCGAGCTGCGGTTTAAACAGATCCTCCGGCACGCTCTCTCCTATCGGTAGCTGTTCAGCCTGCGGGTTGACCAGCGACCACATCCACCGGTCCCATCCCGCCATGTGTTCCTTCCTCGCGGGAGGCTAAGCAATTCGGGGAGCTTTCCCCGAGGCGACAGCAGGAGGCGAATCGCATGTACCCCGACCGGGCTGGTCGCCCAAGCCCCGATGCATCCGCGCTCAATGCAAAG
The DNA here is from genome assembly GCA_046728015.1 of Actinomycetota bacterium. Classification (GTDB taxonomy): domain Bacteria; phylum Actinomycetota; class Thermoleophilia; order Solirubrobacterales; family 70-9; genus DATAFO01. The sequence continues at coordinate 1,252 of JBKPDQ010000089.1, forward strand.
GAGCACTGTTGTGCGCCGGTCGGACCGGCCCCAACGGACCAGCAGAAGCGCCACGCGGCTCGACGGAGTCAACGCGGTGCTTCGGCACGGCCTAGGCGGGCGCGAGCTCCCGACACAGCGGAGCTCGAAAACCCGGCGGTTTCGCTATCGCCTGCCAGCAGGCGCGACCGGCCGCCGACTGCTTCTCGTACCTCGATGCGGCAGGGCCGCTCGATCTCAGTCGTGCTTGCTTCCCGCGCGCGGTTGCGGCCGCGGCTGCCAGGCGAGCGCGTCGATATATCCGGGTGTCGGGACGCGGACGGTGAACGCGCGCCGCTTGCCGGTCCCGTCCGGGCGGATCGTGAATACAGGGTGTGTCGAGTCCGGATAGCCGGGCCAAACGATGAACGCGATTCGGCGCCCCTCCGGGGACCACACGGCATCCCGCACGTGCCCGGTCACGTGCGCGGGCAGTCGCTTGCGGTCGCCGGTCCGTGCGTTGATGATCGCAATCCGGGAGACGTCGTGGTCCTCGCTGTACTCGACGACCGCCAGCCGGGTACCGTCCGGCGCGAAGTCCATTCGGAGGGGGTGGGTGGTCGCGCGAATCGCGGAGGGCTCGCTGTATTCGACAATTCTCCGGCGGTCGGTCCCGTCGACGGCGACGGTCTCGATCGCCGAACCCGGCGCTTCTGACTCGCCCGGGGCGAGGTTCTTGACGTACGCGATCCGCGCGCCATCCGGCGAGAACATCGGCAGGCGAGCGTGCTCGGCAATCAGCCGCGGGTTCGTCCCGTCGATCCCGATCACGTACGAGTTAGTGCCGTATGGCTCGGCGTCTTCGACGGTGAAGGCGACCTGGCCGCCGTCCGGGCTAAACGCGGCCCAGCCCGAGTACCCGTCCCCGGCTCGCGGGGCGTGGCCCAACAGCCACGACCGGTCGTGACCGTTCGCACGCGCAAGACCGATCCCGCCGGCGCGCGTGAACACCACCCGGCGGCCGTCCGCCGAGAAGTTCAATGCCGTGGCGTGCCGGACGATCCGCAGCGGACGCGTCCCATCCGGACGCCGGGACCAGAAACTCCACCTCCACGCCGGACCGCCGTGCCGCCGATCCTTGAACCGCGACTCCTGGTACGCGATCCGGCCGTTCGCCCCGGGGAACGCAGCAGCCGCGACCGCTGCCGGCACCGTCATCACAGCGCACACTACGATGCACACAGCGAGCGACCTGAGCGCAATCAAGTGAACGTCGCCTCCAGCTCGAACTGCGGCGAGTCTCGCACGGCCGCGGTCGGGCGCCTACCGCCTACGCCTCGACTTGAACGCGAACGCGCCACGCTCCGTTTTCACGCTGTCCAATGCGGTCGTCGACTGTGCGGGCCGCAGCCGCAGGGACAGCAGCCGCCTCATCCGCGAAACTCGAACGTGCAGGTAGTGCACGCAGCCACGCCTCGCCGTGATCGCCGCTCGGGTTCTACAGCGGCCCGCGCACGAAGATGTCACTCCTGCGATTGGTGTCGCCCAGGACCACATCCGGGGCCTTTGACTCGAACGCGACGTAGCGTCCGTCACCGGAGAGCGCCGGCCAGTTGTTGCAGCAGGTGCGGCGGTCCGACCGGCGCCGTTCACAGGTATCGCTGCCTGCAGCGTCGACGCTCACGCGCGTGGTCTGGTGGGTTTTGAAGTCGTGCAGGAAACGTCGGTCGCCCGGTTGCTTCGCCGGGGACGAGGTCGGACGGCTTCCGAGGTGAAGGCGACGCGCTGGCCGTCCGCGGAGATGTAGCCGAATGCGTTGCATGTCTGGCGCCGGCCGGGCGGGACCAGTCGGGTGGTGGTCTGCCGGCGCACGTCGTGGATGAACAAGTCAAAGGTGTTGTTGGTGTCGCTGGGCACCAGGTTCGCGCTATAGCTGGTGAACGCGACGTAGCGCCCGTTGGCGGTGATCGACGGGTAGTAGCCACCGGAGTTGCTGCCCGGCCCCACCAGTTCGGTGACGGTGCGGGTAGTGCCGAGCCGGCGGTCGCGCAGGAACAGGTCGACTCCTGGGCCATCTCGCGGCGCCAGCATTCGGGACTCGGATTCGAAGAGGACGTAGCGGCCCGTCTGTGACATCACGGCGCCGTAGCAGTGCTGCTCGTGCCTTGATGCGGTAGCGAGCGTTGGGCTTGGCCAGGCTCCTGCGCGTCGTCCGAGGCCGGCGCCTAGACGGCGCTGGCTGACCCGCCTGAATCTCACAGGAAGCAGGAGCGCGTGGCCATGCGTCGCGCCGCGCAGCGCACTTCGATACGGTGCAGCAACTAGTCAGGGACGTCCAATTCCCAATCCTCTGTGTCGCAGACGACCCTCCCACCGGGGTCATATTCCGCCACCCCCTCAAGGGCGGTACGCGCTTGCATCGCCCTTGCTATGCCCCTGTGCAGCCCTGCCCGATATGGGTCAAAGGTTTCCTCTCGACCGGCGAACTCTTCACGGTGTTTCCGGTATAGCCCTTCCCAGTTCGCCATCGCCATGTCGCCCTCAGAGACGTCCAGGGCCTCCCGCGCCGTGAGTTCACCCGCGACGAGTGTGCGATCCGCTGTCGCTACCTCCGGGCGGAGGTGCGGTGTGATGACGAGGAACTTGTTCTCTTTGCCTAGCCTGCAGAGGTAGATCACGGCGTTGTCGAACGCTCCAATCATCACGCGCGCCGTCCCGACCGCGACGCGTCGCTGGGCCTCGCCTTCCCGACGCGCTTGATCGTGGAGTGTCAGCCACGTCGCGCCGAGGCTGAAGAGCCCGCCGACCAGCGCCCCAACTGAGGCCCCGATGAACGCACCCCGTCGACCCTGCGCTCCATCGTGTGCGGTCTGGGGCGAGCGCGTTGGCGAATCCGACGGCACTGTGCGAGTCTCCACCGGTCTACAGACCACCTCCAGTGCGACTGTCCGAGTGCGAACCACTCGGTAGGGCGCCCGGCCTGCGGTGGGCCTCTCAAGTCGACGCTGGGGCAGGGCATGCCAGCGCGCTCAGGAGCCGTCCGCATCGAAGCTGATGGCGCCGTCGGCCGCCAGGCGCATCGCGCTGTCGCTGAGGGCGAGCAGCGGCCGTCAACGCCCAGACGGGTCGCGTCTCCGAACTGCTGTAAATGGCCCCGGCGCCGTCAAGGCACGGCGTAGGTTCCCTCAAGTCCTGCATCGCCCATCAGGCCGAAAATCGCGCTGTAGACCGGCGCGGTGACCGCGCACCGGTGGGCAGCAGCCGCTGCAGATGCATCGCACCCAGGAGGTCGCCCGTTCGAGTCCGGCTAGCTCCATTCTGACCCTCATCCGCGAGCGCGCCCACGAGACGCGGCCTGTCGAATGGCTCGACGTACGTGCTCATCGCCCTCGCTCCAGCCTCAACGGCCATTCCTGCTGACGAGCCGCCAGGTCTCCACCTCGCCCTTGCCTTTCACGTCGACGAGCCCGATCGGCTCGGTGACGAAGTCGTCGCGCAGCAGCGTCCAGGTCGGACGGGTGATCTGGATCTGGTCCGATGTCCCGTGCGACTCCATGCGGCTCGCCATGTTCACCGTGTCGCCCCAGAGGTCGTAGAGGAAGCGGCGGCGTCCGATCACGCCCGCCACGACCGGGCCGGAGCTGATCCCGATCCGGAGCCGGAGGTCGCTCCCCGGAAGGCACGTGCGGGCGCAGCCCTTCATCTCGAGCGCGAGGCCCGCGAGCGCGTGCGCGTGGTCGGCCCGAGGCCGGGGAACCCCCGCCGCAACCATGTAGCAGTCGCCGATCGTCTTGATCTTCTCGACCTCATAGCGGTCGACGAGCTCGTCAAAAGCCGTGAACAGACGATCGAGCATCGCGACCACGTCACGCGCGTCGAGTGGCTTGCGAGCGGAGTGAAGTCGACGACGTCCGCGAAGAGGATGCTGGCGTCGTCGAATTGGTCCGCGATCGCGTTGGGCTCGGCCTGCAGCCGCTGGGCGATCTCTTCGGGGAGGATGTTCAGCAGGAGCGCCTCTACGCGAGCCTGTGCAGTGTCTCGTTCCTGCGCGAAGGTCACGAGCAACATCATCGCCACGAGCGACACCGCGACGATGTTGAGAACATCGAAGGTCCGGACGAAACCGTCGGGCAGGTTGGCGCCGTCCGGCCGCACGACCTCAGAGAGAACGAGCGCGAGCGCGACGGCGGAGACGAAGGCCGCGAACCACGGCCAGGCGCGCCCGGGGCGGTCGAAGGCGACCGCGCCGAGCGGCGCAAGGAGCGACCACAGAATCACGGAGCTCGAGTCGTCGAGGCCGCCGAGCATGACGGTCCCGAGCGCGGGCGCGACGAGGATCAGAAGGAACTGCGCCGTCCGCAGGAACGCGAGGTTTCGGTTCCGGGCGAAGACGGCGAGGCTGATGATCGATCCGACGACATAAGCCCACGGCGTGAGCGCCACCGCCTCCTCGCCAATAACCCAGTACAGGCAGCCCCAGAGGACCCGGCCGGGAGGATGAGGAGCGCGATCCCGACGAGCAGCCGCTTGCGGAAGCGCAGGTCCGACGAGTCCGCCCGGTCCGCCCCGATCGATAGGACACGGTCTCGCGGCGGCGCGATCATGACGGCGAGCGTAGTCGGCTGGGTATGTCCCGGCTACGCCCGGAGTGCGGACCACCGGCGCGCCGGACGTGCGCAGCACAGACACACGGGCCCAGGCCGGCCGTTGGCGTCAAGAGGACTGCTTCGCAGCTCGCTGCGCTCGGTCCTGACGGACTCCGCTTGACCCCGCCGGCCGCCTCCGCTGATGGGCCGGTCAAAGGGGGCAGGGCAAGCCCTGCCGATGGAGGTCGACCAGGCGGTTCGAGGGAACGTCGAGGGAACGAACACCGTCCAGGCGCTCGGATCCGCTGGCCTCCGTTGACCCACGTCGCCCATGCACGACGCGTCGCGCACCGGGCGCAATCGACGGCGCAGAGTCAAATCCGCGAAGCGGAGCGGCACAGGAATCGAACCTACCAACGACTGGGCTACAGCCGCCTGCCGGTCTTGAAGACCGGATGGGGCACCAGCCCCGTGCCGCTCCGTCCGGAAGGCTAGGCCGGGGCGGCCCGCGCACGGGCCGCCCGGCGCAGCGGGTCTCAGGCCGCGGCGAGCGCGGGGGTGTAGCGCTCGGCGTGGCCGCGGCGGCTCGCGATCCAGGCGAGCGGGGCCATCAGCACGCGCACCATCCACGCGGGCGGGAACGGGGCGCGGACCTCGCGCTCGAAACGGCGCGTGAACAGCGCGAGGTGGAGCGGCTTCGGCATGCCCTTGCGGGTGACGTTGCCCTCCAGCGCGAGCTCGACGGTGGTCTCGAGCAGCTGCTCCATGTCGAGCGCCGGCACGACCTCGACGCGGCACTTCGCGACGTCGTCGCCGCCGTTCGCGAACCGGTGGACGCTGCCGGCCGGGACGACGACGGTCTCGCCGGCCTGGGCGACGATCTTCCGCATGCCGAGGCGGAACTTCATGGTCCCCTCGAGCACGTGGAAGCGCTCCTCCTGCTCGGGGTGCACGTGCGCGCCCGGCACGTGGCCGTCGGGGCTCAGCTCGAGCTCGAACTCCAGCAGCTCGCCGCCGGTGTCGCGGGCGGTCTGCAGGAAGGTGATGCGCTCGCCGCTGACGGGGTTCTCGATGGTCTGTCCGGTGAAGGCCATGAACTCGCTCCTTGCCAATCGCTTGATCCGATGGCAAGGAGCCTCGTGGCCAGAGCGCCGTACTTCGTCGGCCGCGATGGCGATCTCACACAGGTCTGCAGGACGAATCGACGCCCACCTTGCGGGCGACGCACCGTCATCCGGAAGGACGACTCAGCCGCGCCGGCGCATCACTGGCCGTTTGCGTGGAAGACCTCTTCGACGGTTCGTCCGAAGTACCGCGCGAGCGCGATCGCCAGGGGCAGGGAGGGCGTGTAGCGCTCCTTCTCGATCGAGTTGATCGTCTGGCGCGAGACGTCCATCGCCTCGCCGAGCTGCTGCTGGGAGAGGCCCATCGCGGTGCGCAGGTTCTTGATCTCGTTCTTCAACGGACGAATGGAAAGCTAGCTTGACACCGCGTGCCTGTCAAGCGAGCTTTCCATCTCGACGCGTCGAGGCCGGTCGGGCCGACATCAGGTGAGATCATCGGGGCATGCGCCGATGGAGACGAGTTCTGGCACTGCAGGCCGCCGTGTCGGGCCTCGTCGCCTTCGCCGTCGCGGCGATCTGGGCGATGACCGGCGGCTCGTTCTGGCCGATCTGGGTCTGGTACGGCCTCGCCGTCCCGTTCGGCCTCAACGCGGCGCTCTACGGCGCGTTCCAGGTCAGGCGCGGGCGCTGGCGCAAGTTCGCGGTTCACGCCGCGCTGTTCTCGTGGGTGAGCGCGACGCTGATCCTCACCTGGGGGATGGCCGGGAGCGACGAGTTCTGGCCGACGATCCCGGTCGTCTGCCTGGCCATGCTGCTCGGCCTGCATGCCGTGCTGGCCGGCATGTGGGGCGAGGAGGAGGAGCTGGTGGAGCGCGTCGACGAGCTCACGCGCACGCGCCGCGGCGCGCTCGACGTGCAGGCTCACGAGCTGCGCCGCATCGAGCGCGACCTGCACGACGGCGCGCAGGCGCGGCTCGTCGCGCTGACCATGCAGCTCGGCCGCGCCGAGGCGCGCCTCGGCGAGCACCCTGAGGCCGCCGAACTCGTCCGCGAGGCCCGCGGCGAGGCGAAGGAGGCGATCGCCGAGCTGCGCGACCTGGCCCGCGGGATCGCGCCCCCGGTCCTGGCCGACCGTGGCCTGCCGGCAGCCGTCGAGGCCGTCGCGGGGCGCTCGGCGATCCGGGCGACGGTCGACGCCAAGATCGCCCGGCGCCCGCCGCCGGTCGTGGAGACGGCCGCCTACTTCGTGGTCGCCGAGTCGCTCACCAACGCCGCCAAGCATGCGGGGGACGGCGCGCGCGCCCACGTGAGCATCCGCGACGGCGCCGACCGGTTGACGCTCGAGATCACCGACGACGGCCGCGGCGGCGCAGACCCGGCCGGGAGCGGCCTGACCGGCCTGCGCCACCGCGTCGAGGCGCTCGACGGCGTCCTCACCGTCACCAGCGCCGCGGGGCTCGGCACGGTCATCCGTGCCGAGCTCCCGTACGGGGCGTGACGTCAGCGGGGCTTAATGCCGTGGCTTCTTCTTTTTCTTCTTGTCGTGGGACTTCTTCTTGTCGCAGGAGTCGATGCTCAGCTTGTAGATCGTCGTCGTGTCGCTCACGTCGCGGATCACCGCCTCGCCGCACGCGCAACGGAAGGCGCCCGTCCCTCCGGTGATCGCCACGGTGAACGGCCCCGGATCGTCGTCGCCCTGGATCTCGACCAGGCCCTGGAGTGTGATCTGGCCGCGCCGAAGGCTGAGGGTCGCGACGCAGTGGAACGTCACGGTCGTGTAGGGCGGCATGGCCTCGGTGATGACGCAGACGCCGCCGCTCGTCCCGACCGGGCGGCCGCGCTCCCGGAGCATCTCCGAGAAGACGAACTCGTCGCCGAGCGTGGGTCCTGGGTCGCCCAGGTCCAGGAACTCCTCCTGGATTGTGGTGGCGACGAGCTTCAGGGTTTCCCGTTTCCCCTTTCCGCCAGCCGCCGCGGGCGCCGATCCGAAGACCAGGACCGCGAGAGCGATGATCGCCACTACCGCCGCGTGGACTGCGTGCCTGGTGCGCACGTCTCGCCTCCTTCCAGGGGGAACGATGGCCCTGCCGACGCTAAGGCTCGTCTGTTGACGGGGTCAAACCGGCGGGTCCTCTTTGGGACGACGTCCCGCACGGCGTTCGGACGCTGACCAGTGGAGCCTCCTCAGCTTGCGCGGGCGCGCCCGCGCCAGGTTCGATGCCGGGTGGAGATGGCGCCCCGTCTGTTGCCCGTGACGCTGCTCATCGCGCTGACGGTCGCGGCGGCGCCCGCCGCCGCGAGGTACCGCGTCGGAGTCGGCGAGCAGAACCCGGCGATGTTCGACACCCCGGCCTGGCAGAGCCTGGGGCTCAAGCAGGTCCGGTACCTGGTGCCCTGGGACTGGCACCGGACCGGGCAGGAGGCCGAGGTGGCCGCGTTCATGGACGCCGCCCGCGCCCACGGACAGGACGTCCTCGTGACGTTCACCGCACATCGCGGGTGCTACGACGGCCGCCGCTACTCCCGCGCCCCGGTCTGCCGGGCTCCCGCCGCGAGCGCGTACCGCACGGCCGTCCGGGCGTTCGACGACGCCTACCCGTGGGTCCGCACCTACTCGGCCTGGAACGAGGTCAACCACGTCTCGCAGCCGACCTTCGCGAGCCCGCGCCTCGCCGTCCGCTACTACAGGGTGCTGCGCCGCGAGAGCCGCTTCCGCCACTTCCGCGTGATGGCCGCCGACGTGCTCGACACGTCGAACATGCGCAGGTACCTGCGGGCGTTCCTGCGGTACGCGCCCGGGCGCCCCCGCCTGTGGGGGCTGCACAACTACCAGGACGTGAACCGCCGCACGTCCCTCGACACCCGCGCGATGCTCGGCATCGTGCCGGGCGCGGTCTGGATGACGGAGACCGGCGGCGTCGTCAAGTTCGGCGACAGCCGCCAGTTCCGCTACGACGAGTCACGCGCGGCGAACCGCACCCGGTGGATGTTCCGGCTGGCCGACCGCTACGACGCCAAGCGCCGCGGGATGCGGTCGAAGGTCACCCGCCTGTACGTCTACCGGTGGTTCGGCGAGCCGCCCGGCGCCCACTTCGACGCCGGGCTGGTGAATCCGGATGGCTCGCCGCGTCGTGCCTACTCGGTGTTTCGGCGCTTCGTTCGCTAGCCGCTCGCCGCCTGCGTGTACAGGCTCTGCGCAACCGACCCCTGGTACGGGCCGAACATCACGTTCGGCAGCGTCGTGTAGCCGTAGGAGTTGACCGAGGCGACGCTCCCGCCGGCGATCCATCCGCCGCCGCTCGAGCCGCCGGTCATGTCGCAGTCGATGCCCATTGTCGGCGGGTTGGCCGACGTGTCGTCGTAGATCAGCGGCGAGTTGCAGACCGACAGGCGCTGCCCGTTGAACGGCGGCGCTGCCGGGTAGCCGTGCGCGGCGTACTGCTGCTGACGCGGGTAGTTGAAGGCGATGTTGCGGCCTCCGACCACGTCGGTCAGCGCCGAGCCGCCGCTGAGCGACACCACGGCCGCCCCGTTGTCGTAGGAGAAGTCACCGCTGTTCGCCCACCCGCTGGTGGTGAGCAGCGACCGCGCCGTCCACGTGCCGTAGGGGCGGCTGCCGTCGGCGTAGGCCGGCACGAACGACCAGTTCGTATGGAAGTTGCTCGCGCCGTCGTGCACGCAGTGGCCGGCGGTCCACACCACGCTCTTGTTGCCGCTCAGCACCGAGGTGCCCGAGCACACGTAGTTGAGGCCATCGTCGGTGAAGAACACCTTGCCGTTGGTGCTGGTCGGCTGCGATGTGTAGGGCGGCGGGATCTGCTGCGCCGGGGCGGCCTTGGGCTTCTTGGGCCTAGCCGCGACGCTGCCCGAGAGGACCTTGTCGGCGGGGATCGCGTTGCGCATCCGCGCTGCTGTCCAATACCGCTGCACCGCGGCCTTGTCCTGCGCGACAGCCTTGGTCTCGACCCGCGCAGCATGGGCGGCGGGGACGGCGACCAACGCGCACGCCAAGACGGCGAGCAGCAGCACCTGAAGACGTCGCATCCAATCCTCCCGTGGTTTGCTGGACGTCGTTGCCTCGTACGGCCGACACCCCTGCCGGCCCGGTGCGTATCGCCGGGAAATGTAGCGCCGGCTACACCAAAAGCTGGTGCTCGCGCTGTGAAGGCATCGGCGGCGGTCTGTGTTCGGACCGCCACTCGTCGAGCTCGTCCTCGCCCCCGGCGCGCAGCCACGCCGACACGTCGGCAACCGTCTCGGCCACCGGCCGGCACCGCAGCCCGGAGGCCTGCGCGCGCTCGGTCCCGATCTCCCAGGTGCCCGGGAACTCGGCCGCCGGCAGCCACAGCGGCAGCTCGGTCCAGGGCTCGACGCCGGCCGCCTGCAGCCGCTCGTCCGGGATCCACTCGAGCTCGGCTCCGGAGCCGGTGGCGGCGACCGCTGCCTCGAGCACCTCGCCCATCGTGGTCCGGCCGGCAGGGGCGGTGCCGTTGAACGCGCCCGCGACGCGGCGCTCGCCGAGGTCGAGCATCCAGGCCGCGAGGTCGCGTGCGTCGACGAGCTGGACCGTGCGCGCCGGATCGCCGGGCGCCGGCACGCGCCCGCCCTCGGCGATCCGCCGCACCCACCACGGCAGTCGGAACACGTTGTCGTGCGGCCCGCAGATCAGCCCGGCGCGGACCGCCGCCACGCGGCCCGGCAGAGCCGCCTCGGCGGCCCGCTCGCTCGCCGCCTTCTGGGCGCCGTAGTCGTCGCCGGTCTCCCACACCGGCGAGTCCTCGTCGACCGGCTCGGCTGGCCACGTCGGATAGACGTTGCAGCTGGAGACGAACACCAGGTGGGCGTCGCCGAGCAGCGCGCTCGAGCGCGCGACGTGCTCGGCCTCGTAGCCGGACGTGTCGATCACGACGTCCCACTCGCGGCCCTCGAGCGCCGACAGGTCGCCAGCGCGGTCGCCGATCAGGCGCTCAGCCCCGGGGAGCAGGTCCGTGCCGTGCAGGCCGCGCGTGAACAGCGTCAACTCGTGGCCACGCGCGAGTGCCTCGGCGGCCACGTGGCGGCCCAGGAACACCGTCCCGCCCAATATCAGGGTGCGCATAACGCGCAACCTATCAGTTGCGCGTCAGGTCTCGACGCGTTCCAGGCCCTGCGGGTCGAGCTGCACGGGCGCCCCGGGGGTCGAAGACGAGCAGACCGGGCCCGCGGTCGTCGGCGGGCGACGGCGCCGCCGGGCGCGCATGTCGCGGACCGCCTCGGCGAGCGGCCGCGACAGGCTCGCCACCAACGCGGTCTCGTGCGCGTCGAACGCCGCGCTCCCCGCGGAGCGCAGGAGGGCGATCGAGGCCCACGCGTGCCCGTCCACCCGCAGCACCGCGCGCAGCTCGTCGCCGAAGCCGCCGGGCCGCAGGAGCTCCCGGTAGCGC
>JBKPDQ010000090.1:0-32624 GCA_046728015.1 Actinomycetota bacterium
GAGGGCACGCCGTCCGAGATCGAGTCGCAGCCGGAGTCGTTGACAGGTCAGTTCCTGTCGGGCGAGCGCCAGATCCCGCTGCCCGAGGAGCGCCGCAGCCCGCGGAGCGAGCTGGTGGTGCGTGGTGCGCGACAGCACAACCTCAAGGGCATCGACGTGGTCTTCCCGCTCGGCGTGTTCTGCTGCGTCACCGGCGTCTCCGGGTCGGGCAAGTCCACGCTCGTCAACGAGATCCTCCACCGAGCCGTCGCCAACCGGCTGCACCGGGCGCGGATGCGGCCCGGCGCCCACGACCGCATCGAGGGGATCACGGAGATCGACAAGGTGATCAACATCGATCAATCCCCGATCGGGCGGACGCCGCGATCGAACGCTGCCACCTACACCGGCGTCTTCGACCACATCCGCGCGCTCTACGCGGGCACGCGGGAGGCGAGGGCGCGCGGCTACAAGCCGGGACGCTTCAGCTTCAACGTCAAGGGCGGGCGCTGCGAGGTCTGCCGCGGCGACGGGCAGATCAAGATCGAGATGCACTTCCTGCCGGATGTCTACGTGCCTTGCGAGCAGTGCCACGGCCGCCGCTACAACCGCGAGACGCTCGAGGTCCGCTTCAAGGGCAAGTCGATCGCAGACGTGCTTGAGATGTCCGTCGGCGAGGCGGTCGAGTTCTTCGAGGCGATTCCGAAGATCAAGCGCCGCCTGCAGACGCTGCACGACGTCGGTCTCGACTACATCCGCCTCGGCCAGCCCGCAACCGAGCTCTCGGGAGGCGAGGCCCAGCGCGTGAAGCTCGCGACCGAGCTGTCGAAGGTCGCGACCGGCGACACCCTGTACATCCTCGACGAGCCCACAACCGGGCTTCACTTCGCCGACGTCGACCGGCTGCTGAGCGTCCTCGGTCGGCTTGTGGAAGCGGGCAACACCGTGGTCGTGATCGAGCACAACCTCGACGTGATCAAGTCCGCGGACCGGATCGTCGACCTCGGGCCGGAGGGCGGCGAGGCCGGGGGAGAGGTGATCGCCGCGGGCACCCCCGAGCAGGTAGCAGGCGTCCCGACCTCCTACACCGGCCAGTTCTTGGCCGAGCTCGTCGAGGCCGAGGAGCCGGCCCCGGTGCCGCGCCGCGCGCGGCCGCGCAAGCGCGAACCCGTCGCGGCCTGATTCGCCCGCCATGGGCGAGCTTGCCGACTGGCGCAACTGGTGGATCAAGCGCCACTGGTATGAGCGCAACCGTCGGCTCACGCGGCGCTGGCGGATCAACCGGTACGCGGCCCGAGGCGGGTTTTTCATCCGACACCCGGTCGAGGGCGAGGTGCTCGAGGCCCTCGACTCTGGACGCCTTCTGGTCGGGAAGGACACGCTCTTCGAGCCGGGCTGCTGGCTCACTCTGGGAGCCGAAGCGCAGATCGAGATCGGCGAGGGCTGCTTTCTCAACCGCCAGACGATGCTGGCGGCGCTGGAGCGGATCGAGATCGGGAATCACGTGATGTTCGCCAACGGATGCTTCGTCGGCGACTCCGACCACGCCCACGACGACCCCGACGTGCCGGTCACCTGGCAGGGGTTCTTGCCGATTGGCCCGGTGCGCATCGGCAACAGCGTCTGGTTCGGGGTCAACTGCGTTGTCACCGGCGGGGTTGAGATTGGCGACCGGGCCGTGATCGGCGCGAACTCGGTCGTCACGCAGCGCATCCCGCCTGGCGTGATCGCCGCCGGCGCCCCGGCTAGGGTGATCCGCGAGATCGAGTTCAAGCGCAAGTCCGGGTAGCTTGCCGCGCGTGCGGACGCTGATCGCGACCCTGATAGCCGCGGGCTGCATGTGCTTTGCAGCGTGCGGGGACCACGACGAGGACGAGGCGACCGCGCCCGCCGTCACCGCCGAGGACATTGCTCCGCCGGACGATCCCGCCGAGGACCAGAACGCCGGCGGGACGTTCCCCGGCGGGGCGCCCAGTGCCGACCAGAGCGCCCCCACCTCGCTCGAGGACGTGATCGCGGCGGTCCTGACCGGATCGGAGGACCCGGCGGTAACCTGCGACGAGCTGGTCACCGAGCGGTTCGTTCGCGAGGCGTACGGAGGCCGCGAGGGCTGCATCGCGGCCCAGCAACCCGGCAGCTTGGCCAGGAGCGTCAAGATCAAGCACGTGAGCGGGTCGGGACAGTCAGCGAGTGCCGTGGCGGTTCCGACCGGCGGGCCCTACGACGGCGTGGACGTCGAGGCGGAGCTCGTCAGTGGCCCCGAGCGGGAGGGTGCATGGCAGGTGGATTCGCTGTTCGCGGACGTGCCGGCCGGCCCGTGAGCGTCCGCAAGGGCACGTACTCGATCGTCGCCCGCGCCGCCGACAGTGGCGAGCTCGGGCTGGCGGTGCAGTCGCACTGGTTCTCGGTCGGTTCGATCGTCACCTTCGCCCGGGCCGGCGTGGGTGCCGTCGCCACCCAGTCGATAGCCGAGCCGGCGTACGGTCCACGACTGCTCGACGCGCTGGCCGACGGCGAGCCGCCGAATCGGGCGCTGGCGCGATTGCTAGCCGAAGACGAGCAGGCGCGGTTTCGCCAGGTGGCCGCCGTCGATGCGAGCGGGGCCGTCGCCGTTCATACGGGCGAGGGGTGCATGGCGCACGCGGGCGACGTCGTCGGCGACGGCTTCAGCGCCCAGGCGAACCTGATGGCGTCCCCCGAGGTGTGGCCCGCGATTGCCGAGGCGTTCGAGCGGTCGAAGGGCCCGCTGTCGCGCCGGTTGCTGACGGCACTCGAGGCAGGTGAGGGGGCCGGTGGCGACGTGCGTGGGCGCCAGTCCGCCGCACTGCTGGTGGTGCCGGCGGACGGCGAGCCTTGGGATCGCTCGGTAGAGCTTCGGGTCGAGGATCACCATGACCCGCTTGGGGAGCTCCGGCGCCTGCTCGGGCTGCACGAGGCGTACACGTTGGCCGATCGGGGCGACGAGCTGGTGGGGGAGGGGCGCCACGCGGAGGCGGCGGAGCAGTATGCGCGCGCGGCGGAACTGGCTCCGGGCAACGCCGAGCTCAGCTTCTGGGCGGGGCTCGGGATCGCTCAGGGAGGCGACTTCGACGGCGGCGTTGAGCGCGTGCGAGCCGCGCTGGCCGAGCACGATGGCTGGCGCGAGCTGCTCGCTCGGGTGGACACCGAGGTCGCGCCCGCGGCCGACGCCGTCGCCGCCGCGCTCGGCGTCGATCGCACGAGCCCGTAGCAGGCGACCGGCAGAAAACACCCCATATGTGGCGCGGAATCTGCCGCTCGGCGCTGGTCGTCTAGTGGATCACTTGGACGACGACCGTTCGCTGCCGCGGCCGATCGTCGAAATCGATCAGGACCAGCTGCTGCCAGGTGCCGAGCGCGAGCCGGCCGGACTGGACGGGAACGACCTCGGAAGGGCCGACGACCGAAGCGCGCTGGTGGGCGTGCGAGTTCGTGTCGTGGTTGAGCCGGTTGTGCTCGTAGTCGCCGTGGACCGGAATCAGGCGGTCGAACAGCGCTCTCAGATCGTGCACGCCGCCAGGCTCGAACTCCATAGTCGTGATCGCCGCGGTGGAGCCGCGGACGAAGGCGCTCGCCTGGCCCTCGCCGACGCCGCTGTCGGAGACTGCCGCCCGCACCTGATCGGTGATGTCGATGACGTCCCCGTCGCCGCGCGTCGAGAGGTTGAGCACGGATGTGTGGACGGTCACGGCAAAAACGTAGCGGGCCGGGCGCAATGCCCGGCCCGCTGACTCACCCGGCGCTGGGCGCCAGGTGCCCGCATGAGTTTCGGGCGGTTAGACCCCGCGCGGATGCGGGCCGCGGCCGAGATGGAACATCTCCAACAGCCTCGGGACCCAAATCAGAGCGGCGACGCCGATCACGACGTACACGATGTCGGTCAGCGTTCCCGTGCCGAAGATCTCGGAGAGCACGTTGGTGTCGCCGTCCGTGATGCCCAGGATGCCCCAGTTGAGGGCGCCGATGAACATCAGCAGGAGCGCGACCGGCTCGAACCTCTTCAGCATCTCCATTTCCGTACCTCGCCTTTCTGCGACGCCTGTCCGTACGTCTGTTCGTACGGATTGACACAATTTCTACACCGCGAGATTCGGCGAGTTACGCGAAAAACTCCTGCAAACAAAGCGCCGACATCCTCCGCTTCGCGTCCGGTGTCGGCGGCCTAGGGCCTGTTGCCGGACCGGCAGGCCGTAAGGGCTGCACCTAGATTTCGGTGGCGGACCAGTCCCAGTCCGCCGCGGTGAGGGCCTCCTGGTCGAGGTAGCGGCGGAACGCCTCGAGTTCCTCGACGTCGACGGCGTAGTTGTGCTCGGGCCCCGGGAACGCGCGCGTGCGCACCTCGTCGGCGTAGGCGGCGACGCCGCGCACCATCTCCTCGCGCACCTCGGCGTAGCGCTTGACGAACCTGGCCGCGTGGCCGCCGAAGATCCCGAGCAGGTCGTGAAACACGAGCACCTGGCCGTCGGTGTCGGGACCGGCGCCGATGCCAATCACGGCCGCCGTGTCCATCCGCGGCATCAGCGCGGCCGTGACCTCGGCCGGGATCGCCTCGAAGACGATCGAAAAGCAACCGATCGCCTGCAGTGCCAGCGCGTCCTCGGCAATCTGCGCCGCTCGACTGGCGGTCTTGCCCTGCGCCTTCAAGCCTCCCAGCGCGGTCGCGGTCTGCGGAGTCAGCCCGACGTGGCCCATCACTGGGATGCCGGCGCGGATGATCGCCCGCGCGCGATCGACCGAGGCTCCGCCTCGCTCGAGCTTGACGGCGTCGCAACCGGCTTCCTTGACGAAGCGCTGCGCGTTGGCGACGGCCTGCTCGTTCGAGCGCTCGTAAGAGCCAAACGGCAGATCGCCGACGAGCAACGGCGTCTTCAGGCCGCGCCTCACGGCGGCCGCGAGCATCACCATCTCGTCCATTCCCACCGGAACCGTGGACTCGTAGCCGAGCACGGTCATCGCCGCCGAGTCGCCGACCAGGACGATGTCGACGCCTGCCGCCTCGGCGACCTGCGCGGAGGGATGGTCGTAGGCGGTGACCATCACGATCGGCTCCGCGGCGAGCTTCATCTCGGTGAGCCAGGGCAGCGTCATCGGCTTGCGCTCGGAGCCGGAGTCGATCGGTGGCTGCGGACGCGCGCTCATCGAACCACCTCCGGTGCCAGCGGGGAGTCGAGCAGCACCTCGGGGTGCGAGTCGACCCGCTCGGGATCGAGCGTGATGCTGCCGGCGTAGTCCGGATCGCAGGCGGTCACCGTCGCCCGGTGAATCTTCGACTTCAACATCTGTCTCTGCACGGGTTCTTCCTCGTTGGTTCAGGCCGGCTTCTCGCCGGCGATCAGCACGTTGTCGATCAGGCGGGCCTTGCCGACCCGCGCGGCCACGGCCACCATCACGAGCCGGCCGTTGAAGCTCTGCACCGGGGCGAGACGCTCGGCGTCGCGAGCCTCCAGGTACTCGGGCTCGATTCCGGCGGCCTCGAGTTCGGCCCGTGCCGCCTCGAGGGCCACGGAGACCGAGCGCTCGCCGGAGGCGGCTACCTTGGCCGCCGCCTGCAGCGCGCGGCTGAGCGCAACGGCGCGCTCGCGCTCGGCGGGCTCGAGATATGCGTTGCGCGAGCTCAGCGCTAGCCCGTCGGGCTCCCGGACTGTCGGCAAGACGACGATCTCGACGGGGAAGTCCAGATCGCGGACCATGCGCTTGATCACGACCGCCTGCTGGCCGTCTTTCTGCCCGAAGAACGCGACGTTGGGACGGACCGTGTTGAACAGCTTCGCGACCACGGTCGTGACTCCGCGAAAGTGCTCCGGTCCGCGGCGGGCAGGATCGCCGTCGAGGACATCGGTGAGCCCGCCCCCGACCTCGACGCTGGTCGCAAAGCCTTCGGGATACACCTCCTCCACCGCGGGGGCGTAGATGAGATCCACGCCCTCGGCGGCGGCCAGGTCCGCGTCGCGGGACTCGTCTCGCGGATAGCCCGCGAGGTCCTCGCCGGGACGGAACTGGGCCGGGTTCACGAACAGGCTCATGACCACCACGTCGCACCGCTCGCGCGCCGCGCGCAGCAGGGAGAGGTGACCGTCGTGCAGCGCCCCCATAGTCGGCACGAGGCCGACCGATCGCAACTCGCGGCGAGCGGGGGCGAGCGCCTCGCGCAGCTCCGATTTTGTCCTGAGGATTCTCATCGCAGCGCTCGCGTTCGCTCGGCGAGGGCCTCGTACGTCGGCACCAGCTCGGGCGCGTGCTCGCGCAGCGCCTCCAGGTGCCTGGCCACCGTCGCCTCGTCCCCCCGGGCGATCGGGCCGGTCAGCGCGCCGCGCCCCCGCTCGGCCCAGTTTGCCGCGGTCGTGAGGACGAGGGGCGCGAGCAGGTCGCGTGCGTCCTCGATCCCGATGCGGTCGAGCAGGTCGGCGGCCGACTCCTCGAGGGCGACGAGGAAGTTCGAGGCGATCGAAGCGGCGGCGTGGTAAGCGGCTCGGCGTTCCTCGGGGACGGTGAAGGGGCGCATTCCGAGGCGCTCAGCGAGGCGCCCTGCGAACCGCTCGGCCTCCGGCTCCGAGCCGGTCACCGCGCAGGCAGCTCCCACGAGTTCGGCGTCGGGGCCGGGAACCGTCTGCAGCGGGTGAAGGGAGTAGATCGCGGCGCCCCGATCGGCCGCCGGAGCGAGTGCCTCGAGCGAGGTGGCTCCGCTCGAATGACCGACCATGCGAAGGGGAGGGACCGCCTCGGCAATCCTCGCCGCCACCTCTCGGATCGCGCTGTCTGGCACGCAGATCAAGGCGGCCTCGGCCTCGCGAACGGCCTGGAGCGCCGTGTCGCGACCCGCCAGGGCCACCTCCAGGCCCTCGTCCCGGGCCGCCTTTGCCAGCGCGCCGCCAACCCGTCCTGCGCCGACGATTGCCAGCGGCGGCAACGGCTCGCGCACGGAGACCGAGGTGTTCGCGTCGGACGGGAGATCCCGTTCCAGTTCTCGCATCGAGATACCAGACGGCTTTCGTGTGGTCGGTGGCGATTGCCGGCTGCGGCCAGCGGTGTCCACGCCTCCGTTGAGGTCGCGGCGCAGGCAAGTATAGGGAGGGCGCTTGCGCTGCCCGGCCGGTGCCGAGCGTCGAATAACACCGGATAGTCCGTGGAAATCCGACGTTCGGTGCCTGCGGGACCGGCTGTATCGCCAACTACCATCGGGCACATGCCCATCTACGAGTTCCGCTGTGCGGAGTGCGGGAGCGAGTTCGAGGAGCTGGCCAAGGCCGGGAGCAGCGCTTCCGCCTGCCCGAGCTGCCGCTCGGAAAGGGTTCGGCGCGTCGTCTCGGCCCAGGCGGCCCCGTTCAGCCTCTCAAAGACGCGCCGCGAGGCGCGCAAGCAGGAGCGGCGCAACGCGAAGCTGCGCGAGGCGACCAAGACCCGCTTCAAAAAGGCGCGCCAGCAACGCCAACCTGGGTCCGAAGGCCCGTCGTGAGCGAGGAACGCGTGGAGCGACGCGAGCGACTGGTCGAACTCTACCGCGAGGCGTCCACCTGCACGCTCTGCCCGCTCTCGGAGGGACGGACGAACGTGGTCTTCGGCAACGGCAACGCCGACGCGGACCTGATGTTCGTGGGCGAGGCGCCGGGTGCGGAAGAGGATCGCCAGGGCCTGCCGTTCGTGGGCCGCGCCGGCGGTCTGCTCGATGAGCTGCTCGGCCAGATCGAGCTCAGCCGCGACGACGTCTTCGTGGCGAACGTCTTGAAGTGCCTGAGATACACCTCACAGGTACAGCTGGGGGACGGTTCCTGGGAGCGGATCGGTCGTCTCGTCAGAACGCGCTACGCGGGGAAGGTCATGTCCGTCGACGAGACCGGTCGTCTCGTGCCCCGCAGGGTCATCGGGTGGCACGCATCCCCCGTCGGCGATCGCTCGGTTTACCGCCTTACGTACCGGTCGGCTAAGCACGCGGGTCTGGGACGAGTCGGGATCGAACTAACGGGAGACCACCCCGTGCTTACACATCGGGGCTACATCCCTGTTGTGGAGCTCCAGCCAGGCGATCGACTTGCCACTGGCCAAGGCCTCAGTTCGCTGGCACGCGATGTCGTCTGCGGAACTCTCCTCGGAGATGGCCATCTGAACGCCAGCTCTTCCCATCTCTACATGGGCCATTCCGCGCGGCAGGCGGAGTACGCACGGTTCAAGGCCCGGCTCCTGGCCGAGCTCGAACCCCGAACCGAAGAGCTCATCGTCGCCGCTGTCGCCGGTGGGCCGCGTACGTATCCGACGATCCAAGTGCGGACACTTGCTCACCAGGCGCTCAGGGTCCTGCGGTCCGAGTTCTACGAGAGCGGGGCAAAGGTTGCGCCCGCGTGGCTCGCCGATGGCCTGAACGAGAGGATGTTGGCGTTCTGGTTCATGGACGACGGGTACATGCGCATCCGCCCGCCGCGCCAGCCGTCCGCCGAGATCGCGACGGTTGGTTTCGCCGAGGAGGATCTTCAAGTTCTCTTGTCGGCGTTACGGCGCCTCGGCTTGCCCGCACAAGCTCTTCACGGACGGATCCATTTCAACGTCGAGACTTCCCGGGCACTCTCGGAAAAGATCGCGCCTTACGTTCCGCAGTCGATGCGGCACAAGCTCCATCCAGAGGTCGCCGCCCACATCGGATTCGATCCAGATCGTTTGCAGCCCAGTGATCCAGCCGTGCTGTTCGATGAGGTGGAGACTGAGGACGTAACTGATCGGGCCAGGGCCGACAAGACGTTCTTCTGCATCGATGTGGAAGACACCCACAACTTCGTCACGGCCGGGGGCGTGGTCCACAACTGCAGACCGCCCGGCAACCGCGACCCGCAGCCGGATGAGATCGAGACCTGCCGTCCGTACCTCGAGCAGCAGATCGAGCTGATCGAGCCGCGGGTCATCGGGACGCTCGGCAACTTCGCCACCAAGCTGCTGACTCAGAGCAGCGTCGGCATCACCCGCGTCCGCGGCACGCCGCAAGTCCACAGCCTGGGCGGGCGCACGCTGTTCGTGATGCCGCTGCTTCACCCTGCGGCGGCGCTCCGTACGCCCTCGCTCCTCGAGACGCTCCGCGAGGACTTCGCCAAGCTCCCCGACTTGATCACCACCCCGGTGCCCGGCGCCGAGCCCTCGCCGACGCTGGTCAGCGCCGAGGAGCGAGCGGCCGACCAGCTCGACCTGTTCGGTTGACCTCGGAGCTGACCGACGGTCCCACCGCCACGGAGGCGCTGGGGGAGCGCCTGGCGAGCGATTTGCGCCCCGGCGACGTCGTGCTCGTCTCCGGGGATCTGGGAAGTGGCAAGACCACGCTGATCCGCGGCGCCTGCCGCGCGCTCGGCGTCACCGAGCCGGTCGTGTCGCCGACCTTCACGATCGGCCGTCGCTACCGCGGGCGCGTTGGGGTCTCGCACCTAGACCTGTATCGGCTGGAGGAACTCGGCGCGGAGGAGCCGGGCCTGCTCGATGACTACCTGACCCCGGACGCGGTCGCCTTCGTCGAGTGGCCGGGGACCGCGGGGCATGAGCTCGAGCGCGACGGCGTCCGCGTCGCCGCGCGCGTCGAGCTCTCGCACGCGGGAGGCGACGTGCGCGAGGTGAAGATCATCACCAACGGCACACGCCGCTTTCGCCGCTAAAGCGGCTCACGTGAATACCTGGCCGGTAGCCTCGCGCTCCGAGGCCTAGTAGCCCGCGTCCTCCAGAGCCTGCTCGGCTTCCTGCTGGGCCTCCTCGAGCTGCTCTTCCGCCTCCTTCTGCGCCTTCTCTGCCTGCTTCTGAGCCTCCTCGACTTGCCCTTCGACGTCCGCCTCGTCGAGCTGCTCCTGGGCCTCGTCCACCTGTTGCTGCGCGTCCTCCTGGATCTGATCGGCCTGGTCCTGGGCCTGCTCGATGAGCTCGTTGGCGGTGTCCTCGGCCTCTTCCTCGTCGTCGCCGCAGCCGGACCAGGCGGCGCCGGTGGCTGCGAGCGCCGCGATGCCGATGCCCGCGAGCAGCCGGCGGCGAAGCTTCGTTGGGTAGTTCATGGGTTCTCCCCCTTTCGTGGTCAGAGCGCGCGAAGACCTTATTGCCTCCCCGTCCCGGCCTAGTCTCTCGCCGATGACGGAGTCGACCGAAGCGGCGATCCTCGGCTTCGACACCGCCAGCGACGACGTCGCCGTTGCGGTCACGCGCGCTGGATGCGTGGTGGCCGAGGAGCGCGTCGATGCCCGCGCGGGGGAGATCCTGCGCCACGCGACCGTCCTGCTGGCCGAGATCGAGCGCGCCGTCGAGACCGCCGGAGGCTGGGAGGCGGTCGGGTTGATCTGCGTCGGCGTCGGGCCGGGCTCGTTCACGGGCCTTCGGGTCGGTGTCGCCACCGCGCGGGCGCTGGCGCAGGCCCGCGGACTGAGCGTGGCGCCGGTGCTCACGCTCGCGGCGCTCGCGGCCGGGATCGCCGACCTGGCCGGAGAGCGCGACCGGCTCGCCGTCATCGACGCTCGCCGGAACGAGGCGTTCGCGGCGCTCTACGGGCCCTGCGGCGACGTGTTGTGGCCGCCGTTCGTCAGCGACCCCGACGGGCTCGCACGACGCGTCGCGAGCCTCGACTCGCCGCCGCTTGCGGCCGGAGACGGCTCGGTACGATTTCGGGCACAGCTCGAGGCCACGGGCGCGGAGGTCCTCCCCGACACCCACCCGGCGCACCGGATCTCGGCCCGGCAGATTTGCCTGCTGGGCGCCGGGGCGACAGCCGTCAGGCCCGAGGCCATCGAGCCGATGTACCTGAGACGACCCGACGCGGAGCTGTGGCGTGAGCGAGACACTGGCGGCCGATCCCGGACCTGAGGCACCTGCGGCGCCAGTGCGCCTGCGCCGCCTGGCCTACGCGGACCTGCCGGCAGTCCTCGCGATCGAGCGGCGCTCGTTTCAGACCCCGTGGTCGCTGGCAATGTTCGTGCTCGAGCTCTCCAAGCCGTCGAGCATCTGCATCGCCGCCGCGACCGAGAACGGGCTGGCCGGCTACCTGGTCTGCTCGCGCTACGCCGACGTGTGGCACCTGATGAACGTCGCGGTGGAGCCGGACCGCCGCCGGGAGCGCATCGCGACGCAGATGATGGAACGACTCTTCGAGGAAGCCGGCCCCGACGCGCGGTATACGCTCGAGGTGCGCACCTCGAACGGCGTCGCGATCTCGATGTACGAGCGCTTCGGCTTCCGTGCTGCCGGGCACCGCCGCCGCTACTACCACGACAACGGCGAGGACGCGTTGATCATGTGGCTGGAGCGGGAGCCCGCCCCGGCTTGATTCTCGCCCTCGAGACCTCCTGTGACGACACCTGCGCCGCCGTCGTCTCGCGGCGCGCGATCTGCTCCAACGTGATCTCGTCGCAGGCCGCCGCCCACGAGCGCTTCGGAGGCGTCGTTCCGGAGGTGGCGTCGCGCCACCACCTGGAGCTCGTCAATTCGGTCGTCGACGCGGCGCTCGCGGATGCGGACACGTCGCTTGGCGAGGTCGACGCTCTCGCGGTCACGCGCGGGCCGGGGCTGATCGGCCCGCTGCTCGTCGGGATCAGCACGGCGAAGGCGCTGGCGGCCGCGACCCGCAAGCCGCTCGCGGGCGTCGACCACCTCCACGGGCACGTGGCAGCCAACTTCCTCGAGCCCGATCCGCTCGAACCCCCATTTCTCTGCCTCGTCGCTAGCGGCGGACACACCCTGCTTGCCGGGGTTCGCGAGCATTCTCGCTTCGAGGTGCTCGGACAGACGCTCGACGACGCCGCGGGCGAGGCACTCGACAAGGGGGCTCGCCTGCTGGGCCTGGGATATCCGGGCGGGCCGGCGATCGAGCGCGAGGCGAGCTCGGGAGATCCGGAGGCGTTTGAGTTTCCGGTCGCGATGGCACAGGCGCCCGGCCTGGACTTCAGCTTCAGCGGCCTGAAGACGGCGCTGCTCTATACCGTCCGCGACCTGGGGCCCGAGCAGACGCGGACGCGCCGACCCGATCTGGCCGCGAGCTTTCAGGCCGCGGTAATCGACCAGCTCGTGGGGCGGCTCAAGCGTGCGACGAAGGGCGGCGAGTGGCCCGCCGTGGCGCTCGGCGGCGGGGTCGCCGCGAACGGACTGCTTCGAGCGCGGGTCGGAGAGCTCTGCGAGGAGCGAGGCCTGCGGCTGAAGCTCGTCGCGCCCGAGCTCTGCACCGACAACGCGGCGATGATCGGCGCGGCTGCCGAATTCCTCGAACCGACGCCCTTCCCCGACTACCTATCCTGGGACGCCAGGGCATGAGCGCCGATCCAACCCAGGCCCCCGAGTCCAGGCAGCTCTCGTTCCCCGGCGGCTTCCCGGGCGAGTCGGCGCAAGAGCGCGGGTGGTCGAATCTGCGGTTGCTCCTCTCGGCCGGCAACACATACAACCGCGACTATCTGGCTGAGGACGACGACGGCGCGCAGCGGCCGATCCTGAACGTGTTCGTTCGGGAAGGGGGCGAGGTGCGGCACTTCTGGGCCACCGAGATTCTGTACGCGCCCTGGGACGCCGATCAGCAGCCCCGCCACCTCGATTCGATCTGGCCAATCTGGCACGTCCTCGAGATGACGCCCGACGGCCGCGCCACGGAATCGCGCTCCCCCAGGCTCAGCTACCTCTAGCGTGACCGTGCTGACGCTCTACGGGCGCCCCGCGTGCCACCTGTGCGACGTGGCTCGGGAAGAGATCCGGACGGTCGGACGGGAGTTCCCGGAGGTGGAGTTGCGCGAGGTCGACATCGAGCGCGACGAGGACCTGCTGGCCGCCTACCTGGAGCGGATCCCGGTGGTCGAGGTGGACGGCGTGATCGTCTCCGAGCTCGAACTTGATCGCCACGAACTCATCAGGGCGCTTCATACTGTCGGGCCGTGAGCGCCGAGACGACCGAGCGGACGGTGGCCGAGACGGCGACCCCCGAGCACCCGATGAATGACGGCGAGCGACTCTCGCTGGGAGTCGCGGCCAGGCTTTCGCGCTACCTGCAGGTGCTCACCCAGGCCCGGAAGATGGGCAAGGACACGATCTCCTCTCAGGAGCTGGCGGACTACACGCACGTCAACTCGACGCAGATCCGCCGCGACCTGTCGGGGTTCGGCAAGTTCGGCAAGCGGGGCGTGGGCTATCGCGTCGAGTCGCTGGTCTCCGAGATCCGCAAGATCCTGCGCACGGCCGGGCAGCACAACATCGCCCTGTTCGGCGCCGGGCACCTCGGTCAGGCAATCGCCGGGTCGGACATCTTCGCCGACCACGGTTTCCGGATCGTGGCGATCTTCGACGTCGATCCGAAGCTCGTCGGCAAGGAGCTCGGCGGCGTGCCCGTGCGCTCGTTCGACGAGATCGACCGGGTGGTCGCCGAAGAGGACGTGGTGGTGGGGGTGCTGGCGGTTCCGTCCGACGCCGCCCAGCAGGTCGCGGATCGCCTCGTCGAGGCGGGCGTGAAGATCATCTTCAACTACTCCGAGCAGCTGCTGCAGGTGCCGCCCGAGGTGACCGTCCACACCTCGAGCCCCGCGGTCGACCTGCTCTACGCGCTCTACTTCTACCTCACCTAAGACAATCACCAACGACACATGCTGCTTTCGCCGCTAAAGCGGCTCACCTGAGTATCTCCGTGGATCACACCCTCGACCTCGAGCGGGTTCGCGACCTGTTCGAGTCCTCAACGGACTTCACGGTCGGCCTCGAGGAGGAGTTCGCCCTCCTCGACCCGGTGACGCTCGATCTGACCCACCGCTTCGAAGAGCTGAACGCCGCCTGTCTTGCCGACGAGCTGATGGCCGACTCGGTGGCGGGGGAGCTGATCGACACCGAGATCGAGATCCGCTCGGGCAAGGGCAAGAGCTTCGCCCAGGCGGTTGAGTTCCAGCGCGAACGCCGGGCGCGCCTGTTTCGGATCGCCGAGAGCATGGGGATCACGCTGGCCGCGATGGGCACGCACCCCTGGGCGAGCTACCTCGACCAGCGGATCATCCGCACCGAGCACTACGCCCGCCTGCGCGAGGAGCTGCGGTGGGTTGCGCAGCGAAACAACACCTGGAGCCTTCACGTCCATGTCGGCATCCGCGGGGTCGAGCGTGCGGTCGTGATCTGCGACTACCTGCGGGGCGTGCTGCCCACCCTGCTCGCCGCCTCCGCCAACTCTCCGTTCCTCGACGGCTACGACACCGGCCTCGCCTCAGTGCGCACCGAGATCTTCACTCGCACCTTTCCCCGCTGCGGCATCCACGAGCCGTTCGGCGACTGGGCGACGTACGCGGACTTCATCGACCTGTTGACGCAGACCAACTCGATCGTCGAGGCGACGCAGCTGTGGTGGAGTGTTCGCCCGCACCACTCGTTCGGCACCGTGGAGCTGCGGATCTGCGACGCTCAGACGCGGGGCGAGGAGTCGTTCGCCCTGGCCGGCCTGATGACGGCCTGCATCGTCCAGGCGGCGCTCGACCATGACGACGGCCGCCTTCCTCGTCCGCTTCGCCAGCGCGAGATAGAGGAGAACCTCTGGCGGGCGATTCGCGATGGCAGCGAGGGCAAGATGATCGATTTCGACGCGCGCGAGGAGATTCCGACCAAGGCCGCGATCGAGCGGCTGCTGGAATGGACGGCGCCGGCGCGGGAGGCACACGGCCTTCCGGCGGACCTTCCGGAGGCGAACGGAGCGGTTCGGGCCCGTCGCGCGCTGGCTGCCGAGGCGACGATCGCCGACGTCTACCGCCAGGCGGTCGAGGAAACCCGGCGCACGTACGTCCCGGAGCGCGTGGTCGGCTAGATTCGGCGAGCCATGGCCGACGAACAGCAGCCGCCGGAACCCGAGACCGGCGGCCAGCCGGAGCAGGAGTTCTCCGCCGAGAGCCAGCCGAGCCAGGAGGAGCTTCGGCAGCGGCTCGAGGAGCAGCTGCGCAAGGTTCGCGTTCAGGACGTGCTGCTCGAGAGCGTCGCCAGCATCCTCAACCTGTCCGCGCGCCGGATCGCCAAACAGGACGAGCGCGATCTCGAGCAGGCACGCGTGGGCATCGACGCAGTGCGCGCCGTGGTCGACCTGCTCGAACCCGAGCCGCGCGAGCAGGTGCGCAGCGCGCTTTCGGAGCTGCAGATGCTCTACGCGCGCGAGGCCGGAGGCGGGGCCGGTGCGCCGCCGGGTGGCCAGGCGGACGAGCCGGCAGCCGGCGGCGCCGAAACCCCGCCTCCCAAGCGGGATTCGGGCCTCTGGACGCCGCCCGGCTCAACCTGATTCCGGGCGCATAGGTAGACTGCGCGCCCCTCGCGGCCGGAGTGTCCCCGGCCGCTTCTGACTGAAAAGACCCCCACGGAGGACCTGTCTTGACCGACTTCCTGACCGACTACGGCGTCGTCGTCGCGCTCGTCTGCGCGGGCGCCGCCGTTCTTTACGGCGCGCTGGTGACCCGGCGCCTGCTCAGCCGCTCGCCGGGCAACGAGCGCATGCAGGAGATCTCGGGGGCCGTCCAGGAAGGAGCGAAGGCGTACCTCAACCGCCAGTACTCGATCATCGCCGTCGTCGCGATCCCGCTCGCGCTCCTGCTGCTGATCCTCCAAGACGTCACCGTCGCGATCGGCTTCCTGCTCGGAGGCGCCCTGTCCGGCGCCGCCGGGTTCATCGGAATGAACCTCTCGGTGCGCGCCAACGCCCGGGTGGCCGAGGCCGCTCGGGGCGGCGTGCCTCCGGCGCTCGATGTCGCCTTCAAGGGCGGCTCCGTCACGGGCATGCTGGTCGTGGGGCTGGCCCTGCTGGGCGTGGCCGGTTACTTCGGCGTGTTGCTGTTGCTCGACAAGAGCGACAAGGAGGCCGTCGACGCGCTGATCGGCCTCGGCTTCGGCGGCTCGCTGATTTCGGTCTTCGCCCGTCTCGGCGGCGGGATCTTCACCAAGGCCGCCGACGTTGGGGCTGACCTCGTGGGCAAGGTCGAGGCCGGGATCCCGGAGGACGACCCGCGCAACCCCGCGGTGATCGCGGACAACGTGGGCGACAACGTCGGCGACTGCGCCGGCATGGCGGCCGACCTGTTCGAGACCTACGCGGTCACGTCGGTGGCGGTGATGCTGCTGGGCGTCCTGACGTTCCCCGAGTTCTCCCGCGAGGTGGCGATCTACCCGCTCGTCATGGGCGCGGTCGCCATCGTCGCCTCGATCATCGGCGCGCTCGTGGTTCGCACCACTACGGATCGAGTCGAGGGGGCGCTCTACCGGGGCCTGATCGTGTCGGGGGTGCTGTCGGCGGCGGCGTTCTATCCCATCACCGACTGGCTCATGGACGATCCGCTCCGGCTTGGCTTCGGCGAGGCCGGTGCCGCGGCGGTAAGCGTCACCGATCTCTGGCTGTGCGGGCTAATCGGGATCGCGGTGACCGCGGGCCTGTTCATCATCACCGATTACTACACGTCCACCCGCTTCCGGCCCGTGAAGACGATCAGCCAGGCGTCGGTCACCGGGCACGCGACGAACATCATCCAGGGGCTGGCGCAGGGCTTTCAGTCCACCGCGGCGCCCGCGCTGCTGATCGCCCTCGCCATCCTCGGAGCCAACGAGCTCGGCGGGATCTACGGGATCGGGATCGCGGTCATGGCGCAGCTGTCGCTGACCGGCCTGATCGTCGCCCTCGACGCCTTTGGTCCGATCACCGACAACGCGGGCGGCATCGCCGAGATGGCCGACCTGCCCGAGGACGTGCGCAACGTCACCGATCCGCTGGATGCGGTGGGCAACACCACCAAGGCGGTGACCAAGGGGTACGCGATCGGCTCCGCGGCGCTCGCGGCGCTGGTTTTGTTCGCCGCCTTCAAGATCGAGCTTCAGGAGGAGGCCCCGGAGGGCTTCAGCCTCGACAGCCTCTTCAACCTCTCGTCGCCCGACGTCCTGATCGGCTTGCTGATCGGCGGGATCATGGTCTACCTGTTCGCTGCCCTGGCGATCGAGGCGGTCGGTCGCGCCGGCGGTCAGGTTGTGGAGGAGGTCCGTCGCCAGTTCCGTGAGAACCCCGGGATCATGGAGGGCACCGCCAAGCCGGAATACGGCGGCACGGTGGCGATCGTCACCGCGGCCGCGCAGCGCGAGATGATCCTGCCCTCGCTGATCCCCATCGTGGTCCCCGTGGTCGTCGGGCTGCTCAGCGTCGACGCCCTCGGCGGGCTGTTGATCGGGGTGATCGTGGTCGGGTTGTTCGCCGCGATCTCGATGACCGCGGGCGGCGGCGCCTGGGACAACGCCAAGAAGCTGATCGAGGACGGTGCCTTCGGCGGCAAGGGCTCGGAGGCCCACGCCGCGGCGGTCACCGGCGACACGGTCGGCGATCCCTACAAGGACACCGCCGGCCCGGCGATCAACCCGATGATCAAGGTCGCGAACATCGTCGCCATCCTGATCATCCCGATCGTCAGCTTCTAGGCGCCAACGCTCCGATAGGGTCGGCGCCATGGAAGGCCGGTCGGACAACTCCGGGCTGGAGACCATTGGCGGTGCGACCGTGATCTTCCCTGCTGCCGGAGGAGCGGCTGAAGAAGCCGCACGGGACGCCCCGATCGTGCTTGGCCCGGAGGTCGCCGACGGCGCCTACCAGGTCATGGTCGGTGGCGTTCCGGCGGGCTACGAGGGTCCACCGCTCCACTTTCATCCGCACACGGATGAGGCGTTCTACGTTGCTGATGGCGAATTGACCATCGTCTTCCCCGACGAGGAATTCGTCGCCCCTGCCGGGACCTTGGTCTTCATCCCGAGAGGGGTTGTCCACACCGTCCGCAACTCAGGCTCGACTCCCATGCGCGGAACGATCATCGTGTCGCCAGGCGACGCTGAGCATTTGTTCGAGCCGCCCCCCGGCTAGCTCTGGTCGCTCTCGATCAGCTCGATCCGCGAGTCGTCGGGAGCTCAGGCCTTCTCAATGATTTCGATTCTGTAGCCGTCGGGATCGCGCACGAAGCAGATCCGGGGCCCCTCCGTCCGGCCGCCCGGTCGGTAGGGTGGCTTCTCGGGCTCGATGCCGTCGGCAGCTAGGCGCTCCAGCGTCGCGTCGAGGTCGTCGACCGTGATCGCGATGTGGCCGTAGCCGGTGCCGATCTCATACGGCTCGGTCACCCCGTGGTTGTAGGTGAGCTCGAGGCGGGCGCCGTCGCCGGGCAGGCCCATGAAGCAGTTGGTGGCCTCGTCGCCGATCGGCATCCGGTGCAGATCCTGGAAGCCGAGCTTCTCGTAGAACCCCACGGAGCGGTCGAGGTCGAGGACGCGGTAGCAGGTGTGGATCAGCTCGCTCATTGCGCCAGGCTAGACGGGTAGGCTCGCCCGCGTCGTGAACGAGCCGAACCAGCCGATCAACGTCGCCGACTACGAGCGCCTCGCGGCCGAGCGGCTGGACCCGGGGGTGCACGGATACTTCGCGGGCGGGGCGGGGGACGAGCGCACGCTGCGCGACAACATCGAAGCGTTCCGGCGCTGGCAACTGCGTCCGCGGGTGCTCGTCGACGTCAGCGCGGTGAGCGCCGCGACCACGGTGCTCGGGATGGAGCTTGGGATGCCGTTGCTGGTCGCGCCCGTCGCCTTCCAGAAGCTCGCGCATCCGGACGGTGAGCCCGGGATGGCGCGCGCCGCGGCGGCGGCGGGGACTGCGATGTGCGTCTCCAGCCTGGCCTCGGCGAGCCCGGGCGAGGTCGCGGAGGCGGCGCCCGACGGGACGCACGTGCTTCAGCTCTACGTGTTCAAGGACCGCGAAGTCACGCGGGCGCTGATCGACCAGGCTGTCGAGCACGGCTACCGGGCGATCGCCCTGACCGTCGACGCGCCCCACGCTGGACGTCGTGAGCGTGACTACCGAACCGGCTTCGAGGTGCCGGCGGAGGTCACCGTTCCCGCGCTCGAGGCCGCGGTGGGCCCGGGGGTCTCGATCACGCCGAGGGGCGTGTTCGAGCTCGTCGATCCCGCGCTCACGTGGGCGGGGCTCGAAACGATCGCGAGCGAGTGCTCGCTGCCGGTGCTCGTCAAGGGCGTGCAGACGGGAGAGGACGGAAGGAGGGCCACAGAGCACGGGGCGGCCGGGGTCGTGGTCTCGAACCACGGAGGACGGCAGCTCGACTGCGTCGCCGCGAGCCTGGACATGCTGCCCGAGGTGGTCGAGGCGGTTGACGGGCGCGCCGAGGTTCTGATGGACGGCGGGATCCGGCGCGGAACCGACGTTGTGATTGCGCTGGCGCTGGGTGCACGGGCGGTGCTGGCAGGCCGCGCGCCGCTCTGGGGCTTGGCCGTTGGCGGTGGCGACGGCGCGCGGTGCGTGCTCGAGCTTCTGCGTGCCGAGATCGAGCTCGCGCTGACGCTCTGCGGCTGCCCGACGCCCGACCACGTGACGCGTGATCACGTGCAGCGCCCGGCCTATATTCGGCAAGACTGATGGCCGAGCGGCATCCACGCGAGGAGGCGCTGCGCCGCGTCCACGGGACGGGCGCGCTCTTCGGCGCCGCCTACGGCAACGTGGGCTCGTCGATCTACTACGCGCTCGGCGTCGTCGCCCTGTACGCGCTCGGGCTGACCCCGGTCACGTTCATGATCGCCGGGCTCATCTTCGCCTTCACGGCAGCGTCCTACGCGGAGGCCACGGTCCTCTACCCGGAGGCGGGTGGCTCGTCGAGCTTCGCGCGGCATGCCTTCAACGAGGCGGTGAGCTTCTTTGCGGCGTGGGGACAGATGCTCACCTACATCGTCACGATCGCGATCTCCGCGTTCTTCGTGCCGCACTACCTGTCGGTGTTCTGGGACCCGCTGGGGGAGGGGCCGGCCGACGTCTTCTTCGGCATCGGGCTGGTCGCGGTGCTGGCGCTGATCAACGTCAAGGGCACGGAGGAGTCCGCGCGGCTGAACCTCGTGCTCGCGATCGCCGACCTGCTGACCCAGGTCGTGCTGGTGATCATCGGGCTCGCGATCGTCTTCGACCCCGATCTCCTGGTCTCACAGATCGACCTCGGTGTCGCGCCGACCTGGGGCGACTTCCTACTCGGGATCGCGGTCGGGATGGTCGCCTACACCGGGATCGAGACGATCTCGAACATGGCCGAGGAGGCCCGCGATGCCTCCCGCACGATTCCCCGGGGCGTCGGCGCCACCGTGATCGCAGTCGTCGGCCTCTACGCGTTCCTACCGGCGATCGCGCTCTCGGCGATGCCCGTCACGGAGAGCGCAAACGGCGAGTTCAGCACCGCGCTCGGCACGACCTACGCAGACGACCCCGTGCTGGGGATCGTGGCGAACCTCGGCCTCGGCGGCGGGCTCGAGAACGTTATGGAGGTCTACGTCGGCGTCCTCGCGGCGGTGATCCTGTTGATCGCGACCAACGCGGCGCTGATCGGGGTCTCCCGCCTCACGTTCTCGATGGGACAGCACCGCCAGCTGCCGGAGATCCTGCGACAGGTCCACCCTCGGTTCAAGACGCCTTACGTGGCGATCGTCGTGTTCTCGATCGTCGCCGCGCTGACGATCGCCCCGGGCAAGACAACGTTCCTGGCGACGCTGTACTCGTTCGGCGCCACGCTCTCCTTCACGATCGCGCACGTCTCGGTGATCAGGCTGCGCAAGCTGCAGCCGCTCGCGAAGCGCAAGCCCGACCGGGACGGCAATCCGCCCTGGCGCCCGCCCGGCAGCGTCCGGGTTCGCGGCGTGGAGGTCCCGATGACCGCGGTGCTCGGCGGGCTCGGGACCGCGGCCGCGTTCGTGGTCGCGGTCGCCCTCGACCCTGTGATCCTCGCCGTGGGCGGCGGCTGGATGGCGGTTGGGATGGCGACCTACTACCTCTACCGTCGCCGTCAGGGGCTGCCGCTGCGCGGGACGGTCAAGGTCGCGACGCTGGAGCCGCTGGGGGTGGAGGAGGTCGAGTACCAGAGCGTGCTGGTCGCCTTCGAGGAGGGGACCTTCTCGAAGGAGGTGATGAGCACGGCGAAGGCGCTGGGGGCGCGGCGGCGCCGCGCGATCCACGTGCTGGCGCTGGTCGAGGTGCCGACCCACCTGCCGCTGGATGCGCCATTGCCGAAGGCGGAGAGCCGCGCGCATAGCACGATCGAGCAGGCCAAGCTGATCGCCGGCCAGCGTGTCTCGGGCCACCTCGAGCACGTGCGTCCCGGGCAGGCGGGCAAGGCGATCGTCGAGGACGCAAAGGCGATCAACGCGGCGGCGATCGTGGTCCCGCTGCGCTACCGCAACGGCGCGCCGTTGTACGGCAAGACGCTTCAGACCGTGCTTGCCGCCCGGCCGTGCCGCGTGATCATCTCCGCTCATCCGGGGGAGGAGGGCGACGGATTGCCGGTGCGGGCCGCTGCCGAGAGCGTGGTCCGCTAGGCGGTCGCGGGCTCACGGGCGGCTCCTGCCGCAACCCTAAAACCCATCAGCAACGGTACCTGCCTCTGCCGGCGCCTGATGGCACCGGCCTAGAATCACTCGATGGCTCCCGCGCAGCCGGATGAGGTCTATCGCGCCGTCACGCGCCTGTTCTCACTGGTAATCACGGGCTTCGGCATCGCGATCCTCGTCGTGACGATCGTGAACGGCGGCGGCCCAGCGTCGTTCGGCTTCCTGATCGGGCTGCTGTTCACGGCGCTCGGCGTCGGGCGGTTGTACCTGTCGCTGCGAGCTGGAAGTTGAACCACGACCGGCGATCCAAGGGGGTCATTCCGGCGGTCGCCATGTCCCGCCGCGTGCTCGGCGTGCCGTGGCTGTTTGCGGTCGCCTACGCGGGCGTGGGCTTCTCGATCTACTTCGCGATCGGGATCGTCGCCGACCGCGGGCTCGGCCTGACGCCGCTGATCTTCCTGGGCGTCGGGCTGGTGTTCATCCTGAACACCCTCACCTACGTGGAGGGGGCGGCCATGTTCCGCGAGCGGGGCGGTTCGGCCAACTTCGCCCGACACGCGTTCAACGACCTGATGGGGTTCATCGCCGGCTGGGCGATCCTGATCGACTACATCATCGTCATCGCCCTGGCGGCGATCTCGGTGCCCCACTACCTGACGCCGATTGCGGGCACGTTTGGGAACTCGGCTGAGGAGCTCGCTGCGGCGATCGCCGTGATCCTGCTCGTCGCCTGGCTGAGCATCATCGGCGCCACTGGGCGGGGCCACGAGCGGCTGCTGACCGCGATCGCAGGCGGGGGGTTGCTGCTGCTGGTGGCCGTCATCATCGTTGGCGCGATCACCTCGTGGGACCCGGCCGCGCTGACCGCCGAACTCGACCTGTTCAACACGCCGAGCCTCGAGGACATCGTCTACGCCGGTGTGGTCGCCACCGTCGCCTACGCGGGCATCGAGGCGGCGTCGAACCTGGCGCCCGACCTCGACTTCAAGCCGCGCGAGCTGCGCAAGGTGGTCACGGTCGGCGCCACGGTCGTGCCGCTGCTCTACGCCGGGGTTGCCGTGGTGGCCTTGATGGCCGTGCCCGTGGTCGCCACGCCGGACGGGCCGCAGACGGCGCTCGGGGACGCCTACCTCGAGGAACCGATCCTCGGCGTCGTGCAGAACTTCGAGCCCGCCTGGGTGTCCAGCGCGATGGAAGCAGCGGTGGTGGTGGTGGCGCCGGTGGTGTTGGTCTGGGCCGCGAGCGTGTCGATGCTCGGCCTCTCGCGGCACGTCTACGTGCTGGCCACCAACCGGCAGATTCCGAGCTGGCTGGGCAAGCTCGGGCGACGCCACGTCACCCCGCACGTCGCGATCCTGTCCGCGGCCGTGATCGCGATCGGGCTGGTGATCCCCGCTGACGTCAAGTTCCTCGGCGGCCTGTTCGCGTTCGGGGCGACGATCGCATTCACGATCGCGCACGTGTCGATCGTCCGGCTCCGCCGCTTGGAGCCCGACCGACCGCGGCCGTTTCGCATTCCCTTCAACGTCCGCGTGGGCGGCTTCGACCTCCCTCTGCCCGCCGCCTTCGCAGCCGTGCTCACCGCGCTGGCGTGGGTCAGTGTCGTCGCCTTCCATGACGAGGCCAGGTGGATCGGCGGCGGCTGGATGGCGGTGGGTCTCGTCGCCTACGTCATCTACCGCAAGGTGTTCGAGGGGACGTCGCTGACCGAGCACGTCGAGGTACCGGCTGAGGCGCTACACAAGGACGTCGAGGTCGCCGAGTACGGGGAGATCCTGGTGCCGGTGTTCGGGACGAAACTCGATGACGACATCGTCGGCACGGCGGGACGGCTTGCGGATGCCGCCGACGAGCCCGGGGAGACGCCGCCGAGGCTGGAGGTGATCTACGTCGTCGACCTGCCACTGACGGTGCCGCTCGACTCGCCGCCGCCGAAGGAGCGGATGGAGGTGGCCAACAGGGCGCTCGAGCGCGCGCTCGAGGTGGGCGACGAGTACGACACGGTGGACGTGAACATCTCGGTGGTGAGGGCGCGCAGCGTCGGCGCAGGGATCGTCGAGGCAGCGCGTGACCGCGACGTCGAGGTAATCGTGATGGGGGCCGAGCCACCGACCAAGATCCTTGGCGGGGCGATCCTGGGCGGCATCGGCGGATCCCGCCCGGCCGAGATCGGGCCGGTGACCGAGTATGTGCTCAAGAAGGCCCCGTGCCGTGTGCTCGTGACCGCTCCGGCGGGCGACGGAAGCCGTCGCCCGCGGGCGGTCGAACGCCCTACACCCGGCGGCACGCCCGCGGGCGCAGGCCCCGACGCGGGCTAGTATCCGCCGCATGTTCATCCTCATCGTTGGCGCGGGACGGGTGGGTTCGTCGCTCGCGCGCACGCTGCTCAGGGAGGGTCACGAGGTCTCCTGCCTGGACGAGGACCCGGAGTCGCACAGCCGGCTTGAGATCGGCCTCGACGAGTCCTGGGAGGACAGCGGTGGCCGCTTCACCGTCGGCACGGGGCTGGAGATCGAGGCGCTCACGGCCGCCGGGATCGAGGACGCGGACGTGTTCGTCGCCTCGACCGACGGCGACAACACGAACATCGTCATCGCGCAGATCGCCAAGCGGCGCTTCCGGGTCCCGA
Source organism: Actinomycetota bacterium (assembly GCA_046728015.1). Classification (GTDB taxonomy): domain Bacteria; phylum Actinomycetota; class Thermoleophilia; order Solirubrobacterales; family 70-9; genus DATAFO01. The sequence continues at coordinate 23,948 of JBKPDQ010000090.1, forward strand.
AGGTGATCGCGCGGATCCTCGACCCCTACCGCGCCGAGTGGTACGAGCAGCAGGGTGTGCACACGATCTGCCCGACGAAGGTGGCGATCGAGATGCTCGAGACCGAGGTGCGCGAGGCCGCGGAGAGGGCGGGCGCGGCGGCGGCGGCGAGCGATTCGGCCACCGGGGTGTAGCCCTGATGGCCGAGCGCATGTACGTGATCGTTGTCGGGGCCGGCAAGGTCGGCTGGAACCTGGCGCGCGAGCTACTGGAGAAAGGCCACGAGGTGACGCTGATCGAGAACGACCGCGATCGCTACCTCACCGTCGAGCAGGAGCTCGAGCACAACATCCAGTACGGCGACGCGTCGGAGCTGTGGGTGCTCGAGCGCGCGGGGATCTCGCGCGCCGACATGGTGATCGCGGTCACTGGCGACGACGAGGACAACATCCTCATCTGCCAGGTGGCGAAGGAGAAGTACCTGGTCGACCGGATCATCGCCCGCGTCAACAACCCGCGCAACCGCGAGCACTTCGAGCTGCTGGGGATCAAGCCGGTGGTCTCGGCGACCGACCTGATCCTGCGCCTGATCGAGCACGAGGTGCCCGAGTACGGGCTGGTGCACCTGCTCGACCTGCCGGAGCAGCGGCTGGAGATCATCGAGATGCTGCTGCCGGAGGACTCCAGGGCGGCGGGGCAACGGGTGGGCGACCTGGAGATGCCTGAGGGGAGCCTGTTGATCTCGGTGTTGCGGGGGGACCGCGGGTTCGTGCCGGGGCCCGACACGGTGCTCGAGGCGGGGGATGAGATCCTCGCGGTGCTCGATCCGACGGTCGAGGAGGATCTGACCGCCTACTTCGGGCCCGACGGCAGCGCAGCCGCGTAAGAAGCGGCGGCACGGGTACGCAAACGAGACGATGGCCCGCGAAGCTGACTTCCTGCTGATCGGGGGCGGCCTCGCCACCGGCAAGTGCGTCGAGGAGCTGCGCAAGCGCGGTGTGGACGGGTCGATCGTGGTGGTGGGCCGCGAGCCGGAGCCGCCGTACGAGCGCCCGCCGCTCTCCAAGGAGTACCTGCGCGGCGAGGCCAAGCGCGAGGACGCGTACGTGAATCAGCACGAGTGGTACGAGGAGAACGGCGTCGAGCTGCTGTCGAAGACGAACGTGATGTCGCTCGACGCCCGAGAGCGGACGGCGAAGCTTCAGGATGGGGAGGAGGTGAACTTCGACAAGGCGCTGGTCGCCACCGGCGCCAACGTCAACATCCTGCGCGTCGACCGCTGCGAGCTCGAGGGCATTCACTACCTGCGCACGTTCGGCAACTCGGATGCGATCCGGGAGAACGCGGCCAACGCGGAGCACGTGGTGCTGATCGGCGGCAGCTACATCGGCTGCGAGGTGGCGGCGTCGCTGACCGCCAAGGGGGCCAAGTGCACGATCGTGATGATGGAGGACGTGACCCTGTCGCGGACCTTCGGGGATGAGCTCGGGCGGTACTTCCAGGACGTGCTGACCGACCACGGGATCGAGGTCATCGGCGGTGAGGAGCTGGATCGGTTTGAAGGGGATGGCCGCGTCGGGGCGGTGGTGACGAAGAGCGGCCGGACGGTCGAGGGCGACATGGTCGTCGTGGGCGCTGGGGTGAGGCCCGATACGACACTCGCCGAACGGGCGGGCTTGGAGGTCGGCGACGGGATCGTCTGCGACTCCAGGCTCGAGACTTCGGCGGATGGGATTTTCGCGGCCGGCGACGTGTGCTCGTACGACAGCGCCGTGCACGGCGAGCGGTTGCGGGTCGAGCACTGGGACGTCGCCTTTCAGCAGGGCCGCTACGCGGCCGGCGCGATGCTGGGCGATACGGAGCCCTACAAGGTGGTGCCCTACTTCTTCAGCGACCTCGCCGACTGGTCGAGCTTCGAGTACGTCGGGCCGGCGCTGGAATGGGACGAGATCGTGTTTCGTGGCGACCGCGACGCCGGCGAGTTCAGCGCCTGGTACCTGAAGGACGGGCGGGTGAAGGGCGCGCTCTCGGTCGAGCGCTCGGAGGATCTCGGCCACGCCAGGACGCTGATCGAGAGCGGGGCGGACGTCTCGGACAAGACCGACGCGCTCGCCGACCCGGACACCGATCTGGAGTCGATCAGCGGTTAGCGACCCGGGCGAGGAGCGGAGCTGCGGGGCAGGGACTCGAACCCCGATTTCTCGGTCCAGAGCCGAGCGGATTGCCATTATCCGACCCCGCAAGGGTCGCGTCGCAGGATAGCCAGCAGCCCGTTCAGTCCGCAATTGGCGCGTTTGTCACGGTATGCGTGACTAAGGCGCCATCCGCTCGGACTCCGTCTCGGGGCGACTTCGATCGCTGGGCTTGGCCGCCTGCAGGGCATCGCCGAGCTCGAAGAACGACTGTATTCGCACGATGCACCCGTCCTGCACGGTGAACACCTGAGCGAAGCGGTCCTCAAGAGGCGTTGAGCTTCGGGTGCTCGTCGCGCGTCGGCGAAGCTCGACAACAACGCGCTCGCCCGTCTGCACAAACTTCACGGGTCTCACGTCGTAGGCCTCAAACTGCGATGCGATGTCGTGGACTGCCTCCTCGAACCCCTTTGCGCTCAGGGCGCCGCGCGTAAGCGATCCCGCGCCTGGAACGAACGTCAGATCGCGGTCGACCACCCCGAGCTCGATCAGCGACTCGGCGTCGAGGCCCACCTCGAAGAATCGCCGCACGAGCTCCATGTTGTGGTCCGACATCGCACCAGACTCTAGATCGGCAGCTAGGCGCGGGCTTGCCTGGGAGCGCTACCGGGCGCTAATTCGGGAAACGGTAGATGCGCAGGTAGCCCTTGCGCAGGACCCTCGCTTGTCTCCCTGGTGATGGCGCCCCTCGGGGAACATCGCCGCCATCGAGCCGATCACGTTCACGTAAAGCGTTCGGTTGACGTTCTCGAGGAACTCGATCACGCCCACCTTCCTGGCGAGGCATGGGGTCTTGTGGCCGCTCGGCCCTTGAGTGCAGTCGGAGCCGTTGCCCCGTGAGATCCGGCCCTTGGACCTGGTGGCGTTGACCGGGGCGCTGTTGCTCGTGGAGCTGGCGTTCTGCCCCAGCACCAGCGTGGTCGTCATGAAGGTGCTGTACCTAAGGTGGTTGATCCGGGCGAACACCACGTCGTCGACGATCACCTGCTCGCCCTCCCGGGGATTGCGAATCCTGGCCGTGTAGAGCACCTTCTTCTCGTCGTGCCCGCCGATACTGGCCGCGATCGGCAGCCGCGACCGCGAGCGATCGCCCTCGACCGGGTTCTCCTTCTTCAGCGGCCCCGGCCGGAACCGCGCCGCGTTGACCATTCCCTTGTCGCCCAGCACCCGTCCGGCGCCGCCCGCGTCCGCTCCGATCACCAACCGGTGCCCTGCCTTTGGTTGCGGTGCGGCAGCCGCTGGGGGCAGCGAAGCGACTTCGCACCCGAAACCCTGACCGTGCTGCCGTCGCCGCTCGACAACGCGCTCGGTCCCAGGACAAGCCAGGCGCGCACTGTCGGGTTGTAGCCATACGTCCTGCCGACGCCGTTGTTGTTTGCCTCCGGATGGCGCGGGTTCGGCTTCAGGCAGACGGAAACCTCGACGCCAGCCGTGCCCTCCAGACGATCGCCGTCCTGAAGCTCGCCGATCTTGTCGGCGCCGAGGGACATCACCACCTGCGGCTCCTCATCGCGGTGCTTTGCGATCGGAATCGTCTTCACCAGCTCCGGCCGAGCGCCGGTCGCCGAGACCCGCACCGACCCGCCCGGGCCCTGGGCCGTGGCCGGGATCGCCCAGAGCGCCGCGCACGCCAAAGCGACCCAAGGGTCGCCACCAAGCCCCGCCTGCCAGCGAACATCGACGACATTGTGACTTGCGCATCGACAGCCTGCCGACCGCGCTTGAGCACGCCTGGGCGCCGCGCCGGCTCCCGCTGCGCGCCGAGTCTGAAAACGCACCCCCAGCGGGGGTTCTAGCCGCGGTCGTGCATGACCCCTTTGTTACTTTCAAGCGGCATGGACATCTACCAGCGCAGGCGATTGGTCGCCCTGAGCGCGATCGCCGGCATCTTCGTGCTCATCGTCGTGGTGATCGCCAGCGCCGGCGACGACGACGAGCCCGAGGCGCCGATCACGACCGTCGGCACCACCGACCAGACGGCCGCCGCGATCCCGAAGCGCGAGTACATCGACGAGGCCGACGCGATCTGCGCCGAGGTCAACAGCGCGCTCGCAAGCATCGACGCCGCCGACGAGGCTGCGGCCGCCGCCGAGGAGGCGACCCTCGTCGCGGGCGAGCTGCAGCAGCTGCAATCCCTCTCACCGCCCGACAAGGACGAGGACCTCGCCAACGACTTCCTCCGCTCCCTGCAGGCCCAGGTTGACGCACTCGAGTCCCGCCAGATCGCGCTCGAGCGCCAGGACGACACCGCCTTGGCAGGCATCGACGACACCCTTGCGGCCGCCGAGGTCGACGCGCAGGCCGCCGCCGCGGACTTCGGCTTCGAGGTCTGCGGCAACCCCGAGGAGGCCGGGGCAGGCACCGGAACCGAAACCGGCACCGGGGGCGTCGAGACCACGCCGGTGGAGCCAGCGCCGGCCGCCCCGGTCGAGCCCGCTCCGACCGAGCCCGCTCCCACCACCCCGCCCGCCGCCGGGGGTACCGGTGGCACCGGCGGCGGCGGAGGCGGCGGAACCGGGGGCGTCAGCCCCTGAACAACTCCCGGCAGCTGCTCCGCTCTCGCCCGAATCACGTGCGCTCGCCTACGGCTCGCGCATTTGACGGTGCTCCCGCGTCCGCGCTGCCGGGGTTCGCGGTAGACCGCGTCTACGCAGCCTGCTCGGCCCAGGCGCCGTACAGGCGTGCGTAGGCGCCCTGCGCCTCGATCAATTCCTCGTGCGTCCCCGTCTCGACGATCCGGCCATGCTCGAGGACCACGATCCGCCCGGCCCGGCGGATCGTCGACAGGCGGTGCGCGATCACGATCGCGGTGCGCCCGGCGAGCAGCCGCTCCAATCCGACTTCGATCACCCGCTCGGTGCGCACGTCGACGTTTGACGTCGCCTCGTCGAGGATCAGGATCCGTGGCTCGGCGAGCAGCGCGCGAGCGAACGCGACCAGCTGGCGCTGCCCCGCCGACAGCGCCGCGCCGCGCTCGCCGACCTGGGCGTCGTAGCCGTCGGCGAGTCTGTCGATGAACGGGTCCGCGCCCACCGTCTCGGCGGCAGCGCGAATGTGCGCGTCGGAGGCGTCGGGCCTCCCGAAGGCGATGTTGTCGCGGATCGTGCCCGAGAACAGGAACCCCTCCTGCGGAACGATCCCGAGCTGGCTGCGCAGCGCTTGCGAGTTGAGCTCCCGCAGATCGTGGCCGTCGACCAGCACCTGGCCGCGCTGCGGGTCGTAGAACCTCGCCACGAGCTTCGCCAGGGTCGACTTCCCCGCGCCCGTCTCGCCGACCAGCGCCACCGTCTGCCCGGCGGGGATCAGCAGGTCGATGCCGTCGAGCGCCCACTCGTTCCCGCCGATCTCCGCCTCCGCGTCAGCATCGCCGGCGCCCGCATAGGAGAACCAGACGTCGCGCAGCTCGATCTCGCCGCGCAGCCGGCCGGGGTCGACCGCGTCCGGGCGGTCGGTCATGTCCGGGCGGGTGTCGAGAAGGTCGAAGATCTTGTCGAGCGCCGCCATCCCCTGCTGGTAGGTCGTGTACAGCTGCGAGATCTGCTGAATCGGATCGAAGAACAGCTGCAGGTAGCCGATGAACGCGACCACGACGCCGATCTCGATCTGGCCGTCGATCGCCTGGTAGCCGCCGTAAAGGATGATCGCCGCCGTTCCGATCGACGAGAGCAGCTCGACGGCCGGGAAGTAGGCCGCGTTGAGGTAGACGGTGCGCATGTTGGCGACCCGGTTCTCCTCGTTGAGGACCGCCATCTCCTCCAGATGCCGGTCCTCACGGCCGAAGCTGCGCACCACGCGAACCCCTGACAGGGTCTCCTGCAGGTAGGCGGTGATGTTGGCGATCTTCTCCCGCGTCAGTCGGTACGCATTTGCGGAGATGACGCGGAAGACGACGCTGCCGATCGCCAGCAGCGGGAAGGTCAGGAACGTCACCATCGCCAGCGGCACGTCCAGCGCGAGCAGGATGACGATCACCCCGAGCAGCGTCAGCGTGCTCTGAAACAGCGTCACCACGCCGTCCGTGACCAGGCTGTCAAGGGCCTGCACGTCGTTCGTCAGGCGTGAGATCAGCACCCCCGGCTTGTTGCGCGTGAAGAAGCCGATCGACATCGCCTGCAGGTGGGTGTAGATGCGCTGGCGCAGGTCCTGCAGCGCCCGCTGGCCGACCCACCCGACGAGAAAGGTCTGCGCGTACGTCGCCGCCCACAGCACCGTCACCGAGACGAGGAACACAGCGACGATCACGGTCAGCGCGCCGGTGTCCCCGACCCGGATGCCATCGTCGATCGCGCGCCCGGCGAGGTAGGGAGGAGCAAGCGCCGCGGCCGACGCGATCACCACCGCGACGATCATCAGCGCCACCTGCAGCCGGTACGGGCGCAGCAGGCCGAGCATCCAGCGAACCTTGCGGCCGCGTTGGTCCTCGCCGCGAATCAGGCGAGCCAGGTCGCGCAGCAGCAGCAGCGTGCCGGCGAAGCGCCCGGGCTGGTTCGCCTGGTCCTCGGTCTCCTCGGCGACGTCGGAGCCCTGAGCCTCCGGATCGACGGAGGTGACTGGATCCTCGTCGCCGGGGCGGGCACGCCGGTCGCCACGGAACTGACTCAGCCGGCTCACAGTCGCGCCACCTCCTCGCGCTCTTCCAGATCGCGCTGGAGGAACACCACGTCTTCGCACCCGAACTCGGCGATCTCGGCATACAGCGGCGAGCGCTCCAGCAACTCCTCGTGCACGCCGCGATCGACGATCCTGCCGCCGTCCATGACGACGATCTCGTCCGCGAGCGAGATGGTGGAGAGGCGGTGGGCGACGACGAACGTGGTCCTGCCGCGCATCGCCTCGCGAAGTCCGCGCTTGATCTCGGTCTCGGTGGTCGCGTCAACCGAAGACGTGGCGTCGTCGAGAATCAGGATCCGAGGATCGGCCACGAGCGCCCGGGCGATCGCCACGCGTTGGCGCTGGCCGCCCGACAGCGTGAGCCCCCGCTCGCCGATGAGCGTGTCGTAGCCGTCCGGCAGCCGCTCGATGAAGTCGTGCGCCTGGGCACGACGGGCGGCGATCTCGATCTCCTCGCGGGTGGCGCCGGGCTTCGCGTAGGCGATGTTCTCCGCCACGGTGGCCGAAAACAGGAAGCTGTCGTCGGCAACGAACGCGATCGCCCGCCGGAGCGACCGCACGTCGACCGAGCGCACGTCGGCCCCATCGACGGTCACCGAGCCCTCGCTGGGGTCATAGAGGCGCGCGATCAAGGCCACGAGGCTGGTCTTGCCCGACCCGGTCGGCCCGACGAGCGCGACCGTCCTGCCGGCCTCGACCTCGAGGTTGATGTCGGTGAGCGACGGCTCCGCCCCGTCGTAGCGCAGCGTGACGTCGCGCATTTCGACCCGGCCCGGCCCGTCGGGCAGCGGGGGCGCATCGGGCGGGCTCGTGACCCGCGGCTCACGGTCGAGGATCTCGAACATGCGGTTGCCCGACGCCACCGCGCGCTGTGCCATTCCCAGCGCCAGCCCGAGCATCCGCATCGGGCCCACGAGCATCACGAGGTACGTGTAGAAGGCGGTGAACTCGCCCAGCGACATGCTGCCGTTGATCACCTGCCGCCCGCCCATCAGCAGCACCACTGCGAGCCCGAGGCTGGGCAGAAAGCCGAGCGCCGGGGAGTAGAACGCCCGCAGCCGAGTGGAGTACACGTTCTGATCGAAGACCCGTGCGACCGAGCGGCGAAACCGCGCGAGCATGTGGTCCTCACGCGCGAACGCCTTGACGATCCGGATTCCCGACACGCTCTCCTCGGCCTCGGCCGTGAGCTCCGCGATTCGCTGCTGCACCTCCTGCACGGCCGGGCGCGAAAGGCGGTTGAAACGCGCCGCCGCGACGACCACGAACGGCACCGGCGCGAGCGCCAGGAGCGCCAGCCACGGCTCGATCACGAACATCACGATTCCGGCGAGCAGCAGGGTCAACGCGTTCTGCGTCAGGAAGATCAGCCCGTAGCCGAGGAAGAAGCGGATCCCTTGCAGGTCGACCGTGGCGCGTGACATCAGCTGCCCGGTCTGCTGGGAGTCGAAGAACCCGAGCTCGAGCGTCTGCAGGTGCTCGTAGATGCGCTCGCGCAGGTCGTACTCGACGGCCACCGACACCTTGCCAGCGATCAGCCGCCGGACGACGGTGAGGCCGAGGCGCAGAATCCCCGCGCCGACGATCGCGAGGCCGAGGGGCATGAGGTCGGGGCGCTCACGGTTGTTGATGGCATCGACCGCGCTTCCGACCAGCCACGGGATCAGCACGGTCATGCCCATCGCGAGCCAGGCGAAGACGAGCGAGCCGATCACGGCGCGGCGGTAGGGACGCAGAAAGCCGAGTAGACGCCAGAAGGTCTCCATCAGAGATTCAGGTGAGTGGCTTGAGCCGCGAAAGAAGCATGTGCAGTTGGTGGTTTGACTATACGAAGTGAAGTACGAGCGAAGCCGTGCTTTGCAGCGGCTCACGGCGGCGGCATACTTGCGACATGG
>JBKPDQ010000091.1:0-7307 GCA_046728015.1 Actinomycetota bacterium
TGGCGGCCGCCATCGTCTTCCTCGTCGCCCATACGGCGCCGTTGATGGGGCTTTCGGCGGTCGGGCGTCACGCGAGCACCACCATTGCCGGCGGTGTACTGGAGATGTGGCAGCAGGGCGAACAGGTCACGGCCGTGATCGTCGCGTTCTGCGCGGCGATCGCCCCCGGGGGCTACATCCTGTTCATGCTGACGGTCCTGCTCGCGGTGCGGCGGCCGCCCGCGCCGCAGTGGGTCGGGGAAATGCTGCGCTGGGGGAGCTCGATGCGCCCCTGGTCGATGAACGAGGTGATGATCCTGGGCATCCTGGTGGCGCTGATCAAGATCGCGGAGCTGGCGACGGTGGAGCCTGGCATCGGGATGTATGCGCTGGGAGGGCTGGTGATCCTCTTCCCGGCCATCATGCTCACGGTCGACCCGCGCGAGATCTGGAAGCGCGTCGAGTGGGCGGATGGCCCAGCGCCACGTCGGGCCGAGGCTCGTGAGGCGATCCGCACCGAGGCGGGGCGATGACGGCCACCGCCCTCACCGCCGCCCAGGTGGGACTGGTCTCCTGCGAGACCTGCGCCTTGCTGGTGCGGCCTGTTGAGGCGGTCGCGCCAGGGTATTGCCCGCGCTGCGGCGCCGGGCTGGCCGGGCGACGCCACCACTCCATCCAGTACACGTGGGCGCTCGTCATCGCCGCCGCCATTTGCTACATACCCGCCAACGTTTTGCCGGTACTCACCACGACTGCGCTGGGGTCCACCGAATCCGACACCATCATGGGTGGAGTGGTGCTCCTCTACCGTACGGGTTCGTGGCCGCTTGCCCTCATCGTGCTGGTGGCGAGCGTGATGGTCCCGCTCGGGAAGCTGGTCGCGCTCGCGTATCTCCTGATCACCGTGCAGCGCCGTTCCCTCACCAGTACGCACGACCGGGCCCGGCTCTACCGCATGGTCGAGTTCATTGGTCGCTGGTCGATGCTGGACGTCTTCGTCGACACGTTCACCGTGGCCCTCGTGCAGCTCTCGCCGCTGATGTCGGTGCAGCCAGGTCCGGGGGTGCTGTTTTTTGCCGCTGTCGTCGTGCTGACGATGATTGCGGCGGAGTCCTTCGATCCCCGGCTGATCTGGGATTCGGCGAGCAAGGTGGATCGCCATGGCTGAGAGCCCCGATCGCGACACCCTTCCCCAGGCCACCGTGGTGCCCGAGCGGCGCGCGCGCATTTCGGTCGTCTGGATCATTCCCCTGCTGGCCGCGGTGGTGGCCCTTGGGATTGCCATCCAGCGTGTACTAAGTCAGGGCCCGACCATCACCATCATCTTCAAGGTTGCGGAGGGTCTCGAGGCCGGCAAGACCGTCATCAAATACAAGGACGTGAACATCGGCCAGGTGACCGCGGTGGAGCTCGCCTCCGACTATTCGCGGGTGGAGGTGACGGCGAAGATCGCCAAGAGCGCGGCGGCCCTGATGGTCGAGGACGCGAAGTTCTGGGTGGTCGAGCCGCGCGTGACGCTGAGCGGGGTCTCCGGACTCGGCACCCTCCTTTCGGGCAACTACATCGGCTTCGGGGTCGGCAAGTCCGACAAGAAAAGGCGCATGTTCACCGGACTCGACACGCCGCCGATCATTACCGGCGGTCAGCCGGGCCGGCAGTTCGTGCTCAAGGCCGAGAACCTCGGCTCGCTGGGGATCGGCTCGCCGATCTACTACCGCCGCCTCCAGGCCGGCCAGGTCGTCGCGTACGACCTGGCGAGCGACGGCAAGGCGGTCGAGGTCAGGATCTTCGTCAACGCGCCCTACGCTCAGTACGTCCATGCTGGCACGCGGTTCTGGAACGCGAGCGGGATCGACGTCTCGGTGGGGGCGGGCGGAGTGGACGTGCGCACGCAGGGCCTCGTCGCGCTGCTGGCGGGGGGCCTGGCGTTCGAGACGCCGTCCTTCGCCAGCAAGGCCGAGCCTGCCGCGGCGGATACGGCTTTCACGCTCTACCGCGACGAGACCACGGCCATGAAGCAGCCGGATCCGATCGAGGCGCGCTATGTGCTGTATTTCACAGAATCGCTGCGGGGGTTATCCGTGGGGGCGCCGGTCACCCTGTTGGGGCTGCCGGCGGGGGAGGTCACCGCGGTCGGTCTCGACCTGGATCCGGCGACGGCCAATATTCGCGGGCGCGTGGAGATCGTGTCCTTTCCCGAGCGGCTGCTCACGCGGTTGAGTCTCCAGCAAGCGGGCGTGGGCGAAGCCCTCACGCGGAGCGCCCAGGAGCGCCACCTCTTCCTTCAACGCCTGGTGGAGCAGCGGGGGCTGCGCGCCCAACTCCAGACCGGGAGCCTGCTCACGGGGCAGCTCTATGTGGCCTTGGACTATTTTCCGAACGCCCCGAAGGCGAAGATGGACTGGCGCCAGGACCCGCCGGTGCTGCCGGTGGTGCCGAGCACCCTGCCCGAGGTCGAGGCGAAGCTCGGGAGCATCATCGCGAAGCTCGACAAGCTGCCGTACGAAGCGATCGGCACGGACCTCACGAAGATGCTCGGCACCCTCAACCTGACGCTCGAGGGGGCCAACAAGGCGGTGACTCGCCTGGACGCCGACGTGGCGCCCGAGCTGAGGGCGACGCTGGATGAGCTGCGGCGGGTGCTGGCCACGGCGGACGGGATGATCAAGACCGAGGTGAATCCGACCCTCGAGGACCTGCGCCGGGTGCTGGTCAGCGCGGACGGGATGATCAAGACCGAGGTGAATACGACCCTCGAGGACGTGCGCCGCACGGTCACCACCGCCGACCGGCTTCTCAAGAGCACCGACGCGACCCTCCTTGGCAAGAACGCCCCGCTCCAGCAGGAGTTGCGCGACGCCCTGCAGGAGGTCGCCCGCGCCGCGCGGTCGCTGGGAGCCCTGGCCGACTATCTGGAACGCCATCCGGAATCGCTGATCCGTGGCAAGAGCGAGGAGAAGCCCTGATGCGCCGGGGTGCCGCCATCGCGATTCCCTGTGCCTTCCTGATCCTCGTCGCCGGCTGCGCGTCCCCGGCGTCGCGCTTTTACACTCTCAGCGCGGCCTCCACCCCTGCCACCACGTCCTCCGACTTGTCAGTGACCCTCGGCCCGGTGTCGGTGCCGGCGGCGGTCGACCGCCCGCAGATTGTCGTCCGCACGGGTCCGAACCAGGTGCGCATGGACGAGTTCAACCGGTGGGCGGCCCCGTTGCAGAATGGCATCGCCCGCGTGGTGGCCGAGAATCTGGTGGCCATCCTGGGCACGCCGAGCGTGACTGTATCGCCGCTGACGTTGAGCGAGGGCGCCGACTATCGCGTCGCCCTCGAGGTGCAACGCTTCGAGTCGGCTCCGGGCGACGCGGCGACCTTGGATGCCGTGTGGGCGGTGAGCCGCACGAAGGACGGCAAGGCGCAGACGGGCCGCACCACCGTGCGCGAGCCGTCGCCGGACAAAGGCTTCGACGCGCTGGCCGCCGCCCACAGTCGCGCGATCGCGCGGCTGAGCCAGGACATTGCGGCCGCGGTGCGCGAGCTCGCTCGGTCGGCGTCGTAGGCAGGTGCGACAGCGACATCCCCACGAGCAACTGGGCACAAGCGCGACATCCGGGCGACCGCCAGGAGAAGCGGCATCGCTGACCGGTATCGAGGCAGAGGAGAAGGACATGAAACGAGAGCACCGCAGGCGGCTCTCTTCGAACCGACCCAGACGGCTCGGCTGGACCCTCACCCAGTACGTGGCGCGGCCCCGGGTCACCGGATGAGGCCCGGCGCCCGCTGGGCCGCTGCCGGTCTGGGCCTCGGCCTGCTCGTCGCGCTCGTGCTGAGGCCGGGTGTTGCCTCGGCGGAGTGGGAGACCCTGACACACAAAGACGGCCTCCTCATCGAGCGGCGCGCCAAGGAAGGCTCGGCCTTCTATGAGATCCGCGCCACCACCCGGAGCCCGCTATCGCCCAACGCGATCTTCGAAACGCTCTGGAAGCAGCGGGAGCACCAGGGGTTTGTCCCCCATCTCAAGCGGCTCGAGCTGCTCTCGGAGACGAGCGACGAGCGTCTGGTCTACGAGCAGTTGGCCGTGGCCCTCGCGAGGGATCGCGACTACACCGTCCACTTACAGAAGCGCGTGGATCTCGAAGCCGGGAGCTACGCGATCCTCTTCACCACCGCCAACGAGGTCGGTCCCCCGCCAGACGCAAGCCACGTTCGCGTCAAGTACATCCGAGGGCGCTGGCTGATCGAGCCCGGACGCGATGGCCAGGGCACGCGCGTGACCTACGAGGTGCTCAGCGATCCGGGCGGCGCGCTGCCGGCCTGGCTGGTCAACCGGACGCAGGGCGAGGCGGTGGCGAAACTGGTGCGCGCGATGCTTCAGCGGGCCCAGGAGAAGAATCACCCGAAGACCAGCGAGCCCGTCCGCGCGCCGCCGGCCACGGGCGATGGTCAGGGGCGATAGACGGGAAGGCGATCGAACGCCGGTCTCCGTGTTGGTCTCAGCTCGCACACCGTAATCGTCATGAGCCTGTACCAGACGTGTTGCTCTCTGATTGCTCTCAGCCCCGCCATTTTTAACAGCGGCGCGAGGCCGTTATTCGCGTAGTCGCGGAAATTCAGCGATTCGTCGACAATCGAGCCGATCGTCCCGCCGAGCCACCGCAAGAGTCGATTCTGGAAGACCCTCGGCTCGAAGATGATCACTCTCTTTATCGCCACGCGAGCCGCTTCCTTCAGGGCTTTCTCTCGAACCGGCCGCGGCATATCGTGGAGGCCGGCGGATATGGTGATCACATCAAAATGCTTGTCCGGGAAGGGCAGGGCGGAGGCGTCCATCGCCCGAAAGCTGATTCCCGCCGAACCGCAGGTTCGCTCAGCCCGCTCGATCCGTTCCGGCACCAAATCCACCCCCACCACTTCGGCAATTCCTGCTTCTCTCGCCGCCTTGGCTTGAAACCCGTGACCGGTGCAGAGATCCAGCGCCCGTTGAACCACTCCTGCCTCCACGGCATACCTGGCGATTTGTGTCCGGACGGCGGCGAATTTGTCGCTGTTGTCGTCGAGAATCCTGTATCGGAAAAATTCTCGTTGATGTTCCCCGTATCGCTCCGTCGTATCCAGGGCCATGTTTTTTGACTTTAGATACCACTGCACGACCAAGACGATCGGGAAGCGCCATAGCCAAGGCCAAGTTCGGGGCCGATCGTTCATTGTGCGAGGGTCTCCCTCCGTCCTCCCGTCCGTATGGCGCCAGCTCCAGACCTTGTCGATCGTGGTCTGCAGAGCTCTCTTGGCCTGATAGCCGCGACACCCACCGTCATTGGTCGCGGCGCATGTGGAAGATTCGTGCCAAGAAGTTGGCCGCGGGTTACCCCGACCTCAGCCCAGCCCGCATGGTCCGCCAGAGCGGGATGTCGACTCTATGGACGCGATATATCGACGGAGAGTCGATATTGTGACTCCCGGCGGAGTCGGCCGAGGGCGATTCGATTAGCGACGAGTCGCGTTGTGGAATGGGTGGCGATACCCCAGCGAAGGGCGGCGAGCCCATCGGGCAGCTCATTCTGTATTGTCCAAACGACACTTGCGCGTACTGTCCGCGTGTTGCGCTGCCCTGCCATTGGCTAATTAAAAGTCAGGTGCTCTATCGGCTGAGCTGATCGATCATGTCCTCAGAAGTGAAGGTACGATCCGAAGCGGAATTCTCTCCGGTTCTCCCAGGCACCTGTCTTCGCTTCCGTTGGCGGCCCCACTGATCGTCGCGTTCGAAACTCAGATAGGGTCGGTGGGGAAGTCGGGGGGTACGCTCGCGTCCTCCAGATAGAAGGCACCGGACTCCGGCCGGCACGATCTGCTTCGGGAGGTCCCTCACGATGGCCTGCGGGCTTGAGCACGAAGACGATGGCGTCCATCTGTTGCACTCCGGCGAGCAGGTGTCGCCGCGAGGTATACTTCCCGGACCCGACTGGAGGCGAGCGATGACGAGATGGTCGACGGCAGCGCTACTTCTGACTTGCGTCATGGGCGTCGCGTATGGCGCCGGGCCCGCCGCGGCGGAATGGAACTTCGATCTCTACGGCGGCGCCGCGTGGATCGAGTCGTCCGACCTTGGTGTTCGAGGTCAGGACAGTAGGGGTGCGTCGGTCAACCTGACCATCTTCGACCTCGATACCGACACGGGGTTCACCGTCGGAGTCCGGGGCGGGTACTGGCTCGATCCGCTGCCGTTCTTGGGCTTCGACCTCGACGTGTTCTACCTGCAGACTCCAGTGCCCGCCCAGACCACCACCGGGACCGGGACCCTCACGGGCCAGTTCCTCGGCAAGCCGATCTCGGTGGACGCTTCGGGCGTTGCCTCCATCCCGAGCGTCACTCTGCCCATGTTCGGGTTTGCGCCAGAGATCCGCCTCCGCTGGCCGCTGATGGTGGACGCGACGTTCCCACACGGCCGGCTGCAGCCGTACTTCACCGGCGGGCCCGCTTGGGCGTTCAGCCTGAAGAATGAGCACCTGGCCGTGGAGTTCGGGGGCAAGGTCGGAGGCGGCCTGGCCTTTCAGATCGCGCCCTGGATCGCGCTTTTCAGCGAGTACCGCTACATCTTCTTTCCCGGGTTCGAGCTCACCGATAGGCATCTCACGTACAAAGCGAACATCAACACCCATACCGTCGTTTTCGGCCTCTCGCTGCGGTTCTGACTTCATCATCCTCCCCGCGCAGCGGGCGTTCGGCAAAACCGTCTTGAAGGCTTCATTCTCTGCTCGAGCGCGAGGAAAGCGTCATCGGCGGGCTCTGCCGCCCCACGCCGGTCCAATCACCGGTCGATTCCTCCATCGCCGCTTTCGCCATGCGGAGGTGTTCCTGCGCAGGCTCGCGCGGGCCCGTGCCCTGGTAGAGCCTGCCGAGACGGCGAGGATCACTTCGAGATCCTTCATCGAAAGCTTTGCTATGGCTTCCCGGTTGCCGGACAGCACGGTCTTGTAGGGTTCCGAATCGATGAAACGTGGCGGCGGATTTCATGACTACTTCTCCGCTTCACCACACGGCTCGCGTGTTCAGTTGCTGGGCGGCGAGAAGCTCTCCAGTTCCTTCAGCCGCTTCAGGGCCGCCGCCGCCTTCAACGTGGTGTAGTTAATGTTCGCGGCATTCAGGCTGCTGCCCTCCTGGAACGGGTATTCGGGCAAGGTGACCCGGAAGTCCTTCAGCTTCTGCTGCACGGGTACGAACTGCTGGGCGTAGGCGTCGGTGAAGAGCGCCCCCCCGCGCGATCCGATCGATGTTCGGGGTCCGGTAACCCATGATCGCGTGGGTGTAGTGCTGATGTTGTGGACGCCGATATCATC
>JBKPDQ010000092.1:0-10689 GCA_046728015.1 Actinomycetota bacterium
ACTTCCTCGCCCTGCTTCTGCAGGAGCTTCGGAACATCGACGCAAACTACGAGGTCGTCAGGGTCCAGGAGGAGTTCGACCAGGAGCTGCCCGTCGATCTGGACGGGTCCAACGACACCGGCGGCTTCCTCGGCGCCGAGCTCGACGGGCGCCTCACGATGCGCGACGTGATCCTCGCCAAGAAGGGCAGCGCCCTGAAGCCGACCGGGGAGACGGATGCCGCCCACTTCACGAGAATGTTCACCCCCCTCATCGGTGGGTTCATCCCGATCCCGGTCGAGCGCGGGTGGGTCTCGACTGAGGCCACCCTAGCCGGTTCGTCGACCGAGTTCCGCTTCGTCAACACCCACCTCGAGGCGTTCGGAGAGGACACGATCCGAGAGGCGCAGGCGAAGGAGCTGTTCGCGACGGGTGGCCCGCTCGACACGGACGAGCAGGTGATCCTGGTCGGGGATCTCAACTCAGGCACCGCCGCCAGGCACAACATTCAGGGGACCGATCAGCTCGCGTTCCAGGCGCTTCAGGGCTTCGGCATGACGGACAACGGCGCGATCCACAGCTGCTGCTACTCGGACCTCTTCGACCCGACGCAGGTGTTCGACCATACGGTCGATCACGTACTGACCAAGCCGGCCCTTCCGACGAGGAACGCGTTCGTGACAGGGAACGATCCGGCGGAGAGAACGCCGTCGGGGCTCTGGCCATCGGATCACGGCGGAGTGGTGAGCACGCTGGAGCTCAAGAAGTAGGTTCCGGTCACGGAGAGCTGGCCGGCGCTCCTGTCCCCGCCAGCAAGAGTCCGGCGCCTGTCATCGGGGCGATCGCCGGTCCTGACGCCCCGCCGCATACGCTTGGGCCGCTTCAAGGATCGCCTCGGCCGAGCGGTCGACGTCATCGGCCGTGGTCTGCCAGCCCACTACCGAAACCCGCATGACCGCTCGGCCGCGGAAGGTGCTGCCGCTCAGCCAGCAGGTCCCATCCTGCTGAGTGCGTTCGATCACCGCATTCGTCGCCTGGTCGTCGTTGTCGAAGCGCACGAGCACCTGATTGAGCACGACATCGTTCAAGACCTCGACTCCGTCGGCCGCCGCCAGCCGGTTAGCCATCCGTTCGGCGTGATCGCAACAGCTGTCGACAATCCTGGCGATTCCGTCCCGCCCGAGCGAGCGCAGCGCCGCGTACAGCGGCACCCCGCGCGCGCGGCGCGAGAACTCCGGCGTCCAGTCGAAGCCCCAGGGGATGTCCTCGTCGTGCGGCGGGATGTAGGCCGACGTGGAAGTCATCGCGGCCCGGTGCACGGACGGATCGGCCACCACCGCGATTCCGCAGTCGTAGGGCACATTCAGCCACTTGTGCCCGTCGGTCGCCCACGAGTCCGCTCGCTCGAAGCCATCCAGCAAGCCGCGGCGCGTCGGGCTTACTGCCGCCCAGAGCCCGAAGGCCCCGTCGATGTGGCACCAGGCGCCGCGTGCGCGGCAGGCCTCGACGATGTCGGCGATCGGGTCGAACGCGCCGGTGTTGATCTCGCCAGCCTGCACGCAGACAATCGTCGGACCCGCCTGCTCGGCCAGCGCCGTCTCGAGCTCTGCCGTCAGCATGCGACCCTGGTCGTCGGTGGGCACCAGGCGAACGCGCTCGGCGCCGAGCCCGAGCATGCGGCAAGCGACCGTGACTGTCACGTGGGCCTGCTCCCCCGCGATCACCCACAACTCCGGTCCACCCTGAAGGCCCTGGGCCTCCACGTCCCAGCCCGCCTCGCGCAGGACTGCGTGGCGCGCCGCCGCCAGGCAAGTGAAGTGCGCCATCTGGCAGCCGGTCACGAAACCCACGCCGCAACCGGCCGGCAGGCTCAGCAATTCGCGCACCCAGCCGGCGGCGACCTCCTCGGCGACGGAGAGGGCCGGTGACGCGACGTATCCGCCCCCGTTCTGGTCCCAGGCCGACGTCAGCCAGTCCGCGGCGACCGCCGCGGGGAGCGCGCCACCGATGACGAAGCCGAAGTAGCGGGGGCCTGCAGAGGCCACTAGTCCGGGCTCGACGTCCCGCGCGAGGTCCGCAACGACCGCTCGGGGATCCTCCCCGGCATCGCTCAGAGGGCGGGCGAGCCGGGACCGAAGCTCGTCGATGCCGGCTGGCGCGCCGACGGGGCGCGAGGGCAGGCTCTCGATGTACTCGTGGGCGAGGCGGGCGGCGTCGTCTAGAACTTCGTAGCGCGGATCCATCCGCCGACTGTAGCTCGTCAGGACCGCAGTCTGGATCCGTCGCTCTCGGGGTGGTTAGAGTGCCTGCGGCGAAGGAATGAGGGAGTTCGCCAAGCGACGGAACTCGCCTACGCCGAGTCCAAGGCTCTCCGGGCGCTGACGCCCGCGCTGCTGACCGGTGCCGACGGATACGACGCCGACGTCGTCGAGGGCCACCTCGGCGAGGGCCTGGACGGCACGCTCACCCACCACGTGTTCGCAGAGGGCCGTGAGAGCTCGGGGGTTCGAACCAGCCGCGCCCATCGCCGGCCCAGGGCCGATTGCGGATTCGTGCGCGGCTCGCCAGAGGCGGGCTACTCGGGTTGTCTCCCCGTTTACGGTCGACCCGGACGCGATGCGTCGAGCGGTACCTTGAAATCGAGCGCTCGATCACCTAGCCGTTTCGTATCCCTATCGTGAGGACGCTCGGATGAGGGGATCTGCAGGGGGCGGCGTCCACGTGCTCGAGCGCAGCCAGCGGCTCAAGCTAAGAGCCGAGCGGGCGTTTGAGTTCTTTACCGACGCGCACAACCTCGAGGTGATCACGCCGCCGTGGCTGGGATTCAAGGTCGTGACGCAGGGCCCGATCGAGATGGGCCTAGGGGCCTTGATCGACTACCGGTTAAAGCTGCACGGCGTGCCCGTGCGGTGGCGAACACGGATCGAGGTCTGGGAGCCGCCGGTGCGCTTCGTCGACGTCCAGCTGAGCGGTCCCTACGCGGTGTGGGAGCACGCGCACACCTTCGAGCCCGAGGGTGAGCAGGCGGTGGTGATCCGGGACCGCGTCCGCTACGCGCTGCCGCTCGGCCCGCTCGGGCGGCTCGCCCATGCGGCGATCGTGAAGCGCGACCTGGAGCGGATCTTCGACTACCGCCACCGCGCGGTCGCGGAGAGGCTGGAGCGGGGGACCGCGGCGGCGTGACCGCGATCATGTAGTTCCGGTCGCGTCAGCGGGGCGCGGAGGTGGGGAACGCCAGGATTCCCGTACCCATGGGCCCCGGCTCAGCGTGGCCGCCAGAGAGCCTCGAGTTGACGAGCCGCTCCATACGTTCGGCGCAGCGACGCGCGAACAGCCGCTGTTCGCGCCGCCCCACTAGCCGAAACCCGAGATTCAAGATCGGGTTGCGGATCTCCGCCACTTCCGAGACAGCGTGGATGCGGTACTCCACCTCACCGGTGCCCAGCCACTTCCAGACCTGGTAATCCATCTGTCCTCGCTCCAGGTGCCCCTCGAGGGTTCGGTAGGCCCAGCCCCAGACGCGCGCGCTCCTTCCGGCGATCTCGCGGACCTCGTCGAACATCGGACCGATGCGGACGCCGACCCGCACCCGCAAGCCGAGATAGCGAATCTCCAGCAGCATGTCTCGGCCCTCGAGTGGCGTGTCAGGCCGGTAGTAGGCGCGAATTCGTGTGGGGTCGGCGAACTCGTAGCCGCAGAGCAAGAGCTTCGCGGTCTCGAACGATCCGTGCCGGACAGGCTCGCCCGGCGGCTCCGGCCGCAGCGAGTGGCAATAGTCGTCGACGTGCCAGGCATCTCGCGCCGCCGCGGGAAGGCCTTCGGGATCAAAGTTGAGCTCCAGGTGGTGGAGTCGCTCGAGCTGAGCCGGCACTCGGCCGCGCCAGACCAGCCACGGTGGCCCCGCTGCGAGACGTCGCTCAGTCGTCAAACGCGCTGGCCTCTACCTTCCGCGTGTGGATCTCGATGCCGCCGCTCCTGCGCCCACCCGAGAGCGCCGCGATCCGCTCGAGCGTCGACGTCCACATGTGTAGCTGCACCTCCTTGCTCATCCGCAGTCGGTCGTACAGGAGGTCCGTGATTCGGTCCTTGCTGCGCGCCCAGCTCTCGATCTCGAAGACAACGACTCCGTTTTCCTCGTGTGCCCGGAATTCGATCTGCCCGGCCTCCAGATGGCCCTCGAGCGTTACGAGCCTGAACATCGCTCCGTCGCGCTTTGCCACGCGAACCGGTCCGTCCCAGGGGCTCGCCATTCGAACTACGTACTCATCGTTCACCCGCATGGTCCCCGGAGCCCCATTGAGCTTGTGGAACGTCGCGAACTCTGAGGGCGCGACGGAATCGGGTTCAGCGGCAACTCGCTGCACGAGCTCGTCCGCCGAGAGCTCGCTGTCGCGGATCCGGACGCGGTAACGGCGATGGAACAGCGCTCCGGTGCCGCGATCGGGCGTTTGGACCTCTGAGCGCTGCAGTTCGGATGGCAGGGGAGGCGGTGAGTCTCCTTCCAGGTCGCCCTGGACCTCGTCGCGGTGAAGGGGCGTGGTCCGCCATAGGTAACGCCATGACGTCAGCGCGACCCCCAGGGGCCAGCGGCTGGCGGTCGCCAAACGTCGCGAGAAGCTCTGGTTGCGGGGCACTCGTCGCTCTTACCCGCTCGCAGCCTGCACCACACGGCGCTCGTTGCTTCGATCCGGGGGGTTAGCCGGAGCGCGATCGGGCAATAAGGGAATCGTGCTGGTCGATCTGGTCCATCGCGCCGGTCTACGAGGTTGGCAACTGCATCTGATGTCGATCGGGTCTGTATTTCTGTGCGTCGGCCTGTGGATCAGGGCCAAGACACACGATCAAAGCGAGCGCGGAAACGCCGAGCGCCGCGCGCTCTTCGTTGGGCTGTGGCCGCCGATGCTGTGGCTCATCGGCGATTCGCTCGAGCACCGAGTTGGGACGACTCCGCGGCGGCGGCTGCGTCGTCGGCCGACCCCCCACGGCTTGGCTGGCTTGTTGCGGCGCCCGCGCTCGCAGAGATAGCTTCGCGAGGTTCGCAGGCAAAGGTTCTAGCAGCACCGGGATTCGATCCCATGGCCGGAAGGTTTCGGCATCGCCTTCAAGGTCATCGGCGTGATGACTTGCACCCCGCGACCGCATTAGACGGGCCGCGTCTCGAGCGGCGACTTCGCAGGTCGACTTCGAGCGCCGAGTGGTCGCTGAGCCCCTGCTCGCGCCATCCGTGATGGTAGGTGGCTGCAGTGGGGCGAAGCTCCTCCGATGCGAAGAGGTGATCCAGCCGCCAACCACCGTCGTGGCCGGCGATTTGCCGCCAGGTCCAGCTTGGCTCCCGCTTCGAGTAGCCATGCAGCGCTCGGAACGCGTCGCGGTAACCGAGCTCTCGCAACCGAGGAACGACCCCGAGCTCTCCCTGGTCCCACTCGGATCCGCGCTCAGGCCGGAGGCGGCCTCGGGAGTCGCGCGCGAACGAGATCACCTCGCCGTCGGGAAGCTCGCGGCGTGGGGTGTTGAGGTCGCCGCACAGCACACGCGGACCGCGCGGCGCGCTCGCCAGCCCCTCTCGGATCGCCTCCAGCGTTCGAACCTTGACCCAACCGTTGGCGGCGTTCGGGACATGGACGCAATGGAGCTCCACGGGGCCGGTGGCCACGGATGACGCGACGGCTACGATGGCAGTCTCCGGCCAGGGCACCGGCAGCGCCGCCGAGGCGTCCGCCAGCGGGGCGCGGGAGCCCAGGAGCACTCCCGAGCGGCGCCGGGCGGCCGGCGCCCGCGCCGGATCGGCGCCATCCAGGGAGGCCCGCACATGAGAGAGTCCGATCGTCGCAAGCGCCGCCCTCCACAGCGGCAGCGTGCGGTCGGTGACCTCCTGAAGTGCGACCACGTCGGGCTCGCGGCCGGCAAGCGCGGCGGCCTGCTCGGCCAGACGCGAGCTGCGCCGCGCCACATTCCAGCTCACGATGCGCATTTAGCGAGCCTACGCGCCCGTCAATCTTCCCTACGCCGGCGGGCGGCCTCGAATCCCGCGCGACCGTCCGCGCTCACCGGCCACAGGTGGATGAGCGACCAGCGAGTTGATATCCGAGGTGGGAGACTCGAGCGGCATCGGCCCGGCCGAATGTCAGTGGCCATTCATGAATCGCAGCGCGCAGGCCCGAACCACCCCGCTTAACCGGAACAGAGTGAGGTCGCCCAGCGGCGTGCTCACCGAGCCGATCCGGTTGGTGACGAACCCGAGCGAGAGCCCAAGCGTCGGGTCCGCCCAACCCCCCGATCCGCCATAGCCGTAGTGGCCGAAGCCCTTCGGCGCTTCGCGGCCGAGCCCAAACGCTTGGTGGTAGCCGAGGCGCCAGCGCATCGGCAGCCCCAGCACCGCGTCGCGCGAGCGCACCTGCACGCGGCCGAGGCTGCGGGCCGTCTCGGACGATAGGAGCCTGCGGCCGGCGTCGACACCATCGTTCGCCAGCGCCCCATACATACGAGCGAGCGCCTCGGCCCCAAGGGCGCCGTTGACGGCGGGCATCTCCGTTGTCCAGATCGGCGGCTCGGGGCCTTCGAAGAGGCGGTGAAAGCCCGGCACGTGCAACGCATCCAGCGCCGCCGTCGTCTTGCGGTTGCGCGTCCACAGCGGTGCGAGTACGTTGGCGGTGGAGCCGAGGTGCTTCAGGGTGGAGCCGACGGGCTCGGCGACGCTCTCCCGCGCGTCCTCGGGCACGCCGATGTGCATTCCCCGCAACGCTAGGGGATCGACGATCTCGTCGGCCACCAGCTCCGACATCCCGCGGCCCGTGATCCGGCGTGCTAGCCCCGCTACCAGCCATCCGTAGGTGATGGCGTGATAGGCCGAGCGCCGCGTCGGCGCTGGGACGGCGCGGGCCGCGAGGCGCTCCTCCATGCCCACGTGGTCGAGCAGATCCTCCGCGCGATCCGCTACCGCGCGTGCGCTCTGAAGCCCCGCCCGGTGGGAGAGCAGGTGGCGCACCGTCACGCGATCCTTGCCGCCGACCGCGAACTCCGGCCAGTACGCCGCGACCGGCTCGTCGTAGCCGACCAGTCCACGGTCGACGAGGCGGTGGATGACCGTCGACACTACGCCCTTGGTGGTCGAGAAGCTCAGCGCCAGGGTCTGCGGTGTCCAGGGCCTGCGGCCGAGTCGATCCGCCCACCCCGTGCGCAGGTCGAGCACCGTCTCGCCGCGCAGCCGGACGACGAGCGCGCCACCTGCCCGGCCACGGCCGACCATCCGGTAGAACGCACGGGCCACCGGCGCGAAAGCGACGGCGGTCACCGGCTCGACGAGCTCGGCGATCCGGCGCGGTGCGGGCGAAGTCGCCATCCGGCTCTTAGCCTGGAGGGCCCCGGAGCCGCTCCTGATGAACGAGACCGCACCCCGGCGGGCCGCAGCGGATCCCTGCGGCTCTCGAGTTGCCGACCCAGGTTCCGGAGCTGTTGCAAACAGGACGCTGATCGGCGACGGACCGAGCTAGAAGCTATGGAATTGGAAACGGGTCGCATCGCTCGTCGCGGGATTTCGGTCAGGAACGAGCAGCCGTCAGCGCGCGACGCAGCGTCCCGACGACGTAGTAAACGGCGAGTGCGAAGAACAGCGCGCCCATCAGCGCGCGTACCTGCTCGTCTGTGAGCCCCGTCCGCTCGGACGTGGGTCCCGCGACGCCGGCGGCAGCCTTCTCGCGCCAGCCAACGAGTGCGGTCTGACCAAGCTCAGTGGCGTTCATCGTCCTCAGTTCGGATCTGACTCCCGGTTCCGCTCTGGCGCCTCGCTCCTGCGGCCTACCCGATCAGGCGCGGAGCAAACAGGGGCGCTGAGGACTGGCCTCGAGCTCGCTTGGTCCGAACCGTTCGGGAACGCGAGAAGCGCAGGGCATCTCATGGACGGCCCCGGATCCCCGGGGTACCAGCCGTGGTACCGAACTGAGCGAATCTCAGCTCATCTGAGAGACCGAGGCCGCTTGACAGAGTCCAATGGCAGCGAGCCCGAACGCCTCGGGCGATCTCAAACCCGGAGGTCGCGGGTTCGAATCCCGCCCCCGACTCAGAGACAGCCCCGCTCCGGCGGGGTTTTCTCGTCGGCTCCCACTGGCCTTCGTATCGGCTGGTCGGCAGCCATTTCGGCTTGGGCACGGAGTATGCACCCAGCGAAGCGACGAGCCTCGAGCCGGTACGCGTGGAAGCGACGGGACGCGACCGCATCATCCAGGAAGACGAGCCCGACCGGCCATCCGTGGGTGGTCGCGAAAGCCATATCGGGCCCTGCGTTTTCCTGAAATCCGAGGTGCGGCGCGCTTCAGCTTCGCGGCGGCGACGTGACGAGGCTCGTCCTCTATTTCGGCCGCAAACGTGCACTCGCCGACCTTGCCTCTTATGTCACGCGACATGGCCCTTGACATGCGTGCGCAGGCCGTTAATCAGGCAGAACAACGGCCCGACGGGGAGCGTCAGCCGGTGGTCGAGCCACGGCCTGAGCTGCGCCCCAGCCCCACTCGTCCATGCCTACCTCACGCCGGCGTCCGCCCTTGCCGCGGCGGACAAGCAGCGATCCGCGGCCATCCTCTAGGTCCGCTTCGCTGAGCGCGAGGGCCTCGCTGATCCGCAGCCCGGCCCGCCATAGGACCACGATCAGGCCGCGCACGCGATCGCCGTGTGCCCGCTCGCCGGCGGCGCGCATCACCGCGACGATCTCCTCGACCCGCGGCGGGTCGGCCAGATAGCGGCGCCCCTTGTTCGCGGGCGAGCGACCCGCGTGGTATCCGGGCAGCGTCGCCGGCGAGCGCGGGCGTCCGGCCGCGTCGAGCTTGATCTGTGAGTTCATTCGCTCCTCCTCGGGTTGCGTTACGGAGGAGCCAGGCTCTCCGTGGAGGCACGACGGATCGAGGGATCGAGAGGCGGCTCTGCCCGAAGTGAACCGACACCGGCGCTGTCCATGGCACGCGAAAGCGCGAGCGCTCCCAGCGCGAGCGCGGCTTCAGCCCGACACCGCTCGACGAAGGCCCGCGGGCTACGCTGTCGGCAATGGCGCTGGTGGAGCCGTGCGACGCGCGATGAGGCGCTCGATTCAGGTCGAACGACGGCTAGACGCGCAGCCCGAGGCGGTGTTCGAGATCGTCGCCGATCACGCGCGCTACGACCGCTTCGACGGGATCCGCCGCTCGGAGCTGGTCGAGCCGGGCGATCCTGACCCGAACGGCCTCGGCGCCGTCCGGTGGGTCTGGCTCGGGCCATTTCGCTTCGAGGAGGAGATCACGGCCTTCGAGCCGCCGACGCGCCTCGACTACCTGATCAGAGACGCCAAGACTCTTCCCTTCCGCCACGAGGGCGGCAGCATCCGGCTCGCGCCCGACGGCACCGGCACTCACGCGGTTTGGACGTCCTCGTTCGAGATACCGATCCCGCTTATCGGGGGCGCGCTCGACCGGATGTTCTCGCTCAGACTCGAGCGAGGTTTCGCTCACGTGCTCGAGCGAAGCGCCGAGGTTTCGACTCAGACGTCGCCCGCCAGCGGCTAGAGCCGTCTCCGCCGAGGCGGCACTTCCCGCCGCTCCCGAGAGCCCCGATCCCCGATGACCGTCCCGGCTTACGTTGATGCTTCGGCCGTTCTCGTCCAGTTCTCGCTTCGCGCGACTTGCGAAAGCGACCGCCGTCCCAGGCGAGATGCCTGCACGTCGTCCCGAGCGAGCATCTCAGCACCTTGTCCCGAGGCGCCCGCTCTTTCCACAGGAGGAGCGGTGGGGGTGGCCCGCTCGTCGGCCATGCTCCCAGGGAGTGTGCCGCGCCGAGACCGCTGGCGCGTGCCTACGGCGGCGGTGACTTCTCGGCTTGCGCCTGCCGCTCGAAGAGCTCTGACACCGAGCCCGGGTCCGTGGGCTCGAGAAAGCTATGCCGGAGGAACTCGTCGAGCTCCGGCCAACGAGCGGCGCGCAGCCGCTCAATCGCCGCCTCAAGGTCGTACTCGGTGCGACGCAGGTCGACGTCGGGGCCGAGCAAGAGCCAGTGAGCGCCGGGGCGGCCCTCGTACGGCATCCCGACGCTGCCCGCGTTCACGACCCGCTGCTCGCCGAGCCGACGGTCGAACTGCACGTGCGTGTGGCCGCAGACGACGACGCGCGTATCCACGCGGTTGAGCAACCGGCGCAAACGGTCGTCAGGGGTCACGGCGGTGATCGCCTCGTCATCTGAGCGCGGCGAGCCGTGGCAGAACAGGGTGCGACCGAGTCCCTCCACGTCCAGCTCCACCGTGGGCGCGAAGGAGTCCAGGAAGTCGCGGTGAGCCCTGTCGATGTGCTCCGCGGCCCAGGAGGCCGCGCGCTTGCCCGGATGCTGGTCGTCCGGCGACACGGATGCCGGGTTGTCGTAAGCCTCGACGGTCCAGCGGTCCGCGTTGCCCTGGACGAAGAGTGCGCGATCACCTAGTGCCATCAAGGCGTCCAGGGTCTCCGCGTTCATGGGGCCGGTCGCGGCGTCGCCGCCAACCACGATCCGATCGGGCTTCGCCGCCTCGACCTCGCCCAGCACCGCCTCGAGCGCCGCAGGTTGGCATGGATGTCGTACAGAGCGGCGACTCGCACGTGCGTCGAAGAATTCCATTGGCCGCAGGACGACGTGAGGCAGCCACCGGTCCGCCTGCGAGGGTTCAGCTGCCATGAGACGCTGAATCTGTCCTCGAGTACGACTCGCGGAGCTGCTCGAGGT
>JBKPDQ010000093.1:0-21484 GCA_046728015.1 Actinomycetota bacterium
CGTTGGACGGATGAGCATCGGGGTCCTGATCGCCGACGACCAGGCGCTCGTCCGGAGTGGATTTCGCATGGTCCTCGAGGCCGAGGACGACATCGAGGTCGTGGGCGAGGCGGCGACCGGACGCCAGGCGATCGACAGCACGCGCCGCCTGAAACCGAATGTGGTCCTGATGGACGTCCGCATGCCCGAGCTCGACGGGATCGCCGCCACGCGCGAGATCGCCGGCGAGGGCGAGCAGGCCGCTCGGGTCCTGATCCTGACTACCTTCGACCTCGACGAGTACGTGTACGACGCCCTGGCCGCCGGCGCCAGCGGCTTCCTGCTGAAGGACGTTCAGCCGGAGGAGCTCGTCGCTGGTATCCGCGTGGTGGCATCCGGTGAGGCCCTTCTGGCCCCGACAGTCACGCGTCGGCTGATCGAGGATTTCTCCCGGGCGCGCCCCGGCCGCATGGAGACTCCGCCCGGGCTCGACGAGTTGACGCCTCGCGAGCGCGAGGTCTGGGGCCTCCTGGCGGAGGGGTTGTCGAACGCAGAGATCGCCGAACGGCTCATCGTCGGCGAGACCACCGTAAAGACCCACGTGGCCCGCGTGTTGATGAAGCTCGGGCTTCGCGACCGGGTCCAGGCGGTCGTGCTGGCCTACGAGTCCGGGATCGTGACCCCGGGCCAGCCTCCCCAGGCCTAACGCTCCTCACCACCTCGCGGCGCTATGTCACCTCATAGGAGGAGGTGGTCCTCCGCCGTGAGGACGCCGGGATCACCCTCACAGCCAACCCGGAATCGTCACCCCGGCCGACGACAAGAGAGGCGTGCCGCGGGAGCCTTGGTCGCAACGAATCACAACCCGTCCGGAACACCGAACGGCGACCAAGGAGCAACAAATGGCATACGCACGACAGACGATCGAGAACCCGATCAGCGGCGAGCGAATCACGTTTCGCAAGACCGCAGCGGACACCGACGGCGAGGTTCTGGCGTTCGATCTCGAGCTCAGCCCGGACGGGAACGTGCCCGGCATGCACGTGCACCCGATCCAGGAGGAGCGATTCGAGGTTGTCGAGGGAACGATGCGCTTTCGGAGCGGCGGCCGGAAGGTGATCGCGAAGCCCGGCGACGTCGCCGTCGTGCCGCCCGGCGTGCGGCACAAGTTCCAGAACGGCGGCGACGAGGAGGCTCACGTGCGAGTTGAGGTCCGGCCCGCGCTCCAAATGGAGCAGCTCCTCAGGACCTCCGTCGACCTCGCCGAACAGGGGCGTACGAACTCGAGGGGCATGCCAAAGCCCCTCGATCTCGCGCTCTTCATGCACGAGTTCAAGGACGAGGTGACCGGACCGTTCCTGCCGGGGTGGCTCCAGCGGATGGCGCTGGCGCCGCTGGCGTGGATCGCGAGGAAGCGGGGCCACGGCGCCCGGTACGCGCCTCGCCCGGCGATCGCCTGATCCAGTCGGGTCCTGTAAGCGAGCGCGCCCGCCGGCGACGCCGGCGGGCTCGCCGCGTCCTAGGCCAGCCAGGGGGCGCGGAGGCGCTCGCTCCTGCGACGAAGGACAAGCAGTAGCCAAGCGGGCTGATTGCCCGGCTTCCCCTTCGCGCGACGTGCGAAAGCGCCAGCCCGGGCAAGCGAGACGCCTGCTCTTGGTCCAAGGCGGGCGCGTCTTACGGGACACCTCACACTCCGCCGTAAGCGGAAGCCGCCACGATCCAGGGAGAACGCCCGCAAGGGGTTCCCGTTGCGACGCGCGGCAGTCAGTACGACAGGTCGCGGGCCCGGAGGACCGTCGGCTCCAGGGCGACGAAGCGCGTCTTGGGATCGTCGAAGACGTCGCCTTGGAAGCGACGCCAGTGGCGCTCGTCGGATCCGAGGTAGCGCATCCCCAGCGGCGCGCTCGGTCGGCCTCGAAGGGATGGAGCTCCGCCCTTCCCCGCGCGGTGACCTGCAGCACCTCGCCGCGATCGAGGTCGCAAGTGTCGACGACGAGGGCGACGCGTGGGTCGCGCTCGAGCAGCTGTCCGAGCCTTGACCATCCCCCGGTCAGCCACCAGAACGCTCGCGCTTCCCACAGGTACCAGAGCGGTCGCACGCTCGGCCCGGTCCGTCCGACCGTTGCCACGCGCGCCACGAGGGGCTGGCCGAGGAACCCGTCGAGGTCAAAGCCATCGTCGACGGTCCCTCGCCCGGGACGGCTGCAAGCGCCACACTCCCCGTCGCCGCGCTCCTGCTCTGCGCGACTTCCGAGAGCCGAGCGCGGGTTTCAGAGTGCTCGTGCTTGGGACGAGGAGGCATGCGGCACGGCCCGTATTGGACGCCCCAATTCGCCTATGACGAAGCCGCAGTTCCAGCCGAGCGTGGAGACGCGCTCGCGGCGTCGGGCGGCTCGGCGAACGAGATCTTGTTCCCATCCGGATCGGGGACGTTCACGTGGCGGACGCCGTTCGAGTAGGTCTCGATCGGTGCGTGCTCGATACCCTCGGAAGCGAGGCGCTCGAGGAGCGCGTCGAGCCCAGCGACGGCGAGGGTGATCCGGCCTGCGCCCGCCTGCGCCGCGTTCGGCTCGATGAAGAGCCACGCGTGCTCGTCGATCTCCCAGAGCACCTCTTCCCCAACGCGACTGTCTGGGGGCCGCCCGAAGAACCGTGTGTACCAATCGATGCCGGCGTTGAGATCTGCAACCGGGACGCCGGCGAAGAGGTCGGTGATCGTGCTCATCTCAGGGCGGTCATATACGGTCGTCTCCTCAGAGACTTAGACCGACACCTGGCACAAAGTTCATCGGCGTCCCTCGCTGCTGCTCCGCGCGAGCAGCCGCCGTGCGCCGCTGGGTCGGTCAGTTGGAGCGGTGGGAGAGGACGTTCACAACGGTCCCACTCGGTTCGCGAAGCATGAAGCGTCGAACTCCCCACTCCTCGTCGCGCAAGGGATAGGCGATCTCGAGTCCCCGCTCGATCGCCCTCGCGTGGACGGCGTCGACGTCGTCCACCTCCACCGAGATACCGGGCGCGGCGGGATCGTCGTTGCCGATGATGGTCACCTGGGCCGAGGGGTTGGTCGGCGACGCCACTGTTGCGACCCACCCCAGATCCATCACGGCCTCGAAGCCGAGCAACTCCACAAAGAAGTCTCGCGTCTCGGCGGGCCGATCCGACCTGAGGTTTGGCACCGCCCTGCTGATCTTCACGTTCCGGGTTCTAACAGAGTGCCTCGCCCTTCCGCAATGCGCGAGAACCGGAAGTGCCGTGGGAGTAAATGGATCACACTTCCCATGCGAAGTGAGCCGTGCCGGAATCGGCGCACTGCCGCTTCGCGGTGAGGGTAGCGGCGACCCGGTCTCTCGGTACCGGGCTGCACATCGGCAAGCGCTCAGGGGTTCGGCAGCGTCCGCGGCAGCCCGAAGTGGCCGAAGACACCGGTGTCGGCGAACCAGGTGATCGCCGCAATCGCGTCCCCCTCGAGAGTCAGCACGATCAGTCCGTAGGGGCGGGCGATCGCCGCCTGTGCGTCCGGGAGGTAGCAGCCGAACGCCGGCTGAGTGTTTGCCCGCGTGGGCACGACCCGCAACGCCGCCCCGCGCAGCTCCGCCCGATACCGCAGGAAGGCGGCGATCGCATCGTGTCCCTGGTACTCCAGCGGCTGGGGCGGCATCCTGAGCAGGGCGTCATCGGTGAGCAGGGCGACGACCTCGTCGACGTCGCCGCGCTGGACGGCGTCGGCGAAGCGCCCGGCCTGCTGTCGCTCGCGGGCGGAGTGCGGTCGCGGAGCGCGGTCGCGGTCGGCGGCCGGCAGCCGCGCTCCGAGAGCCGCCCGGGCGCGCTGCAGGGCGCCCTTGACCGACGCGTCGCTCGTGTCCAGCATCGCGGCGACCTCTGCGGTACCGAAGCCGAGCACATCGCGCAGCACGAGCGCGGCGCGCTGACGGGGCGGCAGGCCCTGAAGGGCGGCGATGAAGGCAAGCTCGACCGACTCCCTGCCCTCGTAGCGCGCCGCCGGCCCTGGGGAGCGGTCGGGCATCTCCTCGAGCAGGGTGTCTGGGTAGGGCTCGAGCCAAATCGGCTCGGTCCGACGTGTGGGCTCGGGCGGATCACCCATCGCTTGGACCTCCCGTGGGCGGCGCGACCGGGCACGCAGCGCATTCAAGCAGCGGTTGGTCGCGATCCGGTAGAGCCACGCGCGCATCGAGGCTCGGCCCTCGAACGTCTCGAGACTCCGCCAAGCCGCCAGCAGCGTCTCCTGCACCATATCCTCGGCGTCCTGGAGCGAGGCGAGGATCCGGTAGCAGTGCAGCTGCAGCTCGCGCCGGTGAGGCTCGGTGAGCTCGCGAAACGCATTCTCGTCCCCGGCCCGCGCCCTCGCGAGCGTGGCGTCGACTAGCGCGTCGTCGGACACGAGTTCCTCGCATCGGCTTGTCCCATCAATGAGGACACCATCTCGTCCCGGAACGGATCGAGCGTTCCGTTCTCGCCGCCGCCGGTGTCTGAACGTACAAGCACCCGAAGAAGGAGACGAGACGCGATGACGGATCACAAGGTTGTCGGCCGTGAGGAGTACGAGGCCGCACGTGAGGAGTTGCTCGAGCGCGAGAAGGAGCACACCCGGCTGGGCGACGAGCTGGCGCGCCAGCGCCGCGAGCTGCCCTGGGTCGCGATCGAGAAGGAGTACCTGTTCGACGCCGACAACGGGACGCGGACCTTGGCGGAGCTGTTCGACGGCCGCTCACAGCTCCTGATCTACCACTTCATGTTCGGACCGACCTACGAGGCGGGCTGCCCGACCTGCTCGTCGATGGCCGACGGCTTCGACGGCCTCCTGCCGCACCTCCACGCCCGCGATCTGACGCTGGCGTTCGTTTCGCGGGCGCCGCTGGAGAAGCTTCAGGCCACAAGCGAAGGATGGGTTGGGACATTCCTGGGTCTCATCGGCGAACACCGACTTCAGCTTCGACCTCGGCACCTCATTCACCGAGGGAGCAGGTGCGCGAGCAACTGGCGCCCCTCGCGGGCGAGTCGCCGCCGACCGTGCGTCACCTGGCGACCGCGACCGGGACCGACGTCCCGGATACATCTCGGCATTACCGGCGGCCAGCGCCTTCGCGCTCGAGGACGGCGCCGTCTACCAGACCTACGCGACCACGTTGCGCGGGGTCGAGTTCCTGATGGGCTACTACCCGATCCTCGACCGGGCGCCGAAGGGACGCGACGAGGGCGATGCGATCCAGACCTGGATTCGCCGCCACGACGAGTACGCCTAAGACCGCCGCCCAGTTTCGCCGCCCGCGGCGGTAGTAGCTGATAACGCCAACTAAAGGAGAACCGAAATGGGAAAGATCGTCATCAGCGAGAACGTCTCGCTCGACGGAGTCATCCAAGACCCGGCCGGTGACGAGGGCTTCACACGCGGAGGCTGGGTCGGTCGGATCGCGGCCCTCCCAGAGGTGGCCAAGGTCACGCTCGACGAGGCGCTGGGCACCGAGGCCCTGTTGCTGGGCCGGCGGAGCTACGAGTGGTTCGCCGCCCGGTGGCCATCCCGGAGCGGAGAGTTGGCGGACAGGTTGAACAGCCTGCCTAAGTACGTCGTGTCCTCGACCCTCGAGGATCCCGACTGGAAAAACACGACGGTACTGAAGGGCGACGTGGTCAACGAGGTCTCGAAGCTGAAGCAGGAGCTAGACGGGGAAATCAATGTCCCCGCCAGCTTCCAGCTCGCGCGCACGCTGATAGAGCACGACCTCGTCGACGAGCTGCGGCTGAAGATCTTCCCGGTCGTGCTCGGGGCCGGCGAGCGCCTCTTCGGCGAGACCAGCGACAAGAAACCCATGCGCCTCGTCGACACGCAGACTGTCGGTGACGGCGTCGCCTTCCTCAAATACGAGCCCGTCCGAGACGCCTAGCGGCCGTCGGACCGCGCCAGCGTTCCGAGAGAGCTCGCGGCCGCTCTGCGCCGGGCGGGCATCCCGGAGACCGCCTAATAGAGGACAGCAAGCGACCAGAAAGGCGCATGACGGTGCTCATGCCCGTCGCGCCCAGCCCGGCTGAGACGTCATGGCCGGCTCGCTCCCGCTTCGCGCGACGAGCGGGAGCGCATGTCCTCTCTTCACGCGACGGTTCTGGCATTGCGGAGGCCCACGGAGTTCGACATCCGGACGACCTCGGGGCCCACGCCGTTCGGTCTTAGGCGGGCCAGACCGCCGAGCAGGTCTGCGCTCAGCGTCGGCGAGAGGAAGGCAAGCGGGTTCTGGCCGCCGAAGGCATCCCCGTATCAGTCGATTCGACGCAGCCGATCCCGTGCCATGGGTCACTACGCTCGATCTCGGGCGTCCAGCGGTGACGCCTGGATGCGCCCAGCGATGCCGTTCTCGACGGCGTTGGCCGCCCAGCATCCGGGTTTGCGCCCAGCCTGGTCGAGGAGGAGATCGGTGAAGCCGCGCTTGAAGTCGAGAGGAGGGTAGGCGGCAACCACGGCCGCGATAGTGCGATGGTCGAGCTCGCCATAGCGGTGGCCGACGACGTCTAAGCCGGTGGCGTGCCAGAGCAGGAACGCTTCCGGGCCGCCACAGAGTTCTTCCTCGAGCGCGACGTGTAGGCGGATTGCCTCCGCCAGCGCATCGCACCGTTCTTGCGACCAGTCCGCCGCCACGGCCAAATTCGCCGCTGCCGCCGCGCTGTCAAGCTCGAAGCAGCGACCGGTATCGAACGGTGCGATCAGTCCGAGATCATGCAGCAATGCCGCGATGTAGAGCAGCTCGGCATCGAAGTGGACGCGATCGCGCTCGGCCAGCGCGACAGCCCACGCATGGCTGCGGAAGCAGTGGTTGGTCAGAAACGGCGGCGAAGTTGCGCGCACAAGCTCCTCGGCCTGGCGCGCGAGACGCGAATCGGGGATGTCGATGTCCACGGCCCAACTCATTGGTCAAACTCATCCCCTGGTGCCAACACCGGCCTGCCCATTTTGCCCTCTCCCAGGATGCTCCTAGCGCAAAGAGACCGGAAAGCTTCAACATAGGAAGTAGATGTATCGGACCCCTGCGCACGAGCGAGGACTACCGGCCATCGAATGGCCGACTTCAGATGCGCCGTCTGACTGCCCTACCGGTACTTGGCGAAGAGATGCGGGCGGCGCTGGCACGATGAGAGCCAGCGATCCGAAGCCACGACCCTGAGCTGTGGCGCTAGCCCGGACCATCGCCGGATGACAGAAGCGCAGGAACAAGGGAGGATCAATTGATCGTCCGGATCTGGAGGACGCGCGTGCGGGCTGAGAAGGAAGCGGACTATGAGAGCTTCGCGCGTGAACACTCGCTGCCGATGTTCGGCGAGCAGGCTGGCTTCCTCGGCGTCTTCTTCGTCAGGTCGAGGGGGCATGAGCGCGCGGTGATCTCGTTGTGGCGCGACCGAAGTGACGTCGACCGGCTCGAGGAGTCACCGAGCTACCGACAGACGGTCGAGCGCATCGAACACGCCGGAATACTCAGTGGAGAGGCCAGTGTTGACGTCTTTCACACTCACGGGTTCGAGCTCTCTGCGGCGCTGCTGGACTCGGACGTGAAATGACTGCCCTCCCTGGAAGCCTTCGTTAAGTTCGATTCCTGCGATGGCAGGCACGCCCGCCGTTGTCGTCCTGATCAACCGGCTCACGCCGGCTCACCGCCCAGCGCGACCGTAGGCCGGGCGACGGCCTCGACCTCGCCGGGCCGGCGGCGTCCCGGGCTGAGCAGCGCGGCAACCATGCCGATCACCGAGAGCACGGTCCCGACCCAGAGCGCGGCGCTGAAGCCGTCGATGAAGGTCTGCGGCGAGGTGTAAGCGCCGCTTCGGGCGAAGACCGCGGCCAGGACGGCGACCCCGAAGACCCCGCCGAACTCTCTAAGCGTGCTGTTGGTGCCCGAGGCCACACCAGCCTCGGACAGAGGCACAGACCCGAGCACGGCGTTGGCGACGGTCGGGAAGACCATCCCGATGCCGACGCCGGCGACGCCGAGCGGCACCCCGAGCTGCGCGTAGCCCACGCCGGAAGTCGCGACGGCGGCGATCCAGCCGAACCCGATCGCCTGCATCGCCAGGCCGACGATCATGAACGGGCGGTTGCCGAAGCGGTCGGCGAGCGCGCCGGCGATCGGAGAGACGAGCCCCGGCGCGGCCACCCAGGGAAGCAGGCGGACGCCCGTGCCGAGCGGCGAGTAGCCGAGCGCCGTCTGCAGGAACTGGGTCATCAGGAAGAGCGTCCCGAACAGCCCCGCGTACATGAAGAAGCTCACGGCGTTCGCGGTTGCGAAGCCGCGCTCGCGAAACAGCCCGAGCGGCAGCATCGGGCTCGGCGCCCGGCGCTCCCACCAGACGAAGGCGCCGATCAGCGCCAGCCCGGCTGCCAGCGAGGCGAGGGTCTCGGCGCTTCCCCAGCCAACCGTGTTCGCGCGAACTAGGGCCCAGGTGACCCCGAACGCCCCGGCCCCGGCGAGGGCCACACCGGCGACGTCGAGGCGGGGCCGCGGGCCGAAGCTCTCGCTCAAGCGGCGAGGCGCCAGCGCGACCACCGTCACCCCGACGGGCACGTTGAGCCAGAAGATCCAGTGCCAGCTCAGCCCGTCGACGACGGCGCCGCCGACCACCGGGCCGATCGCCACGGCCAGACCCCCGATCGCGCCCCACATCCCGATTGACGTGCCTCGCTCGGCGACCGGAAAGGCCTCGCTGATCAGCGTCAGCGTCAGCGGGAAGACCATCGCCGCCCCGGCTCCCTGGACGACGCGCGCGGCGATCAGGGCGCCGACGCTCGGGGCCAGCGCTGCGGCGGCCGACGCGGCCGTGAACACGGCGATGCCGACGGTGAACACGCGCCTGCGCCCAAACCGGTCCCCGAGAGCCGCTCCGGTCATGAGCAGGCAGGCGAACGCGAGGATGAAGGCGTTGACGGTCCACTCCAAGGCCGAGAGGTCGGCGTGCAGGTCCTCGCGGAGCACAGGGAGCGCCGTCGCTACGACCAGGTTGTCGAGCGCGGTCATGAACAGCCCGAGCGAGGCGAGGACCAAGGTCCATGTCTTGTTCGGCCGCTCGTCGTCGTGAGCTTCCATGTCCGATGAGACGCCATGTCGGCCGAAAACGGGTCGGCCGACTCCTTTCCGCCGTACCTGGCGTCATTACCTGTGATGCCTGGGAAAGGAGCCGAAGATGCGAGGATCCCGTGGTGAGCGAGGGGCTTCTGACGCGCGCCGCCGGTGGCGACGAGGACGCCTTTCGCGAGCTCACCGACCGCCACCGGCGCGAGCTTCAACTGCATTGCTACCGGATCCTCGGGTCGATGCAGGATGCTGAGGACGCGCTCCAGGAGACGATGTTGAGCGCGTGGAATGGGCTTGGGCGCTTCGAGGAGCGCGCGTCGGTGCGAGCGTGGCTCTACCGGATCGCCACCAATCGCTGCCTGGACGCCCTGCGCCACGCCAGCCGCCGACCGCCGCGGGCCGCGGCGGCGCCGGGACCCGCGTTCGAGCCGCCCGAGCCGACCCGCCTCGCGGAGGCCAGCGACCCGACCTGGCTCGAGCCTTACCCCGACGTGCTGCTGGAGGGCGTCGCGGACATCTCGCCCGGGCCCGACGCTCGCTACGAGACTCGGGAGGCGATCGAGCTGGCGTTCATCGCCGCGCTCCAGCACCTGCCGCCGCGCCAGCGCGCCGCGCTCGTGCTCCGCGACGTGCTCGGCTTCCGCACCGCCGAGGTTGCGGAGATGATCGACGCCACTGAGGACTCGGTCAAGGGCGCGCTGAAGCGCGCCCGGGTGACGCTCGACCAGCGCCTCCCCGCCGCCGACCGCGAGCGGGCGCCGCTCGCGAACTCAAGCCGCGAGCGCAAGCTCGTGCGGCGTTTCGCGGATGCCTGGGAGGCCGATGACGTCGAGGCCGTCGTCGCGCTTCTCACCGAGGATGCCTGGGCGACGATGCCGCCGGCGCCATTCGAGTACCAGGGCCCGGCGGCGATCGGGAACTTCCTCAGGCGGGCGGCCGCATGGCGAAGCGGCCGGCGCACGCGACTCGTGCCGACGCGCGCCAACACGCAACCGGCCTTTGGCCTCTACGTGTGCGACGCGCATGCCCCAATCGCCCATGCCCTCGGGCTGCTCGTGCTGACCCTCGAGGGCGACCGCATATCCACGATCGCTCGCTTCGACACCCGCCTTATCCCGCACTTCGGGCTCCCCCGAACGCTTCGCGACTAGGCGGCCCGCATGCCATTGCTCGATCGTGTGGCGCCCGAGCGAAAGCGCGTACAACGTGTCTCCGCGTTACAGCGGCCGGCGGGCGGGCGGCTTCGCAACGCTACCCGAGAGCTTCCGAAGCGACCGCGTTCCTGTTCGCCGCGGACGGCTGGTACGCACACCGCCTCTCGCTCCCGCCGCGGACGATTGGCAGGAGCCAGAGGCGCCGATCGCGTCGCTTCCGCTCAGCGCGAGTTGCGGCAGCGGCGTTCAGTAACTCGCTGAAGGATCTTGGCCGCTCCGGGCCACGGTCTGCACCGGGACATGACCGCGGCCTGTCGCGACCTCACCTCACGGCCAGCGCGGTGATCCCGCCGATCCGGTCGCCCAGCTCGCTCCAGCTCTCGCCGCCGTCGTCGCTTTGGAGCAGCGTGCCGTCGCCCAGACCGGCGAAGAGCTGGCCCCGTCCGGTCGCGAGCGCGTAGACGTGGGAGTCGAGCGGGCCCTCGATCGCCTGCCACGGGCCGGAGCCCTCCCAGCGGTAGATCGCCGAGTCGGACGGGCGGCTCCCATGCGCCTCGAACGGGCCGGGGGCCGCCGAGACGAACCAGCGGTCCGGATCGGCCCCGTCGACGGCCAGTGCCCAGGCGTAGCGGCGGTCTCGCCCAGCGTCCGCCTTGTCCCAGCTGCGACCGCCGTCGCGACTCCAGGCGGCGCCGTCGCCGCCGGCCTCGTAGGCGCGCCCCGGAACGCTCGGATGCCACGCCAGACAGTGCACGTCGCGGGCCGCCTGGGGTCGATGATCGCTGAACGAGGCGCCGCCGTCCTCGGTGCGCATCAGCCCGCCGAGCTCGATGCCCACCAGCACCACCTCGGGATCGTGCGGGCTCGGTGCGATCCAGCGCACGTGCGAGGTCCAGGGCCGCGGCGGAAAGCTCCAGTCCGACCGCGACGGGATCTCCTGAAGCGCCACCAGCTCCTCCCAGCTCTCGCCGCCGTCGCGGCTGTGGAACAGCCGGCTGGGCTCCGTTCCCGCGTACACGGCGCCGTCCGCGGCGCTCACCGCGACGCTGAACACGTCCGGCTCCGGCAACGGCAGGTCCTCGAAGGTGTCGCCGCCGTCAGCGCTGCGCTTCAGCCCGCCTCCCCGACACCCGACGTACACCGTGTCGCCGTCGAGCGCCAGGCACTGCGCACCCGAACCTTGCAGGCGCGTGTGCGCACCGACCGTCACGAACGCGTCCCCGGTCGTCGCAAGCAGCTCCATCGCCCACAGGATCGCGCGTTCACTGCCGCGCGTGCGCGCCGGGGAGCTGTCCGCCCGGTCGTACGCCACGGCGGGCGGCTGGTGCCTACGGCGAGCCGTGCGCTGTCCTGCGAACGCGAGCGCGGACCTCGACTTAGTCGTCTACGCGGCCGACGTCGGCGATGATGAGCTCGAGCGCGCCGTTGTCGCCGAGGTTCTCCACCTTGCCGACGGTCATCGCTCTGTCAGTAGGGGTACGTCGGGGTTGGAAATCCATCGCTCGGCCAGACGATCGGCGGTCCCCGCACCGCGGCGCTAGGGCTCGATCTCGTCCGGGAGCCCGAAACGCACCATCAGATCGGCATTGAGGAAGGCGGTGATCTCGGTGATCCGCTCTCCGTCGAGCGTAAGCACGGTGATGCTGTGCGCCAGGAAGTTCTCCCGCTCCTCGTCCCAGATGTACTGGCCGAATGCGAGCTGCCCGTTCGCTCGGATCGGTATGACGCGCCACC
Organism: Actinomycetota bacterium; assembly: GCA_046728015.1. Classification (GTDB taxonomy): domain Bacteria; phylum Actinomycetota; class Thermoleophilia; order Solirubrobacterales; family 70-9; genus DATAFO01. Next base: position 11,933 of record JBKPDQ010000093.1, read on the forward strand.
GCGTATCCCGTCTCAGCGGCCAGCCCTCGAGGAAGGCGGCGACCGCCTCGCGCCCGCGGTACCAGGTGGGCAGCGGCGGCATCGTCATCGCCGCGTCCGAGGCAAGCATCGCGACGACGGCGTCGACGTCGGCACGCTCCCAGGCGTCGACGAACCGGTCGAGGAGCTCCCGCAGGCCCTGGTCGTCGAGCGAGCGCAGCACCGCCTGCTGGCTGCGCTCGGGAAGCCGCTCGTCCACTGTCTTGTGGGCGCGCTGCAACGCGCTGTCGACCCCGGTCGGGGTCGTCTCGAGCGCCTCGGCCACCTCGCGGGCCGAGAAGCCGAGCACGTCGCGGAGGATGAGCACGGCGCGCTGCCGCGCCGGCAGCTGCTGGAGCGCCGCGATGAAGGCGAGCTCGACGCTCTCGCGCTGCTCGTAGCGCGCCTCCGGTCCGGCGAGCGCGTCCTCGAGGCCGAGCCTCTCATCCGGATAGGGCTCTACCCAGACCGATTCGACTAGGGGCTCGCCGGGGCCGTCGTGGGGGTCGGCCGCGGGGGCCTGGTCGATCGGCAGCACCCGCTTCGGCCGCCGCCCGATCGCGCGGAGGCAGGCGTTGGTCGCGATCGCATAAAGCCAGGAGCGGAGCGAGCCTCGCCCCTCGAACCCGGGCAGCCCACGCCAGGCGCTCAGGAGTGCCTCCTGGAGAGCGTCCTCGGCATCCTGTACCGAGCCGAGCATCCGGTAGCAGTGCGCGTGCAGCTCGGCGCGGTACGGCCTGACCAGCCGGCCGAACGCGTCGTCGTCGCCCCGTCGGGCAGCCTCGAGCAGCTGGCGCTCGTTCATGTCGTCCTGCCCATCGACGGATGCCGGGCCTTGGGCTGCCAGAAGGCGATCTCGCCGCCGGAGGAGGTGACGACAACGCTTCGGTACCCGGCCGGGCCCTCTCTGGGTTCCAAGAGAATGGACGCCCCGAGCTTGCGGGCCCGGTCGGTGGCCTCGGCGATCTCGGCGACCTCGACGTAGGGCAGCCACACCGGGTGGCGGGTGCCGCACTCGACGATGCCGCCCCCGAACCCGCCGCCGAGCTCGAGGGCGAGGTACGAGCCTGCTCGCGTCTCAATCCGTTCCGGGCGCCAGCCGCAGAGCTCCGCGTAAAGGGCGCTGGCCCGCGGCAGGTCGCCGGTGTGGAGCTCCAGATGGACGACCGGGTTGAGGGGGAGCGGCTTCATCGGCTCCCCCAATATTCGCGTCAATCGCCGCCCATGCGGTAGGAGCCGACCTGCTCGAGCGGGATGACGACGGGTCCCTCCTCGGTGCGGCCGTCGATGTCCCTCTGGAACTCCTGGAACGCCTTCACCTTCGACAGCGGGTTGGCTTCGCTCTCGCTCTCGTCTGCCGCGAGGTGGACGAAGCTCACGCCGTCGTCCAGCTTGAAGGTGGCGTAGCGGAGCCCGGCGGGCTCGGTGCGGCGGAGCTCGTCATAGACGGCGCGGACGAGCTCCTCGTTCTCCTCGACCCGCTCGGGCTTGACCCTGTAGCGAACCATTACCTGTCTCATTCACGACCTCCTGGAGTTGTGATGGTTGTCCGATCAGCTTCCGCCATCGCTCTCGAGCGCTGAGAGGGTGCCGAGACGATCGACACAGGGTCGCCGGGGACGACCGCGCCGTCCCTCGGCAGCGAGGGCGGTCTCGGCCGGCTGCCGGCGACCCGGGAGGGCGAGGGCGACGGTCGCCCCGGCCAGTGACAGGGCGGCGACGACCGCGATCGCCGGCGCGAAGCCGTCGAGGAAGGCGGCCGCCGAGGCGAAGCTGCCGGCGCCGGCGAAGACCGCCGCAGCCAGCGCCACCCCGAAGACTCCGCCGAGCTCGCGCATCATGCTGTTGGCGCCGGCGGCCTTGCCGACATCCTCCAGGGCGAACGAGCCGACAACGGAGTTCTGCGCCGCCGGGATCGCCATCGAGACTCCGACACCCGCGACGATCGACGGAAGCACGAACTCGGAGTAGGTGAGTCCGGGGTCAGCGATCAGCGCGACCCAGCCCATTCCGACCGCCTGCAGGGTGAGCCCCCCGACCATGAACGGGCGCTCGCCGAGGCGGTCCGCCAGCGTCCCGACCACCGGGGCCACGGTGATGAAGGTGATCGTCCAGGGGAGCAGCCGCAGGCCGGCGTCGAGCGGCCCGTAGCCGAGCGCGGTCTGCAGCATCTGGGCGAAGAAGAAGACGGCGCCGAACAGCGAGGCGAAGGTGAAGAAGATCGCCGCGTTTCCCGCCGAGAATGCGCGGGAGCGGAAGAAGCGGATCGGCAGCATCGGCTCCCGCGCCCGCAGCTCGCGGGCGATGAACGCCCCCACCAGCAGCAGACCGCCTGCGAGGGCGCCGGCGACCTCGAGGCTGTCCCAGCCGGCGGAGTTACCGCGCACCAGCCCCCAGACGATCCCGAAGGCGGCGGCGCTGATCAGCCCGAGGCCGGGCAGGTCGAGGCCGGTGTCGCCGCCGTAGCTCTCCTCGATCCTGGTGAGGACAAGCGGGATCGCTGCCAGGCCGATCGGGACGTTGAGCCAGAAGATCCACTCCCAGTCGATGCCCTCGACGATCGCGCCGCCGACGAGCGGGCCCAGGGCGACCGAGATCCCGGTGACCGCGCTGAACAGGCCGATCGCCGTTCCCCGCTTCTCGGGTGGGAAGGCGGCGCTGAGGAGCGCCAGGCCCAGGGTCAGCACCAGCGCGGCGCCGGCGCCCTGAACCGCTCGCGCTGCGACCAGCCAGCCGACGTTTGGCGCGAGCGCGCAGGCGGCGGACGCGGCCGCGAACAGACCGAGTCCTCCGGCGTAGAGCCTCCTGCGCCCGTAGCGATCGCCGAGCGCGGCGGCGGGGATCAGCAGCACGGCGAAGCTCAGGTTGTAGGCGTTCACCGTCCATTCCAGATCCTCGATCGAGGCACCCAGATCGAGTCGGATCGTGCTCAGCGAGGTCGACACCACCAGGGTGTCCAGGGCGGCCATCAGCGACCCGATCGCGGTCAGGACGACCACCCATCCGGTCACCGTCCTGTTGCTTGTCTGAGTAAATCTCGAGTTCATTTCGCTCCCTCGCCTTCCGGTCGTTCGGCGGATACCGCCGCTCTGTCAACAGGGATACGTCGAGGGTTGGAAATCCATCGCTCGGCCGGGCGATTTCCGGTGCTTCTCTCGCAGGGGCAGGGCCTCGGGGCGCTCTGCGCGCCCGCCCCCCCCGACCTCCCCGCACGCGTGTTCGCGCGGCTAATCAGCCACGAAAGCCGGGTTCGTGCCCGCTGCGAGGCGGTTCAGGCCGGCGAGTAAGCTGCCGTAGCCTCACCGGGAGCCCGGGATCACCGCGGGTTCATGCGAACCGAGCGTTCCGCTCGGTGCGTGAGACGCCCGCTCAGGACGAGGAGGAGAAGCCTATGTTGGCCGGTCGTCCGCTCTCGCAATCGCGTGAAAGCACCAGCCAAACGACAACGGCGAACAGGGGCTAGCCGTCGACTAGGGCCGCCGCCTTCGCGGTCGCCTCGGCGTGCATAGGACCGTGCTACACGCGCACCGACCTGAAGAATCGGCGCCGCACGCCAGGCAGGGCTGGATCGGCGGCAGTCTTGCTTCAGGGTCCCGCTCGGATCAGGCCCGCGCGGGCGGACACTGGCGGTCGCCGACGCCGAAGGCGAGCCAGCGGCGAATGGGGTTCGTGCGCCCCTCGGCCCAGACCTCAATCGCCGCGCAATGGGCGCTGCGAACGAAGAAGCCGCCGTTGAACTGGGTCTGGCGACCCGGGTACTCGCTCGACCGCGAACAGGCGCTGAACCGCACCGACGATGTGCCGTCGGAGAGCCGCCAGTCGCGGGCGCCCGGCCCGGGGACGCCGTACAGGAGGGAGAGGCGCTGGCGCTCAGCCTCGGGCACTGCCAGCGTCACCCTCGCGCCAGCATCGACTAGGGCGAGGACCTTGACCTCGGCACCGCGCCCCCGGAAGAGCTCCGGGCGGCGTCGCGCGAAGTTCGGCTCCCAAGGCACCAGAGCGAGTGGGCCCGCGACCACGGCCTGCTTCCGCCACCCGGGCTTGAGTTCGCCGTAGACCGCCGTCCTGCAGGGACTGACCGTCTCGGGCTCGGGCTCGGCTGCAGCTGCCGCATCGCCGCCGTCTCCTGGCGTGGACTCATCTCCACCCGCGGCGAAGGTGAGTGCGGCGACGGCGATCAGGGCAGACACCACGAGCGCCGCTGCAATCTGGATGCGGGACATCGCCAGGTATACGGCCCATCCTGCGGGTAGGTCCCTTTGGCTCGTCGTCAGGACCGGCGCCTGAGGTGAAGTCTCCAGAGACCCGGGGGTCCGTCCAGGGTCGACTCGACTTTCCGGCGTCGTCTTTTGCGGGCACGTCGCCCGCGTTTAACGAAGACCCCTGCTTCCACGCGAAGGGAGGAGCGCGCGCTCAGCATTCGCCGTCGCTAGCCCGGCGAGGGACCCGCGTGAGTGCTCGACTCGGAGGCGCCGAGGCGGAAGATCGGGTCGTCGGCGGGATCGGGGAGCGCGCGCAGGACGCCGGCGACCGTCGGCAGCTTGCCGTAGCGAGCGGAATACACCTCGAGCAGGGCAGCGCGCTCGCCGACGGGCACTCCACTACCGTGATCTCCTCGAGCGATACGGCCCAGCGCTCGCCTCGCGCCGCGCTGCCCGGCGCGCCGAGTGGGCTACCGTAGGACCCCGGTGCTTCGGAGCGTCGAGATCAGCGAGGCATGCGGCTTCGGCGGCGATCACTGCCTGGCGCCCTCGCGGTCGGTCGACGCACCGGTCGACGCGGCCTCGGATCGGTACGAACGCCTGTTTCCTGCGCTCCCGCCGCTGGAGGGCGAGGACGAGGCGCTGCTTGCCCTTGGGGTTGCCGGCGGAATTTGTGACGGGGGTGAGATCTGCGAGGACGCCACCGAGGCCGCCGCGGGCTGGCCCCTGTTCGGGCAGTTCATCGCCCACGACATCACCGCCGATCGCTCGCCGTTGTCCCCGCGTGCCGAGCCAGAGACTTCGGTCAACTACCGCACCCCCAAGGCGGACCTCGACAGCCTCTACGGGTCCGGACAGATCGGCAGTCCGTATCTCTACCGTCGCGACGATCCAGCTCAGCTGCTGTTGGGCCGCAACGAGCGCGGGGAGGAGGCCGACCTCCCGCGCAACGCCGAAGGCGTCGCGCTGGTCGGCGACCCGCGCAACGACGTCCACATCGTCGTCTCGCAACTGCACGTGGCGATGATCAAGGTCCACAATCGCCTGGTCGAGCTGGCCCGCGAGCGCGGCATCGCGGGCCCCGACGTCTTCGAAACCGCCCAGCGCCAGACCATCTGGCACTACCAGTGGGTGATCGTCAACGACTACCTCCCGCGGCTTGTCGGCGCCGAGCTCGTCGACTCGGTGCTCCGCGACGGGCCCCGCTTCTACCGGCCGAACGCGGCCCCGCGGATCCCGCTCGAGTTCGCCGATGCGGCGTTCCGCTATGGCCACAGTCAGGTGCGCGACTCCTTCGAGCTCAACTCGGACACGCCCGCGCGGCGGCTGTTCCCCGACCTGATCGGCTTCCGGCCGGTCCCCGCCGAGCTAGCGATCGAATGGAGCCGGCTCTTCGACGTGGACGGCGCCGCCCCGGCGCAGCGGGCGAAGCTGATCGACGGGCGCCTGGCACGATCGCTGATCGAGCTTCCGGCCGCTATCACCGGCGAGGTCGAGGTCGAGGCCTACCAGTCCCTCGCGGGACGTGACCTCGAGCGGGGTCACGCCTACGGCCTGCCGTCGGGCGAGGCCGTCGCAGCAGCGATGGGCGAGGCTCCGCTTAGGGGCGATCCGCTCGGCCTCCGCGACGCGGGCTGGACGGGCGAGACCCCGCTGTGGCTCTACTTCCTGGCCGAGTCGGCGAGCCGCGCGGACGGCGAGCGGCTCGGCCCGAGCGGCGGACGGATCGTGGCGGAAGTCCTGATCGGCATCCTCGGGGCCGATCCCGGCTCCTACCTGGCGAACGATCCTGATTGGACGCCCACGCTGCCGGCGCGCGAGGGCCGCTTCGGTCTCACCGATCTGCTGCTTGCCACCGAGCCGAGGATGACCGGGGAATGAGCAACGGAAAGCCACTGATCGACTCGGCGCGCGCCCGCGAGCTGCTGGCAGGCGAGCGCACCAGAATCGAGAGTTCGCTCGCCGATCTCGAGCGTGTCCGACGGAGCGAGCTCGACGAGATCGATACCGGCGTCAGCCTCGAGGACGACGCCGAGGCGCTCACCGACGAGCAGGTCGACGACGCGCTGGCGGAGCAGATGCGCCGCCAGCTCGAGGCCGTCGAACGCGCTGAGAAGCGATTGGAGGACGGCACCTATGGCTTCTCGGTCGAGAGCGGCGATCCGATCCCGGCACAGCGCCTCGAGGCAATTCCGTGGGCCGAGCGCACGGCCGAAGAGCAGGAGCGCCATGACGGCGCTCGCCGGCGGGGGACATGAGCACCCACAGCTACGCCGACCAGATCGAGCCGGGGATCCCGGATCGCATCGAAGCACTCGTTGAGGAGGAGCACCGGCTCCTCGATGGCTCCGGCAGAGGCCTGGGGCCCGACGAGCACGCCCGCCTGCAGGAGATCCGGGCCGAGCTCGACGACAGCTGGGACCTGCTGCGGCGACGGAGAGCGGGAGACTCCGAGCGCCTCAGCGATGCCGTCGTTCCCGATCCGCCGAACGAGCTCGATGGCCCGGAGCCGGAGCCTCTTCATCTCGACCACGGCGTGCACGACGACCAACCCGCGCCGGACCCCGGGATCAACCCGAAGATCCCGTAGCCCTAGCGCTACTCGTCGGACAGCGCAGCGACCAGTGGCGCGCTGTCGGTGTAGACCTGGCACCGGGAGGCGACGCCGTCCGTGAGGGGCCACACGTGCGCGAACGGCATCTCGAACGCCCGCCCGGTCCGGGTTGCGCGCCCGCGGTTGCGCCCCAGGACGACGATGCGGTCGCCGGCGTCGAGGAACTCGTCGGGATCGGCCCATTGCCCCTCGACGTGATCCTGGTGGACGCTCGCGAACGCTTGCACCCCGTCGTAGCCGTGACGCGTCCCGCCGTAGGGGAGGCTCTCTGGCAGGTTCAGCTCGAAGTCGTGGGTGACGTCGTGTGAGAGCTCGTCGATGTCCCAGCGCGAGAAGGCCGCGTAGATCTGGCGGAGCGCCTGGACGTCCTCCTCAGCCATCGCCCGGTCGATCCTAGTCGAGGCCCAGGCGGTGGCCCCCAAGAGAAGGTTGCCTCCTCGCAGCGGGATGCGCGGAAACTATGCGCCTAGGGCGCGGGAGCGCCGGTGAAGGAGTCGAAGCTAGGTGCGGCGGCTGACAAGAGGGGCTGGTCGGCCAGGCACTGTCGGCATACACTTGCCTCATGCCGGCGTGCGCCAGGTGCGGTGGGCCGAATCAGGCGGATGCGCGGTTCTGCTCGCTCTGCGGAGCTCCGTTCGAGAGCGACGCCCCCCCGCCGGCGCGGGCTCGCAAGGTCGTTACGGTCCTGTTCTCGGACGTCAGCGGCTTCACGGCGCTGGGGGAACAGCTCGACCCGGAGACGCTGCACCAAGTCATCGGACGCTGGTTCGATCGTGCCGACCGAGTGATCGAGCGGCACGGCGGAACGGTCGAAAAACACATGGGCGACGCGGTGATGGCGGTGTTCGGCGTGCCTTTCGCGCACGAGGACGACGCGCTGCGAGCGGCCCGCGCAGCGCTCGGGCTCACCCAGGCGCTCGCAGGGGTCAACCGCGAGCTAGCACGCCGCTGGGGCGTCGAGCTGAGCGTGAGGACCGGCATCAATACAGGGGAGGTTGTCGTAGGCGACGACGCCGCCGGCGAGTCGTCGATCCTCGGGGACGCGGTCAACGTGGCGCAGCGTTTGGAGTCGGTCGCGGAGGCGGGACAGGTCCTCGTCGGAGCCGAGACCGAGCGCTTTCTGCGGGGCGCCGCCCGGCTGGAGCGCATCCCGCCGCTCACCCTCAAAGGCAAGGCGGCCCCGGTGCCCGCCTGGCGCCTGGTGACAGTTGCTCCAGAGGCCGTGCCGCCATCGGCCGGGCCGGCAACTCCCTTCGTCGGCCGTGCCCGGGAGCTTGCACTTCTGCGTGCGAGCTTCGACCGTGTTCTGAGTGATCGATCGCCGGAGCTGGTCACGGTGTTCGGGCCGGCGGGCATCGGCAAGTCACGGCTGCTGAAGGCGCTTCTGGACGACGTGCGGGACGATGCGCGAGCCGTCGTCGGGCGCTGCCTTCCGTACGGCGAGTCGATCACCTTCTGGCCCCTGGCTGAGGTTGCCCGCAAGCTGGCCGGATCCGCGAACGAAACGGCGCTTGAGTCCCTCCTCACCCGTGAAGACCCCGGTCTCGAGCACTCGGAGTTGATCGCTACCCGGGTTGCCCGGGCCGCGGGCTTCAGGTCCGGCTACGTTCAAACGGAAGAGACGCAATGGGCGGTTCGCAACCTGCTCGAGACGGTCGCGCGCCAGCGGCCTTTGGTTGTGGTGTTCGAGGACATCCATTGGGCCGCGCCGACCTTTCTCGACCTGATCGAGCACGTCGCCGCATTCGCCCAGGGCGCTCCGCTACTGCTTGTGTGTCTAGCCCGGCCTGAGCTGCTCGAGCAACGACCCGAATGGACTGCGGTTGGCGGCGACCGCGGTTCCGTTATCCGCCTCGAGTCGCTAACCGCCCGGGAAGCGACGGAGCTGCTTGAGCATCTCTCCGGCGGCAAAGCTCGGCCGGAGGAGCAAGCAAAGCTCCTGGCAGCCGCCGAGGGCAATCCGTTCTACCTGGAGCAGATGGTCGCGATGCGAGCGGAGATGGGCGCCGCGTCGCCGGCGATTCCCCCGACGATCCAGGCCGTCCTCACGGCGCGGATCGATCGCCTCGCTCCAGGAGAGCGCACGATTCTCGACTGCGCATCAGTCGAGGGACGCACGTTTCATCGCGGGGCGCTCGAGGATCTGGTGGGTGACGCTCGACGAGAGGAGCTCGATGCGAACCTGTCGGCGCTGGCGGCCCGCGAGCTGATCCGCTCCGGCAGACCCGACCTTCCCGGCGAGCAGGGGTTTCGCTTCAGCCACATGCTGATCCGGGACGCCACCTACGCCCTGATGCCCAAGTCGCGCCGCGCCCATCTGCATGAGCGTCACGCGCGCTGGCTCGAGCGCCGATCCGCCGGCGGCCTCGGCGAGCAGACCGAGGTCATCGGTTATCACCTCGAGGCGGCGTTTCGCTACCGCGTCGAGGTCGAGCCAGCCGCGGAGGAGAGCCACCTCCAGCTCGCCCGGAGCGGTGGCCGCTACCTCGACGCGGCCGGTCGCGCGGCGCTCGCGCGCGACGATCTGCCCGCCGCCATCGGTCTCCTGGATCGGGCCGCCACGCTGCTACCGGACGGCGATCCGCGCCGAAGCGGGCTTCTTCCAGAGCTTGGCATGGCGATCAACGAGACTGGTCGGCTTCACGATGCGGAGCGCGTTGTCGAGAGCGCGGCCGACGAGGCCACTGCGCGCGAAGACACGATCGCAGAGGCGCATGC
>JBKPDQ010000094.1:0-35204 GCA_046728015.1 Actinomycetota bacterium
CTCGACGGCGTGGACGTGGCGCAGCTGATCGGGAGCGAAGCCGCGACGGACGCCGGCCTCGCCCGGCGCGCCAGAGGACGACGATACCTCTATGTCCTTCAGCGCATACGGCGCGGCCGCGAGGACCAGAGGACGACGTAGTCGTCGGGCGCCACGCCGTCGTCCAAGGGCCCTCCTTCGTGGGGCGAAGTTCGGAGATCATTCACCTGTGACGATCTCGTCTCGGTTCGGCACACGGGGTCCTGGAAACCATCGCGCAAGAGCGGAAGCAAGACGCTGATGAGGCTGGCCCTGGCGGGCGACACGATGCTCGGGCGGGGCGTCGCGCAGCGGCTTCGCGAGGCGCCGCCGGAATCGCTGTTCGCCCCAGAGGTGGTGGAGGCGGCCCGCACGGCGGACCTCTGCATCGTCAACCTGGAGTGCTGCATCTCCGAGCGCGGCACGCCGTCGCCGGGGCGCAGGTTTCATTTTCGGGCTCCGCCGGCGGCGGTGGAGGCGCTTGCGCACCTGGGCGTCGACTGCGTCACGCTCGCCAACAACCACGCGCTCGACTTTGGCCCCGAGGCGCTGCTGGATACCTTCGAGCACCTGCGCGCGGCGGGGATCGGCTGGGTGGGCGCGGGGCCAGATGAGGAGCGCGCGCGGCTACCCGGTCTGCTCGAGGCGGCCGGCGAGCGACTCCGGATCGTCGCGTTCGCCGACCACCCCGCCGAATACGCGGCGGCGCCCGGCCAGCCCGGGATCGCGCTCGCGGACCTCGCGAGGCGAAGGCTGCCGGACTGGCTCGCCGCCACGGTGCGCGGGGGTGACGGCGCCGACCCGGACCTGGTCCTCGTCTGTCCACACTGGGGTCCGAACATGGCCCCGGCTCCGACCCGGCAGGTCCGCCGCGCGGCCCAGGCTCTGGCGCGGAACGGCGCCACGATCGTGGCCGGTCACTCGGCCCACGTCTTCCACGGTGTCGCGGGGCGCGTCCTCTTCGACCTGGGCGACTTTGTCGACGACTATCGAGTCGACCCGATTCTGCGCAACGATCTCGGGCTGCTGTGGTTGGTTGACCTCGACGGCGGCGAGCTCGCATCCGTGGAGGCGCTCCCGCTGAAGCTCGATTTCTGCCACACGCGCATTGCAGAGGCCGATGACGCCGCCTTGATCAGGCGCCGTTTGATCGACGCCTGCGGCGCCCTAGGCACTCCCGCTCACGAGCACGCGGGCCGCATCGTCGTTGGGCCACCGCCGGACTCATAACCAGCTGGTCAGTGACCGGGATACAGCCACCCGCGGAGCAGCCACGTCACCCTGGGCATCAGCACCCAGGTCATGAGCGGTACCGCCAGCGCGGTCGTGATCCCCAGCCTCAAGACGAGCGGCAGATCCCCAACGAGCGGCTCCAAGGCGACGACGAGACCGGTGATCAGGGGGAAGATCGTGATCCAAGTGAGCACTGCCATCTTGTGCGGCGGCGGGGGCGCTGTTCCCGGCCGGCCCGGCACGGTGAACCAGGTTTCGAGTCCGGTCACGAAGGTCGTGTGCATTGGTCCGATCACATGGGGCTCGGCCCGCTCGAGCCAAGCGGCGTGCTCGTCGGAGTCGAGCCAGCGGCGCAGGTGCTCGGCGCTGTCGAACCGGTAGACGATCCGGTACTCCCCCGCGGTCGCGCTCTCGGGCCGAAAAACCTCGACCCCGAGATGCCCCGGAAACTGGCTCGCGGCGGCGATGATGCCGTTGAGGAACTGCTCGTAGGAGTGCTCATGACCCGGCTTGACACGCCGGGTCACCGTCGTGGTGATCGAACCGTTGGGTGCGTCCGGCGGCATCACGGCGGAGGCGCGCGGCCCGGGGCCGGGCCTCAATCCTCGTCCTCCTTGAACTGCAGTAGCCCGATCGAGTTTCCGTGCGGGTCGACGAGCCAAGCGGAGAGCGCAAAGCCGACGTCGGCGATCCCGTCGACGGTCTTCAGCCCGGGCTCGTCGTACTCCTCCACCTCGACCCCTCGGCTGCGCAGCTCGCGCACCTCGGCGGCGAGGTCGTCGACTCGCCAGGAGGCCTTGGTCTGCGGCTCGCTCGTGCCGCTGTCGCTCCGCGTGACGACGAGGCGGCTGTCGCCGCCGCACTTGAAGCTGAGGAAGTCGTCGGTCTCGATCAGGATCTCGAGCCCGATCCTGTCGGCGTAGTACTCCCGGGCCACGGCGAGGTCGGTCGCCAGGAGCATGACGTCGATCGGGTACCGAGCGAGCATCAGATCCCGTTCATGATCGTCACGAGCGTTCAGACCCCCAGCGCTTCGATCATCAGTTGGGCGGCGGCCGCCCCCGAGTACTGCTGCTGGCCCGTGATCAGGTTCCCGTCGCGCACCGCGTGGGGTTTGAAGCGGCCGTTGACGATGAAATTCGTGTTCTTGAGCCGGCGGGCTTCGTCCTCGATCCAAAACGGCTGGATCTTCCGACCCACGTATTCATCCGCAAACTGCTCCTCGGAGTTCGCAAAGCCGGTCCAGGTCTTGTCCTCCACGAGCAGCTTGCCGTCCGAGAGGCGCGTCTTCAACAGCGCGCAGACGGCGTGGCAGATCACGGCGACGACCTTGCCGGATTCGTAGAACGAGGCGATGAGCGCGTGCACGCGCTCATCGTCGACGAACGTGTACATCGGTCCCTGGCCGCCGACGAACAGCGCGGCGTCGTAGTCGGCGACGGCGATATCCGTGAGTGGGTGGGACTGCTCTACGAGCTTCAGGTGGTCGGGGGAGTTGATGAATCCGAGGCTGATCAGGTCGTCCGCGGAGTAGCGTGAGTCGTCGCGCGGGTCACTCCACGAATCGGCTTCGAGCTTGCCGCCGTCCGGACTCGCCACGTCGACCCGATAGCCGCGCTCCGTGAGCATCCAGTAGGGGTGGGTGAGCTCCGACCACCAGAAGCCGATCGGCCAGCCGGTGCTCTCGGACACCGCCGGATTGGAAGCGACGATGACGACACGCTTCGGCCGCTCGGGGTTGAGGATGTCGATCGCTCCCGTCACCGGCGGCTCATCAGCGCGCGCCCAGCTGCTCGGCAACCGGCTCGATCGAGAGCTCCATCAAGAACTGCAGCTCGCTGGTGGGAAGGTGCTCAACCATCCGCGACACGATCGCGGCTTGCGCAGCCTCCGCATCGCTCCAGTCCGCGCCACGGACCGCGTCGAGGAAGGTGGTGATGTAGCGCTCCTGCCAGTCCAGGACCTCGGTGCCGCATGGCAGTCCGTGTCCGGGATGGAGCGTGACCCCCGTCGGGAACTCCCGGCGCGCGCGCTCGATGTTGGCCAGCCACTCCTGATGAAACCCGTCGGCGAGGAAGCAGTGCTTGCGGTCGTAGGCGAGGTCGGCCGAGAACACCCGCCGGCCCCCGTCCTCTTCAAGCCACCAGATGCTGTCGTGCGGCGACTCGCCCGGGCCGACGTCGGTGACGCGCAGCGCGATCCCATCCAGCCGCACGACCTCTTGGTCGGCGACCGTGGTGTTGGGAAACGCCCGCTCGGGCGCCCACTCGTCGCCGATCATCGGGCGCAGGATCTGCTCCTTGGCGGGGTCATCGCGGCGGATCACGCTTGCCACGCCCTCGGTGGCGAAGACCGGAGCGTCGAGCCCCCTCACCAGCTCGACGAGGCCCCCGTAGTGATCCGGATGGGCATGGGTGATCGCGACGCCAAGCATTGGCTTGGATATCTCCTCGACGCGGGTGCGCAGCGCTCGCCCGTCGGACACCGTGAGCGTTGAGTCGATCACGACGCAGCCAGCCGGGCCCTCGATGACGTAGGCGTTCACCGGGGTGCCGCCGGCAGTCGCGCCGAAGCGGTGGATCAAGTTCGCGGGCATGCGGCCCGTTAATCCTCCCGCGCGTGGCGTCAATCAGCAACACCGATCGGGTCTGGCGCCATACGGATGGTGTATCCGAAGGCTCTAGGCTTGCCTGGGGTGCCCGAGCTTCGCCACCTGCGTTACTTCGTAGCCGTCGCGGAGGAGCTCAACTTCAGCCGGGCGGCAACGCGGCTCCACATGGCCCAGCCGCCGCTGAGCGTCGCGATTCGCCAGCTCGAGCGCGAGCTTGGCGCCGATCTGTTCGTTCGGACCAGCCGAGAGGTGAGGCTCACCGAGGCCGGGCGCGCGCTGCTCGATGGCGCCCGACGGACCCTTGCGGAAGCCGATCGCGCCGTCGCGGCGGCGAAGCGAGCAGGGACCGGAGAACTCGGTCGGCTATGCGTGGCGTTCAGCTGGAGCGCGCGCTTCGAAACCCTCCCCGCGCTCGGTCGGGCATTCCGGGCAGGGCACCCGGACGTCGAGTTGCTCAGCCAGGAGATGTGGAACGCCCAGATGATCCCGGCCTTGCGTTCCGGCACGATCGACGTCGCGGTTTCGCTCGTCCCCGAGCTCGCCGCAGAGGTCGCGAGTGAGGTGATCCGGCAGGAGCACGCGGTTGCGCTGCTCGGTGCGGACCATCCGTTGGGGGCCGAAAGCTCCGTCGCGCTCGGCTCGCTGGCGGATATGACCTTCGTCTTGTTCCCTCGGGAGCTTGCCCCGCGCCTCCACGATGCCTTCGTTGGGATCTGCCGCAGCGCGGGCTTCGAGCCGACGATTGCGAGCGAGTCGTTTCACACGGGCTGGGACCTCAACCTCCTCGGCACCGCCTCCCAAGTGGCCCTGGCGCCGGCATCGGTCGCAAGCGAGCTGCCCGACGGCATCCGCGCGGTGCCCCTCAGTGAGCCGTCCGATCTACTCGAGACCCGCCTCGTCTGGCGAGGCGACGATCCCTCGCCGGCGCTTGAGGCCTTCCGGGCGTCCGCCAGAACGGCCTTCGAGCCTGCGGCTGGCGGTGGCGTCGCGCCGGGCTGACCACGCCGTCGTCGTCGGCGAACACATCGTCGCTGGCCGGTCGCGGACGTCCAGGTTGGGCCGGAAAGGCAACCTCACGAGGCACCCCTTTCTTCGATCGCGAAGGCGTTGCCGTCGGGATCGCCGAACCAGGCGACCCCTACCATCGTCAAGCCGGCGTTCGTCGCATCGCCACATGGGTGGGCCCACCGGGCACGAGCGGCAAAGCGTCATCCACGACCTCGAAGCCATGGCGCTCGTAGAACCGGATGTTGGCGCGGTCGGAGGTCTCGAGGTAGCAGTCGCCGCGGTCACGGTCGGCGAGGTCCAGCACCGGCGTCAGAAGCCGGCTGCCGAGCCCCCTCCGCTGAGCGAATGGCTCCACGCCCATGACCTCGAGGTACCAGTGGGGCCCAGAGGGATGAAGGCGCGCGGCGTTCATTCCAGTGCGCATGAAGGTCGGGAACGACCGTGGTGCGGCGAGTAGCACCGCAAGCTGCCAGCCCGCTCCACGGAGCTGGCGCCACGCGCTCCAGGGAAATCGCCCCGGCGGAAGCCAGATAGCGACCCCATGGACGTGCCCGCCGTTGGTCTCGGCCGCGTAGACCGATTGGAAGCGGATTGCGTCGCGCGCGATGCCGGCGTACATCGCGCGCAATGCCTTCTGGCGGCGCTGGGGATCGGGAAAGATGTGCCGAAAGGCCGGATACTCCGCGTGGCTCTGCGAGAGCACCTCACCGGCCCACCAGGCCTGTTCAAGGCGGAGCTTGACGATCGCCATGTGTGCGGGTTCCGAGCTCACGTCCCAAGCACTGGCCTAGCTCACGCCGCGAACCGGCTCCGGGCTTGTTCGCGGTCTTGACTCGGCACCCTCGACGTGGACGTCCGGAAGCCAGCGAAGCCACGAGGGCAGGTACCAGTTGCGCTCGCCGAGCAGCTCCATCGCTGCTGGAACGAGCACCAGGCGCACCACCGTCGCGTCGAGCAGCAGGGCGACCGCCACGCCAAATCCCATCTGCTGGAACATCACGAGGTCGCCCCTGGCAAAGCCGCTGAAGACCGCGATGATGATCAGGGCGGCGCCGGTGATGATGCGGCCGGTCGAGGCGACGCCGTGGGCCACGGCGTCGCTGTTGTCACCGGTCTGGCGAAAGCGCTCACGGATGCGGCTGAGCAGGAAGACGTGATAGTCCATCGACAGTCCGAAGAGGACGGCAAACAGGAACAGCGGCACCCAAGCTTCGATCGTGTCCACCTGCTGGAAGCCGAAGAGCTCGTTTCCGACCCCTTCCTGGAAGACCAGCACCAGCAGCCCGTAGGCCGCGCCAACGGACAACAGGTTGACCACGATCGCCTTGCCTGCAACGACGAGCGAGCGGAAGGCGATCGTCAGGAGCACAAAGCTGAGCACGAGTACGAAGGCGATGATGATCGGAAGCCAGCGGTTCATCGTGTCCGACTCGTCGATGGATTCCGCCGTATCGCCGGCCACGAGAACCTCGACTCCGGGATCCGGGAAGGCGCCGGGAATCTGCTCGCTGCGCAGCTCCCGCACCGCGTCGATCGCGTCCTCAGCGAGGGGATCGCCTTGGATCGGGACGGTCAGAACGGTGAGGTCACCGGCCGAGTTCGTCTCCACCTCGACACGGCCGAAGAGATCGTCGGTCGCCAGCTGCGCTCGCACCCGCTCGATTCCTGCCTGGACCGCCGGCGAGGCGGCGTCACCGTCGACCATGATCTCCACCGGCTCAGTGGTCTCGCCGGGGAACTCGGCGTTCAGGGCCAGATACCCCTGCTTGGCGGCGAGCCGGTCCGGAAGCGTGCTCACACCGGCTTCGCCCGATCGCAGGGCCAGCACGGGCGCGGCCAGTGCGAGCAGCGCTGCCGTCGCGAGCACCACGCTGGCCAGCGGGCGCCTCATTACCCCTCGCACGGTCCGAGACCAGAACGGACTCTCCGCGCGGCTCGCGGCTCTCCCGAAGAACGGGATGCGTAGGGCGTTGACCCGATCCCCCAGCAGACTCAGGAGCGCCGGGAGGAGCGTCAGCGCGGCGACGACCGAGAACAGTCCGGCCGCGATCGCGCCGGCGGCGAGGCTTCGCATGATCGTGTGCGGCACGAGCAGGAGCCCGACCATGGCGAGGGTGAACGCGATCCCGCTGAAGAGCACCGCGCGGCTGGCCGTGGCGCCGACGGTGGCGATCGCCTCGAGCTTCTCCCGTCCTCCAAGCCGCTCCTCCCGGAAGCGGGAGAGGATGAACAGCGAGTAGTCGATCCCGAGCGCGAGCCCCATCCCGGTGAGCATGTTCGTGGCAAAGACCGAGAGCGGAAAGGCCTGCCCGATGAGCGCGATGAGCGCCAGGGCGACGACGATCGAGACGATCGCCAGCAGCATCGGAATCACCCCAGCCACCAGGGAGCCGAAGACGATCAACAGCACGATCAGGGCGGCCGGCAGTCCGAACCCCAGCTCGCCGTTGCGCAGGTCCTCCTCCGACAGGGTCGAGAAGTCGGCGTCGAGCGTGAACTCGCCGGTGATCGTTGCCTGGAAACCGTCGGGACCGTTGGCGGCCTCGACGGCGTCCACGACGGCTTCGATGTTGTCCTCGGCATCGCTTTCGCTGCCGAGGGCCACGAGCATCCCCGTGGCATCGCGATCCCGGGAGACCAGCCGCCGCTCGCCGGTCTCGTAGAAGGTGGTGACTCGGGTCGCACCGGCTCGCCGCAACTCAGCGGAGATCTCCCCGACCCGCTGCTCGAACGCTGGCTCATCGACCGTCGCCTGGGAGGAGCGAACGACGACCACCTCGGTGGCGTCCTGCCCGCGCCCGCCTCGGTCCTCCGCAAAGCGCTCTGCCCGAAGCTCGTCCGCGCGCCGCGACTCGGCATCGCTCGTCACCTCCTCTTCGCCTGACAGCGCGTCGCCCAGGAACGCCGCACTGATCGCGATCGCGGCCACGAACGCAAAGGCCCAGATCCCAAGCGCGCGCCAAGGCCGGCGACTGCTCCAGATCGTGAGCCGCTCGGTCATCGTTTCTTGGTCAGCGTGATTTCCATCCACGGCCGCCACCTCCCATCGTCGCCGCGCAGCTCCCAGCAGCCGCTGATAGTCGTGCCGTCGTCGTCAAAGACACCTGTGAACTGATTCCTGTCGCTCTGCATCCTCCAGACCAACTCGCCGTGCTCTTCCGTAAGCCTGGCCTCGTACGAGTTCGGCCCGTCAGTGCCGACATAGTGCGTGACGTAGGCCTCGCGTGAAGGGTCGTACTCGATGACTTCAGCCCCTTCGACCCTCTCGTCACCGACGCGTGCGTCTACGGTGTGAAAGAGGCCCAATCCTCCCGGCAGCCACTCGTAGGTGTCCGTGGCGTCGATCTCGGCGCTCGGAGCTGAAGCGGTCGCATACGTTCGCCCGCTGGCATGCCAACGACCAACGAGTACCTGCAGGAGCCTGTGCTCGGGATCAGACGCGACTTGCGTTTCCGTGATCCGCTCGTCCCTCACTTGCCCTCAACGTAGATCGACATCGCGGATTGCGCATCGGCCCACGGGCCCTATTCGCTCCCAGACTGTGGTCTGAGCTGGCGTCCCGGGGGAGGACTATGCGGGCCTGGGCGGTGCCGTCGCGCCCGGGCTGACGACGCCGTGGTCGTAGGCGAACACGATCGCCGCGGCTCGGTCGCGAACATCCAGCTTTCCGAAGATGTTGCCGACGTGGGTCTTAACCGTCGCCTCGGCGACGTGCAGGCTCCCAGCGATCTCGGCGTTGGTTGCGCCGCGCGCCATCAGCCGCAAGACGGCGTGCTCCCGATCGGTGAGCAGGTCAAGCCGGGCTGCGTCGCGGGTGGCCGGCGCAACCACCTGGCGGTATCGGTCGAGGACCCGCGGTGCCACCGCCGGGTCGAACCAGGCGCCCCCGCCGGCGACCGCTCGCACCGCAGTGATCAGGTCCTCCGCGGAGCTGTCCTTGAGCACGAACCCGGAAGCGCCGGCCTCGATCGCGCCCCACAACACCTCGTCCTCGCCGAAAGTTGTCAGCACGAGCACAGGAACTGGGTCGGCCGTCCGGCGCAACTGCTCGGTCGCGGCGATTCCGTCGAGTCTGGGCATGCGGATGTCCATCAGGATCACGTCGAGACGCACCGTGGGTAGCTCCTCGACGGCATGCCGACCGTCGGCGCATTCGGCCACAACCTCGAAGCCATCGGTCGGGGAGAGGATTCGCGCCAAGCCCGCCCGGACGATGGCCTGGTCATCGACGAGGGCGACCCGGATCATGGGGTGCGCTCCTCCCGGGCCGGCGTCTCGTCCTTAGCCTCCAATGGAAGCCGGCAGCTCACCAGCCACCCCGCGGCTGTCGGCCCGGCGGCCAACTCGCCGCCGAGGGCGGTCGCCCGCTCGCGCATCCCGACCAGGCCGTATCGGGGTCGCTCCGGCCCACTGCTCGGTCCGGAAACGGTGGGTCCGGTCGTCTCGGCGACGAGGCATGCCCGTCCCTCGCTCACCTCGAGCTCCAGAACCGTCCGCGCGTGCGGCGCGTGCTGCGCCGCGTTTGCGAGCGCCTCCTGGGTAATCCGGTAGAGCGCTACTCCGATGCTCGGCGCGATCCGAGAGAGGTCTCCTCGTGTCTGTAACCGCACGGCGAGTCCCCCGGCCAGGGCGTGATCGACCAGCTCTGGGATCTCCCGTGCCGACGGGAGCGGCGCTGCCACTGCCGTCTCGTCGTCGCTCCGAAGCAGCCCGACCGTCCGGCGCAGCTCCCGCATGCTGTGCCGACCCACCTCCTCGGCCGATCGAAGTGCCTCCTCGGCTGCCGCGGGGTCGCGGCGCATGACGTGCCGAGCACTGGTGACCTGAAGCATCACGGCGGCCAACCCGTGGCCCACGAAGTCGTGGACGTCGCGAGCGATCCGACGCCGCTCGTCAAGTAGTGCCTGTTGGGCGAGCTCGCGCCTCGTGGCGTCGAGTTGCGTTGCCAGCTGCCTCTGGCGGACGCCCGCGCGCGCGATGACCCAAGGGAAAGCAATGCCCATTATCCAGATGCCCACAGCAATCTCAGATGGGTCCTGAAGCAGGCCCGCCAGCACCGGCGAGATCGCAGCGAGCAGGCCGAGGGCGACTGCCGCTGCGAGCGACGGGGCCCAGGCCCCGACGACGAAGCCAAGCAGGGATACCTCGAACATGAGTGGCTCAAGCTGGCCCGTGCGCTGCGCCACGACCACCGGGACGACCACCGCTACAGAGAGGGCCCACAGGGGAACGTTGGGCACGTAGGCCCACACCGCGAAGGCAGCGACGACAAGTGCGGCAAGGGTGAGGTCCGCCGCTGACGACGGGTCAGTCAGTGCCGCAACGATCGCAACCGCAAGCGCGAATACCGGGACCCACGCGCGCATCCCGTCTGTTTGGGACAACCCGTGAAGCGATCCGTCGAACACACCGCGACGGTACTGCGCCGCGCGTCTCTCGACATCGGCCTGGAGGCCGAGACTTGTTTCCGACCACGGGCGGAGCACGGGGGAGACGATTCATCATCGGGGCTGGATCAAGGCAAGCTCCTGCAGCCCGGTGCCCGCTCAGCCTCTACCCGGGGCGACGTCGGTGGCTTCAGTCGCCGTGGGGTCCTAGCGCTTCGAACCAGCGGCGGCGTCGCCGCCCCCGCTTTCGGCGCTGCTGTCGCCCAGCCCGTCGACGGCCTCCTGAGCCTTGTCGAGGACGCTGCCCTCGCCTTGGGCGATGTCGGAGAGCTCCCCGGCCTTCTCGGACAGAGCGTCGACTGCGCCGTCGCCGATCAACTCTCGCACCTTGTCGACTATGTCCATCAGGCCCATGGAGTCACCCTAGCGACCGCCCGGCAGCAGGCCGTCGCGGTAGCGCGTCGGCCGGCGCGGCCCGAAGCGCTCAGATGCCAGCTCGCCGTCCTGGGTGTCCTCGGGCGCGCTCGCGTTATAGCGGGCCGCCGTCTCGTCGGCGCAGTAGTAGCCCCACGGGCCGTCCTTCTGGAACTGCCTGGAACTGACGCACAGGAGCACGCACGGGCCGTCGCCGGCGCCCACGAAGGCGTGCCGCGTCTCGGGCGGGCAGTGCACGAAGTCCCACTGCTTGAGTCGGCGCTCCTGTCCCTCGACGATCAGCAGCGCCTCACCCGAGAGCACGAGGAAGTCCTCCTGCTCGGTCTCCCAGTGGTACGTGTCCGTCGGCTGTCCGGGGTCCACGACCCGGATCGCCATGCCGAGCATCGGAAAGAAGGTCTCCGCCTCGTACTCGTCGTGACCCGTGAGCGGCAGGCTGTGCCCTCGTCCGGGGTTGTCAAACCAGCGGGCGCCGCGCGCGTTCATGACGAACCAGCCAGGGCTGTCCGGCACGAGGCCCGCCTCCGTGTCGTTCAGATTCGCCTCTTCGACCACGGCCCGATCATAGGTGCCGGCCTAGGCCGAGGCGCTTCCGAAGCGCCAGCGGTTGCCACGAACGAGCGGCCGCTCGGCGACGATAGATTCCGGGGGCGAATGTCAGCCAAGCCAACGCTCCTGCGAGATCGTGCCTGAGCCCGAGGAGCTCCTTGCGCCCGTGCGCGCCTACCTGGAGGCGCCGCGGTGCGCGGTTCTGTCAATGGCTGGCTCCAATGGTGCGCCACACCAGGCGGTTGTGCACTACCTCCTCGAGGACGCAGCGATCCTCGTGAACGGGCGGCCCGAGCGTCGCTGGGCGGTCAATCTCCGACGCGATCCCCGGGTCTCAGTGGTGGTACACGACGCGGATCGACCGCTTCACTGGGTCGGGATCAAAGGCGCTGCCGCAGAGATGCGAGAGGGGCAAGCGGCGGTCGAGGAGGCGATGCGGATGGCATCCAGATACGGCGAGGATCCCGACGACTATCGCAACCTCGAACGGGTGAGTTTCCTGATCCGCCCAGCGCGGGTCTTCGAGTACGGCTGAGAGCTTCCGAGTCCGCCGTTGGGAGCGGCCGCAAGGCGTCCGATTCGTTCAAGACGCGCGGCCGGCAGGCGTCGAAGATCGACGTCAGGAAACGCAAGGGAAAGGAGGAACGTGCCGTGAACGCAAAACTGGATCTGATCGGGATCGTGGTCGACGACATGGCCCGCTCGCTGGCCTTCTACCGGGAGCTCGGTCTTGCCGTGCCGGCTGACGCCGACGAGCGACCGCACGTGGAGCTCGAGCTGCCGGGCGGTCTGCGCCTCGCCTGGGACTCGGCGGATGAGATTCGCTCCTTCGACCCGGACTGGAAGCCCGGAACCGGTGACCAGCGGATCAGCCTTGCCTTCCTGCTCGACTCGCCCGAGGCGGTGGACCGCACATACGAGCGGCTGACCTCGATGGGCCACTCGGGCCGACGGGCGCCTTTCGATGCCCCCTGGGGACAGCGCTACGCGACGGTCGACGACCCCGACGGGACCGGCATCGACCTGTTCTGCTCGCTGAAGTGAGCCCCAGGCTGCCGAGGTCGTCGACGTTGATCCGGCGCGCCGAGGCACCACCAACAGCGAGCGCGGCCATCCGGGCCGGCCTCGACGCCCATCGAGTTCGTCGGCGTCAACCGGCCGCCACGTCGCCCCGGTGGTGGGCCAGGTCCTCTGCGAGGAAGCCGGCCGCCTCGCCGAGGTCCGGAAGCTGCGCGAGAGCGTTCGCGAGCTCCTGCACGCCCGCGCGCGCGGCAGGCGACCGCCCGACGCGGCGCGGCGGCGGATCAACGTGATCAGCGCCGGAGCGCCGCTTCGGACCGAGCTGACGCCCGATGGCCGGCTGGTCGAGGGAGCCGATTCACCCGATCCGTACTCGCGGTTCGAGGCCACGGTCGCGCGCTCGGCGATCGAGCTCGCCGATCGCGACGAGGACAGGCTCTCGGTCTGCGGCGCGCCAAGCTGCGGGATGCTCTACCTGCGCGAGCACCCGCGGCAGGTGTGGTGCTCCAAGGCGTGCGGCAACCGCGCCCGGGTCGCGCGCCACGCAGCCCGGCGGCGCCGCCGGGGTTCGAGTCGGCCTAGCCAGTCGCCGAGCGGCGCGCGGCGTTTTCCTTAAGTACATACTTAAGTATGCTGCTCTCACTACGACGACGGAGACATGCGGATGAGCGACGTGCGGGTGAACATGATGATGTCCTTGGACGGCTACACCGCCGGGCCCGACCAGAGCGCTGAGCACCCGTTCGGCACCGGCGGCGAGCAGCTCACCGAGTGGCTCATGCCGCTGCGCTCTTTTCGCGAGGCGCACGGCGAGGAGGGCGGCGAGGACAACGCCAGCGGGCCAATCGTCGAGGGCTGGCTGAAGGGCGTCGGCGCGACGGTGATGGGGCGCAACATGTTCGGCGGTGGCCCGGGCCCCTGGGGCGACGATCCCTGGACGGGCTACTGGGGCGAGGAGCCGCCATACCACCATCCCGTCTTCGTGCTGACCCATCACGAGCGCGAGCCGCTCGGGATGAAGGGCGGCACGACCTTCCACTTCGTCACCGACGGGATCGACGCGGCGCTCTCCCAAGCCAGGGACGCCGCCGGCGATCAGGACGTCTCGATCGGGGGTGGGGCGGCGACTGTCAACCAGTATCTGGCGGCGGGCGTGATCGACGAGATCCTGATCTCGCTGGTGCCGGTGTTCCTCGGCGCCGGGTCGCGCCTGTTCGACGACCTCGGCGGCGCCAACCTGAAGCCCGAGCCCGTCGAGGTGGTCGACGCGCCCGGCGTCACTCACATCCGGTATCGCGTGTCTAGCTGACGACTCGGTAACGGAGGTGAGTCGCGCCTCGCGACTCGGCGACGCGCACCGGCTCGGACGGCGGACCGCCGGCGGGCCAGCCGTCGAACAACCGCACGCCGCCACCGAGCACGATCGGAATGAGGTGAAGCTGGAACTCGTCGACCTCGCCCGCCCTCGCGTACTGGCGGATCAGGTCGGCGCCGCCGGCGATCAGCACGTCCTCGTCGCCGGCGGCTGCGCGCGCCTGCTCGAGGGCCGACTCCGGCCCCTCGGTCACGAAGTGATAGGTGGTGCCGCCTTCGCGCGCGTCGGTGTCTCGAGGGCGATGCGTGACGACGAACACCGGCAGCCCAAACGGCGGGGCGTCGCCCCACGGCTCCTCTCCGGCGTCGAACATCGCCCGTCCCATGACCAGCGCGCCGACGGACTCAGGTTTCGGCGATCACCTGCGCGGCGACGGTGTCGCTCGACTTGCGCCTCTCCGCAGGCAGGTCGGTGAGCCCGGCCATCCACTCGTGCAGTCGGTCGCCGCCGTCGCCCAGGGGCTCGGCCTCACGCGGGTTCGGCCCGGTGATGTATCCGTCGAGCGAGACGGAAAGGTCGAAGCAGCCGGGTCACGAATACACTTAAGCACATGCTTAACGAAACCGCTCCGCTGGACCGCCTCTTTCACGCGCTCGCCGACCCCAGCCGCAGGCTGATGGTCGAGCGCCTGAGCGAGGGTCCGGCCACGGTCAGCGAGCTCGCCGAGCCGCTGCCGATCTCGCTGCCCGCAACGGTGCAGCATCTGCAGGTCCTCGAGGAGACCGGACTCGTGCGGTCCGAGAAGGTCGGCCGCGTGCGGACCTGCGTCGCCCAGCCGGGCGCGCTGCGACCGGTGGAGGTCTGGGTTGCGGAGCGGCGGTCCAGCTGGGAGCGAAGGTTGGACAGCCTGGGGGACTACCTGGCAGACGAGACCGACGGATCGGGTGGGCGCAAGCGGCGATGACGACGCGGTCGGTCACGCACGCGACCTTCAGCGTCGAGCGCCGCTACGACGCGACGCCGACCCGGGTCTTCGCGGCCTGGGCCGAGCCGGCGGCCAAGAGGCGGTGGTTCGCCGAGGCCGAGGACTGGATCACCACCGAATACGAGCTCGACTTCCGCGTCGGAGGACGTGAGCTGTTTCGGGGCAGGCCGAAGGACGGGCCGGTCATCGCCTACGACGCCGTCTATCAAGACATCGTCCCCGAACGGCGCATCGTCTACTCCTCCGCGATGACCAGCGACGGGCAGCGGATCTCGGTGTCCGTCGCGACCGTCGAGATCGCCGACGCGAACGACGGGACGCGCCTGGTCTTCACCGAGCAGGGCGCGTTTCTCGACGGGCTCGAGACGCCCTCCAGCCGCGAGCAGGGCACGGGCGGCCTGCTCGACGCGCTCGGCGTCGAGCTCGGCTCGTGACTGGCGCGTTGTTCTCGCATACCGAGAACAAGTCGCCACCGGACCGGAGACCCCTGTGCGAGGATGCCCGCGGTGCCGCAGGACACGGCAGAGCTGAGCGACATCCTGGTGCGCCGAAGCGACGGCGAGCCGATCATGGATCTCGAGCACCGCAAGGCGATCCTGCTCGCCGCGCGCGAGCCGATCACGGTCACCTGGTACCACCTGGTGCCGGGGGAGCGCGGCCCGGACCCGCACGTCCACCACGAGCACGTCGACTCGTTCTACGTCCTCGACGGAGAGCTCGGCTTCATTCTCGGCCCCGACCGCGAGCACGTGCGCATCGGCGCCGGCGGCCTCGTTGCGGCGCCGCCGACCTTCGTCCATACGTTCGTCAATTCGAGCGACTCGGAGGTTCGGTTCCTCAACATCCACACGCCCGACGGCGGCTTCGCCGATTACATGCGCGGTCGCCGCGACGGCGACGAAGGCGCGACGTTCGACACCGCGGATCCGCCGGAGGACGGCGGGCTGCCCATGAGCGAGGGGATCGTCGCGGGCCCGGGCGAGGGCGAGCGCTTCGAGAGGGGCGGCAACCAGATCGTGCTGCTCAAAGGCGTGCTGTCCGAGCTGTGCGTCGCCGAGTTCGAGCTCTCCGGCCCGTTCGAGGGTCCCCACCTGCACCAGCACGACGCCCAGGTCGACAATTTCTACGTCATCGACGGCGAGGTGGAGATGACGATCGAAGGCGACCAGTACGTTGCCGGACCGGAGACCCTCGCCTCGATTCCGCCGGGCGTGGACCACACCTTCAACCGGCCCGGTACCGGGCATACCCGCGTGCTCAACATCCACGCGCCCGATGGCGGCTTCGGCGACTTCCTGCGCGGCGCCTCGGTCTAGGCAGGCGGCCGGTTGGGCGGGAAGCCGGCTTCCCGCGCAGCGGCGTACACATCGACGAAGTGCAAGTAGCGCTCGGCGATCGTGGCGATTGCGCCGGCGCGATCGAGCTCGCCGGCACCGTGACGTGCGATCGCTTCCCACCAGATCGTGCGCCCGACCGCGAAGCCCCCGAACCCGTCGACCTCGGCGGCGACACGGAGCCAGTGCTCGACTCGCTGATCGACGGCGCCCCGACCTAGGATCAGGCAGCGGACGTGGTCGCGGCCCCCTCGCCGACAGGCGGCTGCGAGCCGCTCACAGTCGCAGCGCCTGTCGAGTCCCTCGACCTTCCATATCGCCGGCTCCACCCCGCCGTCCTGGATCTCGGTGACCGCGCCGCAGACGAGCCCCGGCCGCAACTCGAGGTCGAAGCGGTCGGCATCGCGGCCGACACTGCGCAGCTGCCCTGGCGTAGGCGGGACGAGCAACTCGAACAGGAGCTCGCGATCAGCGTCGCGTAGCCAGTCGGCGAGGCGTCGCAGCCGCTCGAGCTGACGCCCGTTGAGCTCCGGGTCGCCCGCCGGATTGAAGCGCACGAGCGCCTTCACCAGGTCGGGGTCGACGCGCTCGATGTGCTCGGCGAAGTCGTCTCCGTACTCGAACTGGAACTCCGCCTGACCGGACCGCTCAGACGCCACAGCCGTGACAATCGGCTCGTCCTGGGCGAGCTCGAGCACCTGGGCCCCGAATTGCTCGTCGACGAGGAGGGCCGGGACCCCGGCGCCACCGAGGTCGTCCCGTGCACGCGCCAGTCCCTCGAAGACCAGCCGCTTCGCCTCCGAGATCCGGGCGGTCTCCGCCGCGGTCGGTTCTCCGGAGATTCCGAACAGCGCCCGAATCGACCTTCGGTGATCAAAAGCGAGCATAAACAGGGGTAGGGGCGCGGATCCCCCCGCTGTCCACCCGCCGCTGATCCGCCTAGACGCTCGAACCTCGCTCAATTCGCTCAGATTCAATCAAATCTCTTGCACAAGTGCGCTCGAATACGATACGATCGCCGGCGCATGAGGGTGATGGATCGGGCATGTCCCTGATCGCCGAGGAGATCCGCGACCAGCCTCGGGCCTGGTCAGCCGCGGCCGAGCTGGCCAGCCGGATGCCCGAGGCTCTGCCAGCGGGCGAGCGCATCGCGGTCATCGGGTGCGGCAGCTCCTGGCACGCGGCGAAGGCGCTCGCCGCCCTCCGCGAGTTGAGCGGGCAAGGCGAGACCGATGCCTTCGCCGCGTCCGAGGCCCGCCTGGGTCGTGGCTACGACCGGGTCGTCGCAATCTCCCGCTCGGGCGCGACGACCGAGATCCGGCGCGCGCTAGAGGTCGTCGGCAGCCCCACGACGACCGTTGCCCTCACCGGCAACCCCTCCAGTGCGGTCGCCGCCGCGTGCGACCTGGTCGTCGATCTCAGCTTCGCCGACGATCGCTCCGTCGTCCAGAGCCGATTCGTGACCACGGTCGCCTGCTTCGGCCGCGCCTGCATCGGGCTCGACGTCGAGGCATTGCTCGCCGACGCGCAGGTCGCCCTAACGGAGCCGCATCCGGTGGATCCGGCGGACGTCGACCGGGCCGTGATCCTTGCGCGCGAGTGGCGTGTCGGCCTCG
Source organism: Actinomycetota bacterium (assembly GCA_046728015.1). GTDB lineage: Bacteria > Actinomycetota > Thermoleophilia > Solirubrobacterales > 70-9 > DATAFO01. Next base: position 17,512 of record JBKPDQ010000094.1, read on the forward strand.
CCGACGCCGCGGCCCTCACGCTTCAGGAGACCGCCCAGGTCTGGGCGGAGTCCTATCCCGCGATGGAGTATCGGCACGGCCCGATCGCAACCGCCGGGCCCGGTGCGGCGGTGTGGTTGCTCGATCGTCCACCGGAGGGACTGACGGATGAGATCACGGCGACCGGGGCCACTGTGCTGACGACACGGCTGGACCCGTTGGCGGAGTTGGTCCGCATCCAACGGCTCGCGGTTGCGCTCGCCGAGCAGCGCGGCCTCGATCCCGACCGGCCGGCGAACCTGGAACGGGCGGTCGTTCTGGATCTGATCGAGTCGGGAGGCGCGTCGTGAGGAGAGCGGAGCGCCTCGACAGGATCCTGGCGCGGTTGGCGAGCGACGGCTCGGTCTCGGTCCGGGAGCTGACGGAGTCGCTTGGCGCTTCCTCCGCGACGATCCGCCGCGACCTGAGCCTACTCGAGGAGCAGAAGCTCCTTTCCCGCTCACACGGTGGCGCCGTCGGCAACGGGGTCTTGTATGAGCTTCCCGTCCGCTACCGCGGTGGCCAGCGGGCCGAGGACAAGGGCCGGATCGCCGCCGCTGCAACAGGACGCATCGCCGACGCTCAGACGGTCGGCCTCACAGGCGGAACGACCACGACCGAGGTCGCCCGGCGTCTACGCGGCCGTGACCTGACCGTAGTAACCAACGCCGTCAACATCGCTTCCGAGCTGGTCGTGAGCGAGACGATCAGGCTGGTGGTCACGGGCGGCGTCGCTCGTCCCCAGTCGTACGAGCTGATCGGACCGTTCGCCGAGCGCACGCTCGAAGGGCTCAACGTCGACGTGATGTTCCTGGGAGTCGACGGCGTGAACGCGGCGGGCGTGACCACCCACGACGAGATCGAGGCGCAGACCAACCGCAAGATGGCCGAGCGCGCTGCTCGCGTGATCGTCGTCTGCGACTCCTCGAAGCTGGGGCGCTCTGCGCTCTCGAGCATCTGTCCGCTGGCGGAGATCGACGAGCTGATCACCGACGTTGGTGCCTCGGCCGAGGAGCTCGAGCCGCTGCGCGCCGCAGGGGTGGAGGTGGTCCGGGTCTGATGGCCGCACGGCGCCGCGCCCAGTTCGTGGCCGTGAGCACGAATCCGGCGATCGACCGCGTCGCTCGCATCGAGGGCCCCGCAAGCGGGGTGGTGACCGCGTCGGAGCTGCTCGAGACGCCCGGCGGCAAGGCGATACACGCGGCGTGCGTCGCAGCGGAGCTCGGCGTCGCGGCGGCGGTGATCACCACGGCCGGAGGCTGGAGCGGTGACCGACTGCTGGCGTTGCTTGCGTCCGAGCCGGTCGACGCCGTCCAGGTCCCGGTGGCGGAGCCGACGCGCGGGACCTACACATTGGTGGCGGCCGACGGCGGCGATCTCGTCGAGGTCCGCGAGCCCGTCGCCCGACTGACCGAACGCGAAGCCGAGCGGCTCGTGGCGACACTCGCCGGGCTGCCGGACCCACCGCTCGTCGTCGCAGTCTGCGGCAGCCTCCCGCCCGGGGCGCCGACCGACCTCCACGCCCGCCTGATCGCCGCGGCCCGCGATCTCGGCGTGTTCACGATCCTCGACTGCTCGACCCCCGAGGCCCTCGCGGCGGCTCTGGCAGCGGCGCCGGATCTGGCTGCACCCAACGCGACGGAGGCCGGCGCGCTGCTCGGCACCGAGGTCGAGCCGGGAGCCGGTGCCGGCGAGCTCGAGTCGATCGCCGAGCGGATCAGGGACAAGGGGCGCGGCTGCGGTTTGGCTCAGCCTCGGGCCCAGCGGCAGCGTGTTCGCCACCGGCGACGGCGCCTACCGTCTCACCGCGCCGGCGCCCGAGACAGTGGTCAACACGGTCGGCTGCGGTGACGCTCTGATCGGCGGCTTCGCCGCCGGTCTGATCAGCGGACAAGACGCGCTGCGGGCCGCCGCGCTCGGCGCCGCGGCGGCCACGGAGAAGCTCTCGCACCTGCATCCCGGACGGGTCGATCGCGCCGCGGTCGAGGCCCTCGTCCCGGTGATCGAGACGGCGCCACTCCGAGCGGAGGCAACCCTGCCGTGACCGCGAAGCGTTTCGACCTGCTGATCGCCGGGGAGCTCAACCCCGACGCGATCGTGCTCGCCGAGACGATCGAGCCGGAGTATGGGCAGGTGGAGCGCGTGGTCGACGACGGCGTTCTCACCGTGGGCTCATCTGGGGCGATCGTCGCCTGCGGCGCGGCTCGGCTTGGGATGCGCACGGCCTACGTGGGAGTCGTGGGCGATGACGCCTCGGGACAGTTCATGCTCGGGGAGCTGCGCCGCCGCGGTGTGGACATCGGCGCGTGCGTGGTCGAACCGGGGCAGCGGACCGGGCTCACGGTCGTGCTCAGCGAGGGTGCCGACCGGGCAATCCTCACGGCGCCGGGAGCGATGGCCAGCCTCACGGCGGCCGACGTCAGCGACGAGCTGCTGTGCACAACGCAGCACCTGCACGTGTCCTCGCCGAACCTGCAGAGCGGTCTTCGCAAGACGCTCGCCGAGCTGTTCGACCGGGCCCACCGGGCGGGGGCGTCGACCTCGCTCGATCCCGGCTGGGATCCGGACGGAGCCTGGTCCGGCGGACTCGGAGACGCCCTCGACGCGGTCGACGCCTTCTTCCCGAACGCGGCCGAAGCGTGCCGTTTTGCCGGGCTGGAGGATCCCGCCGCGGCGCTCGATGCGCTGGCCGAGCGCGTCGAGACGGTCGTGGTCAAGCTCGGGGCCGAGGGCGCGATCGCCAGGCGCGGCGATGAGACCGCGAGCGCGGAAGCACCACCCCTGGGCGCCGTGGATGCAACCGGCGCGGGCGACAACTTCGCCGCCGGCTTCCTCTGCGGCCTGAGGCGCGCGGAGTCCCTTGAGCAGGCCGTTCGGCTGGGCGTCTCCTGCGGGTCGCTTTCGACCAGGGCCCTCGGCGGCGTCGATGCCCAGCCGGATCTTGCAGAGGCGGAAGCGCTGGCCCAGACGTTGCCCTCCCGAGAGGTCTCGAGGAGCCGATGAGCGCTCCGAAGATCTGCTTCGTGGGAGCCGGAAGCGTCGAGTTCACGGGGATGCTGATCGCCGACATCCTCGGCTACCCCGAGCTACAGGACGTGACGATCGCCCTCCACGACATCGACGCCGAGCGTCTGGAGACGGCGGACGGTGTCGCCCGGGCCACGGCGGCTCAACGCGGCGCCGACCCGGCGATCGAGTCCCACCTTGAGCGCCGGGCGGCGCTGAATGGCGCCGACTACGTGATCAACATGGTCCAGGTCGGGGGCCACGCCGCCACCTTGATCGACCACGAGATCCCGGCCCGCTACGGATTGCGCCAGACGATCGGCGACACGCTGGGGGTGGGCGGCGTCTTCAGGGCCCTGCGAACGATCCCTGTCATGCAGGCGATCGCCGCCGACATGGCCGAAGTCTGCCCCGACGCCTGGCTTCTCAACTACACGAATCCGATGGCGATGCTCTGCTGGGCGACCTACGCGGGGACGCCTCAGGACCGCATCGTCGGCCTCTGCCACTCGGTCCAGAACACGACCGAGCAGCTCGCCGAGCTCGTCGGAGTGCCGCTATCCGAGGTCAGCTTCCTCGGCGCCGGGGTCAACCATCAGGCGTTCATCCTGCGCTTCGAGCGCGACGGCCAGGATCTCTACCCGCTCCTCGACGAGGCGATCGAGCGCGATCCAGCGCTGCTTCGACGCGTGCGGATAGAGATGTACCGGCGGCTTGGCTACTTCCCCACCGAGTCCAGCGAGCACTCCGCCGAGTACCTGCCGTGGCTGCTGCACGTCGACGAGGCCATCGAGCGCCACCGGATCTGGGTCGGCGAATACATCTCCCGCAGCGAGGAGAACCTCGCCGAGTACGAGCGCACGCGTGAGGCGCTGAGGGCCGGGCGGCCGCTCGAGCTCGAGCCCAGCAACGAGTACGCGCCCGAGATCATCCATTCGATCGAAACCGGGCAGCCCCGGGTGATCTACGGCAACGTCCGCAACACGGGCCTGATCGACAACCTCCCCGTGGACGCCTGCGTCGAGGTGCCGTGCGAGGTGGACGGCGACGGCGTGTACCCGGTGCCGGTCGGCGAGCTCCCGCCGCAGCTCGCGGCGCTCAACCGCACGTACCTGAACGTGGTGGAGCTGACGGTCCGGGCGGCTCTCGAAGGGCGCCCGGATCACGTCAGGCACGCCGTGATGCTGGACCCCAACGCCGCCGCGAGCCTCTCGCTCGACGCGATCTGGGAGCTGTGCGACGAGCTGACCGCGGCTCACGGCGACGCGCTGCCGGCGGCCCTCCGAGCGCCGGCCACGGTCGCGGAGACCAGCAGATGACTTCCCCCGAAAGCCACCCAGAGGTGGAGCAAACGAACAAGAGGAGAGGATCGTGTTCAAATTGACAAGACTGCTCGTGGCGCTGGTGGCCCTGGTCGCCGCCCTGTCGATTGCCGCCTGCGGGGACGACGACGATGACTCCGGAGACGACGGTTCGAGCGCAAGCACCGGTGAACCGGTTGAGATCGAGTTCTGGCACGGGCAGACTCAGGGCCCGGCCGAGCTGCTCGAGCAGATGACGGAGGAGTTCAACAAGGAGCATCCCGACATCGTCGTCTCCAAGGACTTCGGTGGCGTCAACTCCGACCGCATGCTGCAGAAGGTCACGGCCGGGCTGCAGGCGGACAACTACCCGGACATCGCCTACATCTATGGCTCTGACCTCGCCAACCTGGCGAGCGGCGAGCAGCTGCTCGACCTGACCGAGGCAATCGACAATGGCGACCTGACCTGGGATCGCTTCGTCGAGGCCGGCAAGACCGCGGTGACGGTCGATGACCGGCCGCGCGCGGTGCCGGGCTTCATCGACAACCTCGCGGTGGTCTACAACAAGAAGATCTTCGACGAGGCCGGCGTCGACTACCCCACCGACGACTGGACCTGGGACGAGTTCCTGGCCACCGCGGCGGAGCTAAACGACCCCGACGCCGGCATCGCCGGGTTCGGCTGGCCCGGAACGGGGGACGAGGACACGACCTGGCGGATCTGGCCGCTCGTGTGGCAGCAGGGCGGCGACATCGTCAGCGAGGATGGCGAGAGCGTCGGCTTCGACGGCGAGCCCGGTGAGGCTGCTCTTGACGTCGTCGCGCAGGCCGCGGACGACGGCTCGGTCTACATCGACAGCACCGCGGGGAGCGAGCGCATGCAGCAGCTCTTCGCCAGCGGCAAGATGGCGATGAACGTCGCCGGCCCGTACACGCTGCCCGAGTACGTCGACGCCAAGATCGACTACGGGGTCGTTTCGATGCCGTCGTTCAACGACGAGCACACGACGATCGCCGGCCCCGATACCTGGGCGATCTTCGACAACGGCGACGAGCGCTCGGCCGCGGCGATCGAGTTCATGGACTGGTTCAGCGAGCCCGAGCAGCAGTTGCGCTGGATCACCGAGGCCGGCAGCCTGCCGCTGACCACCGACGTCCAGGACGCCGAGGGCTTCGCGGGCTACGAGAAGAGCCTGCCGGGCCTCGACAAGTTCATCGAGAACACCGAGCTCGCGCGGACGCGGGCGACGATTCCCGAGTACCCGCAGATCTCCCAGGCGATGGGGAAGGCGATCGCCTCGGTGCTCTACGGGGAGGCCGACCCGGCCGAAGCGCTTAGCCAGGCGGTGGAGACCTCCAACGCCGAATTGCAGGTGCCTGGGTCCTGACCGACGGATGAGATGAGCGCGGAGCCGACCGCACCGGAGAGGACGTTCGCCCAGCGGGTCTTAGGGGAGAACCCGACCGCCTGGGCGTTCGTCCTCCCCGCGCTCTTGATCATCGTCGGGCTCGCGATCGTGCCGATCGGCTGGTCGCTGCTGCTCTCGTTCAACTCGGCCGACCTGATCGCACCGGCGCAGTGGGTCGGCCTCTCGAACTACGACGCGCTGCTCGATGACCCGGGGCTCCGCGACGCCGTCAAGCACACCGTCATCTACACGATCCTCTTCGTGCCGATCTCGACCGGGCTCGGGCTGTTTCTCGCAATGGCCCTGAACCGCAGGATCCGGCTGATCGGGATCTACAGGACGGCTTTCCTGGCCCCGTTCATCGCCTCCGTCGCCGCCCAGGGAGTGCTCTTCTCGTTCATCTTCGACGAGCGCTTCGGGGTCGCCAACGCCGTCCTCGACACGTTCGGGCTGCCGCGTCAAGGGTTCCTGGGCGATCCCGACCAGGCTCTGTTCGTGATCGTCCTGATCGGAATCTGGGGCGGGATCGGCTTCCCGCTGGTGATCTACCTGGCCGCGCTCCAGGACGTGCCCCGCGAGCTGGTCGACGCCGCCTCGGTCGACGGCGCCCGCCGCTGGGCGACCCTCTGGCACGTGATCCTCCCCCAGCTGCTGCCGGTGACCATCTTCCTCGTCGTCTGGCAGACGCTGCTCTCGCTGCAGCTCTTCGACCTCGTCTATGCAACGACTCGGGGAGGGCCGCTCGACGCAACCGTCGTGGTCGTCTACTACGTCTACAGCCAGGCGTTCGTGCTCTTCAACGCCGGATACGCCGCCGCGGTCGCCTACGTCGTGGCGTTGTTCTTGGTCGTGCTGGTGGGCGCCCAGTTGGTCTACAACCGGCTGCGCGCGAGGAGCGCATGAGCGCCCGGCTGCCGTTCAGCCCGTGGCACCTGGTCCTGCTGCCGGCAGCGGTGCTGTTCGCGCTGCCGCTGCTCTGGATGATCCTGAGCTCGTTCATGTCCAACGCCCAGATCAATCAGTTTCCGCCGACGATCATCCCGGACTCGCTTCACCTCGACGGTTGGGAGACCGTGGTCAACGACTCCGACTTCCCGCGCTGGTTCCTGAACTCGACCATCGTCGCGTCCGTGACCGTCGTCTCGAACCTCGTCTTCTGCTCGCTCGCCGGCTACGCGTTCGCGCGGCTGAGGTTCCGGGGCTCGACGCTGCTCTTCCTGCTGATCCTCTTCACGCTGATCATTCCCTTCCAGCTGACGATGATCCCGACGTTCATCGTCATGGACGAGCTGGGGCTCGTCGACACGCTCGCCGCCCTGATAGTCCCGGCGCTGGTTACCCCGCTCGGGGTCTTTCTGATGCGCCAGTTCTTCGTCAACCTGCCCCAGGAGATCGAGGACGCCGCCAGGGTCGATGGCTGTTCGCGACTGGGGGTCCTCGTGCACGTGGCCCTGCCTCTCGCGAAGCCAGCTCTGGCGACGTTGGCGGCGCTCACCTTCCTGCTGATGTGGAACGACCTGCTCTGGCCGCTGATCGCGATCAGCTCCGACGAGAAGGCAACCTTGCCGCTCGGGCTGACGACCTTCCAGGGCCAGCACACCCAGGACTTCTCCGCCGTCATGGCCGGGAACGTGATCACGGTGCTGCCAGTGCTGTTCGCCTTCCTCCTCGCGCAGCGATCGTTCATCCAGTCGCTCACCTCGAGCGCGGTGAAGGGATAGCCCCGTGCATCCGGTCAGGCTCGAGCGCGTCACAAAGATCTACGACGGCGACGTCCTGGCGGTCGACGACGTCTCGCTCGAGGTCGCCGGTGGAGAGTTCATGGTCCTCGTCGGCCCTTCGGGGTGCGGCAAGTCGACTCTGCTGCGAATCATCGCCGGCCTCGAGAAGGTGACGCGGGGAAGGGTCTTCATCGGCGAGGACGACGTCACGAGGCTCGAGCCCCCGGACCGTGACCTCGCGATGGTCTTCCAGAGCTACGCGCTCTACCCGCACAAGACGGTTCGCGAGAACCTCGCGTTCGGCTTGCGCCGGCGGAAGGTCGACAAGGCTGAGATCGCCCAGCGCGTTGACCGCATGGCGGGGATGCTCGGGCTGCGCGAGCTGATGGACCGCAAGCCTGCAGCCCTCTCCGGCGGTCAGCGACAGCGCGTCGCGATGGGGCGCGCGTTGGTCCGCGAGCCCCGCGCCTTTCTGATGGACGAGCCGCTCTCCAACCTCGACGCGAAGCTCCGGACCAGCATGCGCGGCGAGCTCGCACGCCTGCACGAGCGCCTGCCGACCACGACCGTCTACGTCACCCACGACCAGGTCGAGGCGATGACGCTCGGACAGCGCGTGGCGGTCCTGCGGGACGGGGTGGTCCAGCAATGCGACGTTCCCCAGCGCCTCTTCGACCAGCCGGCGAACCTGTTTGTGGGCGCCTTCATCGGATCCCCGGCGATGAACCTCGTCGAGGCGAGCCTCTCCGGCGACATCGTCAGGTTCGGCGGGACCGAGCTGACCCTCCCCGGTGCTGCCGGGTCGATCGGCGACCGGACGGTGGTACTCGGCATCAGGCCGACCAGCTTCGCCGTCGCCGGGCCGGGTCGCGATCCGAACTGGCCGCGGCTGCGCGTCGCTCTCGACGTTGTCGAGCAGCTCGGATCGGAGTGCAATCTGCTGTTCACGCTCGACGCCCCGCCGGTTGCGACCGATGACGTGAAGGCCGCAATCGGCGGCGAGAGTGGCGCGGATGAGGGCAGGCTGCTCGTCGACGACCGCCGCGCCCGCTTCACGGCCAGGATCCAGGGGCGCCCGCCGGCGCCGGTGGGTGGCCGGGTGGAGCTCGTCATCGACCCGGAGCAGCTGCATCTGTTCGACCACGAGAGCGGCCGTACGCTGGAGCCCCGGCAGCCGGCGGTGCAAGCCGCATGAGGCTGCGCCGAGACGTGACCACGATGACCCACCAGCTCAAGCTGACGTTCGCAGGCGCTGCCGCGCTCGCCGTTGCGTTGCTCATGGTCCTCGCAGTCGGCGGCGGCGTGCCCGATCCCGCGGCCGCGGGGAACGTCGCCCCGCCGCCCGAGAACGCGGGCTTCGACTATCAGATCGGTGGCGACTACCCACTCCCGGAGGGCGTCTCCGTGGTCTCCCGAGACTGGTTCTCGGGCCGGGCGGCCGAGGAGCCGGTCTACTCGATCTGTTACGTCAACGCCTTCCAGACCCAGGACAACGAGCCCGGGGTCGACCGTCCCGACGAGCGCTCCAACTGGCCGAAGAGGCTCGTCCTGAAGAAGCTCGGGGACGACCCGCACTGGGGCGGGGAGTATCTGGTCGACGTCAGCAGCGCGAAGAAGCGTCGCCGCGCGGCGCGCTGGGTCAAGAGGATGGTGCGTGGCTGTGCGCGCGGGGGCTTCGAGGCGGTCGAGTACGACAACCTCGATTCCTGGACGCGCTTTGACGGAACGCCGCTGGAGCGCAAGGTGCCGTTCGGCAAGCGCGACGCCCTCAGGTTCGCGAAGCGCCTGGCCAAGCTGGCCCACGCCCGGGGCCTGGCCGTGGGTCAGAAGAACACCGCCGACATCACCGTCAAGCAGTCGCGGCGGGTCGGGTTCGACTTCGCAATCGCCGAGGAATGCGCTCGCTACAAGGAGTGCGGCCGCTACCAGCGCGTCTACGACGACGGCGTGATCGAAATCGAGTACCGCCGCAAGGACTTCGACAAAGGCTGCGCCCGGGCCGGGGACGAGCTCTCGATCGTGCTGCGCGATCGGCAGGTGAGAACGCCCGGCTCAGCGCGGTACAGGTACGACTCCTGCTGACCCAAGCTCCCGGGAAGCTAGGCTTGGAGGAGGCTCTACTCAAGCTGCTCAGGAGGAATCAATGGCGCTTCAGATTGGCGATACGGCCCCCGACTTCGAGGCCGACACCACGGAGGGACCGATCAAGTTCCACGACTGGATCGGTGACTCGTGGGCGGTTCTGTTCTCGCACCCGAAGGACTTCACTCCGGTCTGCACGACCGAGCTCGGGTATATGGCGAACGCGAAGCCCGAGTTCGATCGCCGCGACGTCAAGATCATCGGTCTGTCCGTGGACACGACCTCAGACCACGAGGGCTGGGCCAAGGACATCGAGGAGACCCAGGGCGCCGCGCCCAACTACCCGATCGTCGCCGACGCCGACTTCAGCATCTCGAAGCTCTACGGGATGCTTCCCGCCGACACCTCCGGGGATCCCGGCGAGCGCACGCCGGCCGACAACCAGACCGTCCGCAACGTCTTCGTCATCGGCCCGGACAAGAAGGTGAAGCTGATCCTCGTCTATCCGATGACGACGGGTCGCAACTTCGACGAGGTGCTGCGGGTGATCGACTCGCTCCAGCTGACCGCCAAGCACAAGGTCGCCACGCCGGTCAACTGGCAGCAGGGCGACGACGTGATCATCGCCGGCTCCGTCTCGGACGACGAGGCCAAGGAGACGTTCGGCGAGTGGGAGGCGCCGAAGCCCTACATCCGGATCGTTCCGCAGCCGCGCTGAGCGGTGCGGGCCTTGCGCCCGCCGCTCAGCGCCGCCTGAAGTAGAGGTGCGTGACCGGGCCCGTCTCGACGACCTCGGGCGTCTCAAACCAGACGGGCCCGTTCTCGACCTTGCCGAAGAAGGGGATCCCGTCGCCGAGGAGCACGGGCACGAGAGTCACCCGCACCGCGTCGAGCAAGCCTGCGTTGAGCGCCTGCTGTGCGGCGCTGGCGCCGCCAACGCCGACCAGCTTGTCGCCGGCGGCCGCCTTGGCCTGATCGACCCCGCTCTCGATTCCGTCGGTGACGAACGTGAACGGCGCGTCGTCGAACCCGTCCGGCGGGTTGTGGGTGAGGATGAAGACGGGGGCTCCGATGGGATGCATGCCGCCCCAGCCGCCGGCGAGGTCGAACGTGCGGCGGCCGGTGATGACGGCACCGACGTCGTCGAGGGCGCTCTTCCAGATCTCGGCGTTCTGCGCGTCGGTCTGAAACGCCATTCCCGGGTTGGTCGTGGGGACGGTGACCTCGCCGGTCATGATCCAGTCAAAGACCTGGGTGACATCGTCGCCAGGACCGGCGACGAAGCCGTCAAGCGACATGGACATGTCCGCAACAACGGTGGCCATAGGCTGCTCCTTATTTGTCGGATTCGTTAATTAACCGTATCGTTAACAGATTCGATGACCTCGGACCAGCTCAGCCTCACCTTCGCGGCCCTGGCCGATCCGACGCGTCGCGGGATCCTCGCGCGGCTCGCCGAGGGCGAGGCGACGGTCAAGGAGCTCGCCGAGCCGTTCTCGGTCAGCCTCCCCGCGATCTCCCGGCACCTCAAGGTGCTCGAGCGCGCCGGGCTGATCACGCGGCGGCGAGATGCCCAAACGCGCCCCACCAGCCTGCGCGTGGAAGCCCTCGAGGAGGCCGCGGCGTGGATGGACACCTGTCGCGTCGTCTGGCAAGGTCGGCTGGACCGGCTCGACGCCCACGTCGCCGAGATGCAGCAGAAAGCGAGGAAGAAGTGACCGATGAGACGAGTCTTCAGCCGCCAGGCGAGCGAGAGCTCCAGGTGACCCGCCTCATCGGCGGCCCCCCCGAGCTCGTCTTCCAGGCGTGGATCGAGCCCGATCAGGTGGCCAAGTGGTGGGCGCCCGACGGCTTCTCAGTGCCGCGCGAGAGCGTCGACGTGGAGCCCGGCGTCGGCGGCCACATCCATTTCACGATGGCCGAGTCGGGCGGTGGGGCCGAGTACCCGGTGCGCTTCGAGATCGTCGAGTTCGTGGAGCCCGAGCTGTTGGTGCTGACCTCGCCGGCCATGCCCGAGGTCGGCATCCTCGAGCCGACGCGCACCCGCGCCGTGTTCGAGGCCGACGGCGACGGAACTCGGATCACCGTCAACCAGGGGCCGCACACGGACGAGATGCTCCGCATGGCCGCCGCTGGCTGGGAGGGCTCGTTCGACAAGCTCGAGGCGCTGTTCGCACCCTAGGCCTCAGGCGGGGGCCGACTCTCGCAGCGCCGCCCCGGGCTCGACCGCCGTCTCGTCGCCCAGCGCCTCGCGGTCGATCTCGCTCTCTCGGACGAGCCAGAGGGCAAGCACCGCTCCGGCCAGAGCGAGCACCCCGCCCAGTGCCAGGACGTCGTTGAGCCCGGTCAGGAACCCCTGCCCTGCCGCGTGCGAGACCTGCTCTCGCGCGGGCGGTGGGACTGCGGCAAGCGCCTGGTCGAGGTTGCCCGACGATGCCGCCTCGACGAGCTGACGCGGGCGCTCGCCGGTAGCCGCCGGGATGCCAGCGGTGAGCTCGGCCACCTTGTCGGCGCCCCGGCCCACGAAGATCGCGCCCCAGACGGCGATGCCCACGGCGACGCCGACCTGGCGGAACGTGTCGTTGATCCCGGCTGCCATGCCGCTCTGCTCCTTGGGCACGACGCTCACGGCAACGTCGGCGATCACGGGGTTCAGCAGGCCGACGCCGGCGCCGGCGACCAGGAAGCCGCCGAGCAAGGTCGTCCACTCGTCGCCGGCGCCGATGCCCGACATCAGCAGCAGGCCGACGCCGCCACCCGCGAGGCCGATGCTCATCATCACCCGCGCGGGCACCCGCGACAGCAGCGCGCCCGCGATCGGCGCCGCGATGAAGCTGGCAATCGTGATCGGCAGGTATCGCACCCCGGCCTCGAGCGGCGAGTAGCCGAGGTAGCTCTGCAGGTACAGCGTCAGGTACAGGAACAGGGCGAAGAGCGAGCCGGAGACGGCGAAGGCTGCGAGCTGGACCCCGGTGAACGACCGACGCTTGAAGAGCCCGAGCGGCAGCATCGGCTCGCTGACCCGGCGCTCGATGGCGACGAAGGCGGCGAGCAGCGCGGCGGAGCTCGTGAACAGCGACACGATCAGTGTGCTCCCCCAGCCCTCGTCGTTGCCGCGCACCAACGCCAGGACGAGCGCGAATAGCGCGGCGCTGAAGGTCACGACGCCTGCCCAGTCCACCCGAGTGGCGTGCGGGTCGCGGCTCTCGCGCAGCCTGAGGTAGGTGATGGCGATAGCCGCCAAGCCGATCGGGACGTTGAGGTAGAAGATCGACTCCCAGCCGAGCGAATCGACGAGAGCGCCACCAACGAGGGGGCCGATCGCAACCGCGACGCCGATCGTAGCCCCGTAGATGCCCATCGCCGTGCCGCGCTCGCGGCCGGCCGGGAACTCCTGCGCGACCAGCGCCAGGGAGACGGCGAACATGATCGCGCCGCCGACGCCTTGGAGCGCTCGCGCCAGGTTGAGGAACGTCGGATCGGGAGCCAGCGCGCAGAGCAGCGACGCGACGGAGAACACCCCGAGCCCCCAGGCGAACACCCTGCGGCGCCCGAGCCGATCGGCAAGCGAGCCCGCGGTCAGCACCAGGGCGGCGAGAGTCAGCGCGTACGCGTCGACCACCCACTGGAGATCGGTGAAGCTGGCGCCCAGGTCCTCCCGGATGGACGGCAGCGCCACGTTGACGACGGTGATGTCGAGCAGCAACATGAAGGTCGCCACCGAGACGGCCAGCAGGGTCCACCACTTGCGTTCCATTCCTGTGGGTCTCCTTGTCACATCGGGTGCTTTGGGTCCGTCACTGCTATGACGAACCCCGACGAAGGAATGTGACATGGCCGCAGGCAACTACCTGGCAGAGCAGTTCGAGGCGCACCGTAGCCACCTGAGGGCGGTCGCCTATCGGATGCTCGGCTCGGTCGGCGAGGCCGATGACGCCGTTCAGGAGTCGTGGCTTCGGCTCAGCCGCTCCGACACCAGCGACGTCGACAACCTCGGCGGCTGGCTGACCACAGTGGTGGCGCGGGTGTGCCTGGACATGCTGCGCTCGCGCAAGTCGCGGCGCGAGGAGCCGCTGGGCCCCCACGTGCCGGAGCCGATCGTCAGCCGCGAGGACGAGGTGGACCCCGAGCACGAGGCGCTGCTCGCCGACTCGGTCGGCCTGGCGTTGCTCGTCGTGCTCGAGACCCTGAATCCCGCGGAGCGCCTCGCCTTCGTCCTCCACGACATGTTCGGCATCTCGTTCGACGAGATCGCTCCGCTCGTGGATCGCACCCCTGCCGCGGCTCGCCAGCTCGCGAGCCGCGCACGCCGCAGGGTCCGTGGTGCGGCACCCGCCCCGGATGCCGATCTCGCCCGCCAGCGCGAGGTGGCCGACGCCTTTGTCGCCGCCGCCCGAGCCGGGGACTTCGAGGCCCTGCTCGAGGTGCTCGACCCCGACGTCGTCCTGCGCGTCGACACCGGCGCGATGCCGCTTCCCGCCGGCGCGTCGAGGGAGGTGCGCGGCGCGCGTGCCGTCGTCGAGCAGGCACGCATCTTCGCCGCGAACGCGCCCTTCGCGCGGCCGGTACTCGTCAACGGCACTGCTGGCTTCGTCGTCGCTCGGGGCGGCCGCCCGACAGTGGTGGCCGGGCTCACGGTTGCGCACGGCAAGATCGTCGAGATCGACCTGCTGACCGATCCCGAGCGCCTGCGCGAGCTCGACCTGACCGCCCTCGACGACTGAGTCAGCCGGCCTGGTGGCCGGGGCTCCCGATCGAGACGGTCGAGGCGCGCGCGTCAGCAGCGTGCCGCACTCGCCGCCGCCTCCAGGCTCGCACGGCCAGGAACGGCGCCGCGATCAGCGCGAGCGGGAGCGCAACGACCAGCGGAATGGCCAGGAGCGGAAGCACGAAGATTGCCAGCACGGCAACCGCGGGGAGCATGAAGGGAAAGAGCGTCAGGGTGACGATCGCGAGCCCAACCAGCATCGCCGCGACCGTGCTGCCGTCGCCGCCGAAGTCGCTTCGGTTGTGGGTATTGGTCTGCATACCCATATGACGAGCCAGAGGAGCCGCATGTGACGGAGGCGGTGCTTACTCGGCGCCGTTCAGTCGGCGGAGCGGGCGTCCGCAAGCACGTGATCAAGTTCAGGTGGGAGCTGGTGCCGAAGGGCGGCGACGAGGTTGTCGGCGCCGGGCTGGAGGTGCTGATCCTCGGCAACGACGGGCGCATCCGCCTCGACTATCAGTTCATCGAAGGCTGATCTCGGTCGTCTCCCACCGCGGGGCGGCCGGGCGCCGCCTTGGGAGCCCGTGAGTCCCGAGGCCGAACCGATGCGCGCGCTCGGGATGCTGGAACTCGATGACAAATCGATGAGAGCGAGGTGAGAGTCGGCTAGGCGCCTGGGATCACCAGGGAATCGGCTTGCGGTTGCGAAAGAAGCCGCCGCTGGGGCCGTCCTCTTCCATGGTCGCGAGCCACACCGCGGTGTCTGCGCCCTCCGCCACCGAGCGGGGGGCGCCCGCGCCTCCCATGTCGGTCCGCACCCATCCGGGACAGATCGAGTTGGCGCGGATCCCGTACCTGGCCTCGTCGTTGGCGAGGACCCTAGTGAGCGCGTTCAGCCCGGCCTTGGAGATCCGATACGCGGCACGACCGCCGTTCATGTCGCTGAGCTGGCCGGCGCCGCTGGAAACGTTGACGATCCGTCCATGGCCGCTGCCGCGAAGGAGGGGTAGGAAAGCTTGCGTGAGCCGCCAGGGCCCGAACAGGTTGGTCTCCAGCACCGTGTGCGCGCCCTGGAGGTCGTACTCCCCGGCCCCGTCGGGGTCCCCGTACACGCCGGCGTTGTTGACCAGCACGTCCAGCCGGCCGGGATCGGCGTCGACCAGTCGCTGTGCGGCGTCGACACTCGTCTGGTCGCTGACGTCAAGCCGCACCGCTCGAATCCAGTCGACCTCCTCGACCTTGTCCGGGTCGCGGGACGCCGCAAGCACGAAGTAGCCGTGCTCTTCCGCGAGCTGGCGGGCGATCTCCCGCCCGATGCCGCGGTTCGCTCCGCTGACGAGCGCGACCGGCCGGTCGTCCATGCGATCACCCTAGGCACTCGTGCCGCTTTCTGAACCTTCACCGCCCCGCTGAGTTCCCGCTCACTGCGGCTTGTCGAGCTCAACCGTCGTCCAGTCGGCGCGCTCGAGCATCTCCCCTTCCGCGACGCCTGCGCGCTCGAGCATCACCTCGTGCGCCGCGCCGTCCGGGTCGAAGTAGCCCATGATCCAGTGGGTCTTCATGTCGCGGACGTCGCCATCGGCGGCGCCCTCGGCCTCGATCCGCCGCCGCAGCTCCCTGAACGCCTCCTCCGAAGGGGCGTAGAGGGCGAAGTGGTCCAGGCGGCCGCGGCTGAACATGGGCGACGGCGGCGGGGGATCCGGCCCTTCGAGCATCTGGAAGGGATGCAGGACCGTCGGCTGTCCGACCTTCAGGAAGACGTGGCGCACGCCCTCCTCGGTCATGTCGAACGTCTTCTTCGCGTCGAAGACCCGCTCATAGAACGCGACGAGCCGATCCATGTCCTCCGTCAGGAAGGTGACGTGATGGATCCCGTCGACGAGCCGCACGCGCGCAGTCTCCCACGCGGGCGGGCCCGCGGCCGCTCGCCTTCGCGTCCCTGAACTGTAGGGCTCGAGCCAGTCACTCGAGGACCACCAGGCCTGCGGCCGGACTGGCGCTCCGGCGATGAGTTCTCGGCCGCGCGCCGGTCGATACGCACAGGGAGACCATGCAAGAGCGCCCGAAGCCCGTCGTTCATCTCGAGCTCCACACCCCCGATCTGGCGCTCGCCACGGCGTTCTACGCCTCGGCCTGCGGCTGGGGCACCGAGCGCGTCGACGCCGGCGGCGTCTCCTACTTGACGCTGGACCTGGGCGGAACCGGCGGCGGGGGAGGCGTGGTCGAGTGCCCGATCGACCACCCGCTCTGGCTGCCGTACGTCCAGGTGCCCGAGATCGGACGGGCCACGGAGCGCGCCCGACGCCTTGGCGCAGACGTGCTGCTCGAGCCCCGCGAGGGCCCGGCCGGCTGGCGCAGCGTGGTCGGCGCGCCGGGCGCCGGCGAGATCGCCTTCTGGCAGTCGAAGGCAGGCCCGCCGGAGCGGGGAGGCTAGTCTCCAAGCAGATGGCGACGGCCTCGACCAGCTCGACGGTTCAGGAGCAGGAGCTCATCGAGGCGGCCCGCGGAGGCGACGAGTCCGCTTTCGCCCGCCTGATGGAGTCATACCGCGGCGAGCTTCAGGCGCACTGTTACCGGATGCTCGGGTCCGTCCACGACGCCGAGGACGCGCTCCAGGAGGCGATGGTTCGCGCCTGGCGCGGGCTCGCTCGCTTCGAAGGGCGAAGCTCGCTGCGTTCGTGGCTGTACCGGATCGCCACCAACACCTGCCTCGACGTCATCGGGCGCCGCCCCAAGCGGGTGCTACCCGTCGACTACGGTCCGCCCGTCGACCCGCACGACGGTCCGAAGCTTCCGCTCACCGAGACCGTCTGGATCGAGCCCTATCCGGACGAGGTGCTCGGGGTCGAGGACGGCTACGCGGCGCCCGAGGCCCGCTATGAGCAGCGCGAGAGCGTCGAGCTCGCCTTCATCGCCGCGCTCCAGCACCTGCCCGCGTCGCAGCGCGCGGTGCTGATTTTGCGGGAGGTGCTCGGCTTTACTTCCAAAGAGGTCGCCGAGACGCTCGACACCAGCGTCGCCTCGGTCAACAGCGCGCTTCAGCGCGCGCGGAAGACCGTGGAGCAGCGGCTCCCCGAGCAGAGTCAGCAGGAGACGATGCGCTCGCTTGGCGACGACGGGGTCAAGCAGATCGTGCAGCACTACGTCGACGCGTGGGACCGAGGCGACATCGAGGGCGTCGTCGCGATGCTTGCCGATGACGCGGCGTTCGCGATGCCGCCCGCCCCGAGCTGGCACCAGGGCCGCGAGCAGCTGCGCGGCTTCCTCGGCGTCGGGCCGCTGTCGGGCGAGTGGCGCTGGCACCACATCCTCGTCCAGGCCAACGGCCAGCCCGCGCTCGCGTTTTACGCCTGGGACGACGACGAGCAGGCGTTCCTGCCGTTCGCCCTCAACGTGCTGACGATTCGCGACGGGCGGATCGGCGAGGTCGACGCGTTCATCTGCCG
>JBKPDQ010000095.1:0-10977 GCA_046728015.1 Actinomycetota bacterium
GTGGTCTCTCGGACCACTACCGCGAGATCTTCGAGATCACGCGCCTGGCGGACTTCATGCGGATCACTGACACCGAGGATGGGCGCCGTGATCGGCGCGGAAGGGAGTGACATGCCTGACGCGGCGACCACGTTCGAGGTCCGCGAAGCCTCCGCGCACGCGCGCGTGATCGACATCACGGGCGACATCACCGCCGCCAGCGAGGACATGCTGATGGACGCGTACGGCCGCGCGGCCGGGGACGGCGTACGGGCGATCGTCCTCAGCTTCGCGGCGCTCGAGTACATGAACAGCGGCGGTATCGGCCTGCTCGTGACGCTGCTCGTGCGCGCCCACCGACAGGGCCAGCAGGTGCTCGCGTTCGGACTCTCCGACCACTACCGGCAGATCTTCGAGCTGACCCGACTCGACGAAGCCGTCGGTATCCATGACAGTGAAGCGGCTGCGTTGGCGGCGACACCATGACCGGCGAGTCCCCGATCCCGGGTTTCGGCAGGATGTGGCAGAGGACGTACCAGATGTGCCTGCCCGCGGACCGCGTGTCGCCCGGCGAGCTGAAGGACCGCTTTCTCGACCTGTGGCCGGACGGCGACGTGCTGCACGCGGACGAGGCGTCGGTCACGCTGGCGACGCGAGAGGGCCACATCACGTTCAGCTCGACCTCCGCCGGGCTCCAGATCGTCGCGCAGGCGCAGATCCTGATGCGCGCGAACGATCCGCTCGACGAGATCGGCCTATCGCTCGGCGGCCACCGCCGCCAGGACCGTATCTGGGAGCGCACGCTCACCGACCTGGCGGCTCGCTTCGGGCTCGACGCGGCCGTCGACACGCGGGTCATCTGCGTGGACCGTAGGCGCCGGTGGTCGAGGTGGCGCCAGGTCCGCCGCGATCGCGCGGCTGCCTGACCGCCCGCGACGTTCCCGTAACGGTCTGTGGACGGTCCGCCGCGAGGCTCCGGTGATGCTCACAGATCTCACGCGAGACCACCCGTCACCCGAACTTGCAGCTTGGCTTTCGAGCCCGGATCCGAAGACGTTTCCGTACGACGCGGTGGTCACGGAGTTCCACCGCGTCGGCAAGCACTTCGTCGCGGACGAACTGCTGGGCCTCCTCGACGGCGTGCGTGCGATGCTCCCCGGCGGATCCGATCCCGGCAGCCGGCTGCTCGCGCGGTTCCTGGACATCGCGCTGGACAAGTGGGATGGCCGGTACGACAACCCGAGCTATCTGGCTGTCGATCTGCTGCCCCTGCCGGGTACCGGTGACGGAAGCGCCGCGTGGCAGCGCGACCGGCTGCTGGCGCTCCTGGTCGCGGACACGCTGCGGTTCGAAGTCGCGGCCGCGGATCGGCGCACCATCCTGCTGCCGCAGATGCGCCCTGACGCGCGAATCACGGCGAAGCGGTGTCGACTGGGCGTGCGGGCGGTCGCGCCGGCACTCGCGCGGCTGGGGCTCGCTGTCGACGCGACCGCGAACGATCCGTTGACGGCCGCGCGGCACGTGTGCCGGGTGGTCGCAGACGATCTGCAGCCGGCGGAGACGCGCACGCTTCGGCTGACGATGCTGCCCGTGTCGCTCGTTCACGACGAGTACATGTTCATCCGGATGCTGCAGTCGTATGAGACGACGTTCGCACTGATGGCCGTCGAACTGGCCGCCGCCGCCACCACGCTCGAGGACGGCCACGCATCGGCGGCCGTCCGGGCGATCACGGCTGCTGAGCGGGCGCTGCGCGAGGCCGCGCCGCTCTGGTCGCTCGTTGCCACCGTGCAGCAGGAGGCGTTCCTGTCGTTCCGCGAGTTCACGGAGGGGGCCAGCGCCATCCAGTCGAGGAGCTACAAGCGCGTCGAGAGCCTGTGCCGACGGCCGGATCGGTCGCGCCTGGATTCCGCCGCCTACCGCTCCGTGCCGGACGTGCGGGCGGGTGTGCTCGCCGGGCAGCCGAATCTCGACGAGATGCTGACGGCCGCCCATGCGTCAGGCCGGCTCGCCCCGGACGAGTACGACCGCGTCCGTTCGGCCATGCAGCGGCTGGAGGCGGCCCTCCTCAAGTGGCGACAGACCCACTACCGGCTGGCGGTCCAGATGCTCGGAGAACGCCGTGGGACGGGATACACCGAGGGCGTGCCCTACCTCGAGAAGACCCGCCGACTCCCAGTCTTCACGTCCACCAGTTCCCCCCTCGCCACCCGCCGGCTCGCCTTTGGCGGGTGATCACGCCCAATGCGCGTCTCGTGGAGGCATGAATCTTCTGGCGGGACCGTCGCAGGGGCTTACGATCGCCAGAGGAGCATGGACGCGCAGCGCGCATTCGGACGGCGGCCCACACACGATCAGGTGGTTCGGCGCCTATCGGGCGGGTCAGCCGGCGGCGAGAGCGCAACCGGCATTCGCATCGTCCCGTTCGTCCGCGGCCGACGACCGACCGACGAGGCTACGCGCCCGGGCCTTGGCTCGAGCGACCGCGCCGGGCTGGTTCTCGGCCGACGACCGGCCGAGAACCGCGCGTACGTGCTGTTCTCGCTTCCTGCTGGGGGCGTGGAAATGACAGTCGACGCCACCCTCGCCTTCACCGGGCCCGACGGTCGCGTGAGCCCGGGAATCGTCCCCGGCTGGCACAGGCGACCCCTCGAGCTGCGCTGCTTCGACGAGTGCGGCGACGGGTCACTACGGCCGGCGCGTCCCGGCGACACGCAGTTCGTGCTCGCCCTGTCGCCCGAGTGCGACCTGTCGCCGAATGACGCCTGGGAGTGGACCGAGCTCGGCGCGGAGGTGCGGCGGGACGCCGCGGGCGACGAGGACCCCTACGGCTTCGGGCATCTGTATCTCCAGAAGGTCGCCGTGGAGCTTCGCCTCCTCGACGGCGCGTCGTGCGTGTCAGCAGCGAAGACCACGCTCGATGTCTGCGACGTTCGGCGTTTCGGCTCGCTCTACTCGCGCCTGATCGAGCAGGTGGTCGAGTCTGACACCGAGCGGCAGGCAGCAGCGGCCGGGCTGGAGAACCCCGGCCGCGCCTACCACCCATGGTTCCCGGTGTTGCTGATCGGCTCGGACAAGGCGGCGCTCTACACCCGGGCGCTGGTGGCCGACATCGTCGACAAGCAGCGCTACCTCGCCGACCCGGCGTGGCTCCTGCGCGTCGGCCTCTATCTCGAGATGCTGACCTGTCTCGGAGTCGCGGAGGCCGTTCGGGATGACGTCGGCGACCTGCTGACGCCGGCGGAGCGGGCGGCGTTCGACAGCCCCCGCTTCGACGCGATCCGGCAACGCCTGGATGTAGGGGCATGGCGTGAGGTGTGGGCGCTCCGCGAGATCGCGTTCCCGCGCCGGGGCATTCCCCGGGCGGGGCCCGTCTCGCTCCTGAACCTGCTCAGCAAGAAGCGGGCGACGCTGAAGTTCCTGCACATCCACCATCAGGATCTGAAGCGGGCGATCGAGCTGGCGGGGCCGAACCCGTACAGCGCACAGGAGACCTGGCATCGTGTGTTCCGGGACGCGGAGCGAGCGGTCATGCGCCAGACGCCTGCGGCTTTCCCGGAGCTGGGCTATCTGCCGGCGCCGGCACGTGAGCTCGTGCTCTGGCACCGGCTCGGCGGCCGCGAGGCAAGGCGACGGCCTCGGGTGCCCAAGGCCGTCGCTGGGCTCATGCGCAATCAGGATGGGCTGTTCCCGGCTGCGTGCACGCAGTACCGGATGTCAATGAACTCCGTCGCAGCGTGGGCGGGCGACCGGTCGCTCATGAACATCGCCGGCCGCGAGTGCGTTCCGTGGCGAGCCAGCCTGCTCGAGGCATATATGAACACTCCGGAGCGGGTGGCAGCCCTGCAGCGGCGCGACGGATACGGAGAGCGGCTCGACGTCTCCGAGGCATCCGCTGCCACTGAGCCGCCCCTCGAAGACGCGGAGAAGCTCTTTGCCCTGGTGCCGATCTTCCGCACCCTCGATCCCGCGCAGCTTCGGGCACTGGCGCGTAGCGCGCGGCCGCTCGCACTTGGGCCCGGCGAACGCTTCGTGGTCCAGGGCGACGAGGGCACGTCATTGTTCGTCGTCGCGGACGGCGAGGTCGAAGTCGTGCTGCGGCGCCGGCACGGCCCCGATATGCACGTCGACACGATGAGCCGTGGCGCGGTCGTGGGGGAGATGTCGCTTCTGACGGGGGAGCCGCGGAGCGCCACGGTCCGGGCAGCCGACACCGCCCTCGTCTACGAGATCGGCTGGCGACAGTACGCGCCCTTGCTGCGAGCCCACCCCGAGTGGATCGACGAACTCGCCGGGATCATGGAGTTGCGCCTGCGTGAGCGGCTAGCGAGTCTCGAGGCATACGAGGTCCGGGAGCGCCAGGCGATCGGCCGCGGCATCGTCGAGCGGTTCTTCGCAGGAGCGCAACCCGCGCACGCGAGGGCCGCGGCTCCGGCGGAGTAGCGACCGCCTGCTCGCCGAAGGCGACGTTCACCACGCGGCGGTCAAGCCGCAGCGCTCGCCAGCCGCCGGTCGTCGATCAGCGAGCCGCTGTCGCCGTCAACGAGGCGGGCCCCGCCGCCGAAGTCGTGCGGGA
Organism: Actinomycetota bacterium; assembly: GCA_046728015.1. GTDB lineage: Bacteria > Actinomycetota > Thermoleophilia > Solirubrobacterales > 70-9 > DATAFO01. Next base: position 4,556 of record JBKPDQ010000095.1, read on the forward strand.
AGCCGAGCTCGATGCGGGTGAGCTCCTGCAGTCGGTCGAGCTCGTCGGACATCAGCTGGATCTCGAGCGCACCGAGGTTGTCCTCGATCTGGCTGCGCTTTCGAGCGCCGAGGATCGGCACGATCACGGCGCGCGCCTGCTGGGAGCGCACCCAGGCGATCGCCACCTGGGACGGGGTTGCGCCTCGCTCGGTGGCCACCGCATTGACGCCGTCGGCGATCGCAAGCCTGCGTTCGGTCAGCTGGCTCTCCCCGTAGACACCGGTCGCCGCGATGCGCGTGTCCTCGGGGCGGTCGCGATCGGTGCCGTATCGTCCGGTCAAGAGGCCTCCGCCGAGCGGTCCCCATGCCGTCACCGTCAGGTCGAGCGCCTGCGCCATCGGCAGCAGTTCACGCTCGACCGTCCGGTCGACGAGGCTGTATGGAACCTGCAGGCCGGCGAACCGCGTCCAGCCGCGCAGGTCGGCGAGCGTGATCGCCTGCGAGACGATCCAAGCCGGGGTGTCGGAGATCCCGACATAGAGCACCTTGCCGCTCCTCACGACATCGTCGAGCGCGCGCATGAGCTCGTCGACCGGCGTGTGAGGGTCCCAGATGTGGACCCAGTACACGTCGATGTACTCCGTACCGAGCCGCCCGAGGCTGGCGTCGAGCGCTTGAACCAAGCTCTTGCGGTGCGCCCCGCCGCCGTTCGGATCCCCCGGGTGCATGTTCAGGGTGTACTTCGTCGACAGAACCCAGTGTTCGCGCTCAGGGGCGATCAACTCTCCGACGATACGCTCGCTGCTGCCGCCGGTGTAGTAGTTCGCCGTGTCGATGAAGTTCCCGCCCGCCTCGCCGAACGCGTCGACGATTCGCGCGCACTCCTCTTTCGGAGCGCCCCAGCCCCAGTCGTCGCCGAACGTCATCGCGCCGAGGCAGAGCTCGGAGACCCGCAAACCAGTGCGCCCGAGCAGCTTGTAACGCATCGTCATGTGCGAATCGCAGCAGCCCGGCAAGCGGGTGCGCTTGTAGAAAACGGCCGTCTCTTCGGCGCCGCCTCCCGCCTGTGGGATCCTTCGTGGTCGGCGCACGCCGGAGACCCCGGTGACGGTAGCGACAAGCCCAGCCCTCAGCACGCAGTCCTATCGCGAACGGCCGCCGGTGCCACGGCTCGCAGCCTTGGCTTCGTGCGTTTGGCTCCAGCAGATCTCGCCCGAGGGACCCGCGTACGAGCACCGCACGGTACCGAACGGCTGTATCGAGGTCTCGTGGGTCAAAGATGCAACCACGGTCTCTGTCACCGGCCCTCGCCGGGACGCCGTTGTCGAGCGCTTACCGCCGGGGGCCACCGTCGTCGGCGTGCGCTTCCGTCCGGGCGTTCCGGCGGCGGTCCTCGGGGCCACCGCCCGGGAGCTCGTGGGCGCCCGTGTGGAGCTCAATCAGCTGTGGGGCCGCTCGGCGGTCGCCGCAGCCGAGCGGGTCGGGCTCGCTGCCACGCCCGGCGAGGCCGCGCGCGTGCTCGAGCAGGAGGTCATGGCGAGGTGCGCCGCGGCCCCCGACCCGGACGCGCTCGTCGCCGAGACGGTGGACCGGCTGCAACCGTGGCGACGAGGCGGGCTCGGTGAGATCACGTCGGACCTCTTCATCTCGCCCCGACAGCTGCGCCGGCGCTGTATCGCGGCCTTCGGCTTCGGCCCGAAGACGCTGCACCGCATCCTCCGGTTCCAGGGGTTCCTGGCGCTCACGCAAGCGTTCCACCGCCACGAGGTCGGGCTTGGCTGGTTGGCAGCGGCCGCGGGGTACTTCGATCAGCCGCACCTCACTCGAGAATGCCTCGCGCTCACCGGGCTCACACCGGGTGCGTTCGTGGATGAGATGCAGCGGAGCTGCGGCGCCAACCATGATCACGACGCCTCGTTCGCCGGCCCGCGCCGCGCGCTCGTGAAGGCCCGCGTCGCATCCTTGAGAGAGCTCCGGGATTCGCTGGCGGCCGCCACCAGAGGCGAGGGCAACGTGGCCGATTCGTACAAGCGTCGGCCGCAGGTGGGCGCCTAAGTTCGCGGCGTTCTCCTCGACCGCACGACCATCACGCACCACGAGGCGCAGACTCGACCTCCCGATAACGGGGTCGGACTGCGCTCGCTGTCCGTGTCGGCTCCTGATGCCGCATACGCAGAGCAGCGGACGACGCCCGTAGAGCTCTTCTGGGACCTCGTCTTCGTCTTCGCCGTCACCCAGGTTACGGCGCTGCTCTACAAGGACCTCTCGTGGGCGGGATTCGGCCGCGCCATGCTCGTGCTCGCGCTCGTCTGGTGGGCGTGGTCGGCATTCGTCTGGGCGACCAACGCCCACGACCCGAACGACCCGCCCGTCCGAGGCGTGCTCTTCGGAGCGATGATGCTGACGTTCATCGTCGCGCTCGCGCTCCCGAAGGCGTTCGGCGAAGAGGCACTGGTGTTCGCCGTCGCCTACGCCGGCGTGCGCCTGCTGCACCTCGCGCTCTACGTCGAGGCGTCGCGCCGTGGCGATGCGTCCCTCGCTGCCATCGCAGGTTTTGCGATCACCGTCGGGTTCGGCATGACGCTGCTCGTCGTCGGCTCGCTCGTTGGGGACCCGGCGCGCACTTGGCTGTGGGTGGCCGCGGCGGCGATCGACTACGCGGGCCCTGCGTGGCTCAGCCGCGAGCGGCTGCGCGGCATCGAGCAGGTGGCGGTCTCGCACTTCGCCGAGCGCTACAGCCTGTTCATCATCATCTGCCTCGGTGAGTCGATCATCGCGATTGGCGTCGGAGCCGCGGACCGTGAGCTGAACACCGAACTCGCCGCTGGTGTCGCGCTCGCCTTGCTGGTGACCATCGGGCTGTGGTGGGCCTACTTCGATCGCGCTGCCAGGGAGGCTGAGGACAAGCTCGCCGCGCACCAGGAGCCCGTGCTCGCAGCGGCCGATGCCTACAGCTATCTGCACCTGCTCCTCGTGAGCGGGATCATCGTGTCCGCCATCGGCCTCAAGGCGTCGGTGGGCCATGTCGCTGAACCCCTCAGCGAGGCGGCCCGGCTCGCCCTTTGCGGCGGTGTCGCGCTCTACCTCGCTGGCCACGTCGCCTTCGGCTTGCGACTCGTCGGCGAGCTGAGTCTCGACAAGACGGTCGCCGCCGGCGCGTGCCTGGGCGTCTTCATCGTGGCCGCGGAGTCGCCGGCCTGGGCGACGGCTGGGATGCTCGCGGGCGTCCTCGCGCTGCTCGTGGTCTCAGACCACCGCCGGAGCCCTCCCCGATGAGCAGCCGGATCTGGCTCAGCCGGTGAGGTAGCGCGCGATGCCGAGGCTGGAGTAGATCGAACCCGCCGCGACTGCTCTGCCGGGCACCAGTGCCAGGGCCGACGCTTCGTCGCTTCCGGATCCGAAGTCGGTCTGGACGATGCCGTTGTTGCCGAACGAGCGGTCACGCCTACCGCCCCGGGAGTAGCGCACGAGCGCCCAGTCGGAAGCGTCGCGCGTCGCATCCGTGAACGCGCGGCCGGCGACGAGCACGCTCCCGGCGGTGGGCGCGGCGACCGCGAGGGCGTAGCCGCCGAAGCGGCCCGGCCGGGTGCGCACGCGGCCTGCGTTCCCGAAGCTCACGAGCCGGTGCCCGCGACGCCCGAACGAGCGATCGAGCCTGCCGTTGTCGTGGAACCGCGCGATGCGGAACCGCGCGCCCGCGGCGCTGTCCTTTCCCCGGCCGGCGATGACGATCCTGCCGCGGTGGAGCAGCACGGCTTCTGCGGAGTCGTTTCCGTAGCCGTGGTCGAGCAGCGCGACGCCGTCTCTCGAGAAGGTCGGATCGAGGCGGCCGTCGGGCGACAGCCGGAGCACGCACCCGGTCCCACTGTCCTGGGCGTCGCCGCCGCGGAGACGCACGCCGGCGAGGACGATGCGGCCGTGGCGATCGATCGCGACGTCGTTCGCCCACGAGGCCTGCAGGTAGAACTCCTTGCGCACGACTCCACCGGTACCGAAGCCACCATCGACGCTCCCGTCGCGATTCAACCGTACGGCCGCGAAGCAGCGGGCCGTGGCGCAGTCCGTCTCGCCCGCGACGATGATCTTGCCGTCGCCCTGGATCGCCACCGCCCGGGCCTCCTCGAAGCTGCCGATGTCGAGGGCCGTCCAACCGCCCGCGCCGAACGACGCGTCGAGCTCGCCATCGGGGAGGTAGCGAAAGGCGCCGAAGTATCTGTTGGAGCGGCCGTCCTGAAGCTCACCGGCGGCGATGATCTTGCCGTCGGGCTGGACCGTCACCGCGTCGGCGCCGCGGGGCAGGTAGTTGGTGCCGCCGACGCGCAGAACAGAGCGCTCAGGAGTCTCATCCCAAGAGCTCTCTACCCGCCGCCGTCGGGTTTCCGCCAGCCGGATGGCGGAGCACCGCCGTTCGGACACGGGGTGGCTCGATTGGCGCGCAACCGCGGCGATCGCAGACTGACCGCATGTCGGCCGACCTCGAAGATCGCAGCCCGACGCGGCTGGGCACCGGCATGCAGACGCCGTTCTGCCGCCGGCTCGGTCTGACGGTGCCTGTGGTGCAGGCGCCGATCGGCAGTGCGTCGACGCCCGAGCTGGCCGCCGCAGTCTCGAATGCCGGTGGCCTAGGAATGCTGGCTTTGACGTGGGCGCCGCACGACACCGTCCGCCGCCGCATCCGAGCCGTTCGCGCACTGACCGACCGCCCGTTCGGCGTCAACCTGATTCTGCAATGGCCTCAGCATGCGCGCGTTCAGGCGTGCGCCGACGAGTCGGTTGCAGTGGTGTCCACGTTCTGGGGCGACCCGCGCCCGTACGTCGACGCCATCCATGCTGGCGGCGCCCTGCACGTTCACACCGTCGGCTCGGCCGACGAGGCAGTGCGGGCGGTGGAGGCGGGCGTGGACGTCATCGTCGCGCAGGGCTGGGAGGCAGGTGGTCGGGTCTGGGGCGAGGTCGCCACGCTCCCTCTCGTGCCGGCCGTCGTCGACGCGGTGCGCCCGGTTCCCGTGATCGCTGCCGGCGGTGTCGGTGATGGGCGAGGTCTGGCTGCCGTCCTCGTCCTCGGTGCCGATGCAGGGTGGGTGGGCACCCGCTTTCTGCTGGCGCATGAGGCGAGCGTCCACGATGAGTGGCGGCGCAGAATCCTCGCCGCGTCGGAGACGAGCACGGTGTATTCGACGGTCTTCGACCGAGGTTGGCCAGACGCGCCGCACCGCACGCTCCGCAACAGCACCGTGGACGCATGGGAGCGGGCAGGACGACCGGCCGGCCCCGGGCGCCCCGGTGAGGAGGATGTCGTAGCGCGCGCACCCGACGGCCGCCACCTCGTTCGCTACGGCCCGGACACGCCAATCCGCGGGACGACGGGCGCCGTCGAGGCGCTGGCGCTCTATGCGGGCCAGAGCGCAGGCCTGATCGGGGAGCTCCGCCCAGCAGCGGCCATCGTCGAGGACCTGGCGCGCGAAGCCGCCGAAGCACTTGCGGGCTCGCGGCCCGGTGAACGGGGTTGGTGTTGCGGGCGGGCGGGGGCGGCGGGGCGGGGAAGTGCTCCGCCAGCCCCCACTTGCGTCATGCGTGGGCCGGCTCGAGCAGCTCGGCCATCGCGCGACTGACGACGACGTCGCCGCCGAGCACCTCGGTGCGCTCGATATCGAAACCGCCGAGCTCTCGGCGAACGAACTCGAGCGCCCGCTGATCTGACTCCTCCGCCGCCGCTTGGTCGCGGAGCAGGCTGATCGAAACGAGCTCGCCGCCGCCGCAGTCGAGCGCGTGATACGCCTCGAATCCGTCCATGGCCTCGATCTCGTCGGCGAAGACCTCATCGACGATGTGCATGAGCTCTCCGATCGAGCCGGTCCGGAGCCGGTAGCGCCGCACGCTCGCGAACTTCCAGGCGGATCCGGTGTGGCCCGGCTCGAGCATGTCCCGCGCCGCGCGACTGACGAGGATCTCGCCGCGCAACACCTCGATGCGGCGGAACTCGAGATCCTGCAGGTTCTCCTCGGTCCACCGCTGAGCGAGCTCGCGCGACGCCTCGGCCTGGTCTGCGTCGCGGAACACGCTCAGCGTGATGATCTCGCCGTCGCGGCAGTCCATGAACTCGTATGCCACGAAGCCCGGCCGGCGGCCGATGTCCTCGGCGAAGCCTTCGTCGACCCGGCGTGTGAGCTCTTCCATCGAGCCGCGCAGCAGGCGATACCTCCTGATGCTTGCGAACACTCGCTGCTCCCTTCGTCTGGGGTCATTGCTAGGACGTGGTTTCCGCGATGGCACCTCCTTCCCGCGCCCGCGGCGGCATGACACGCGCTGCCGCGCGAGCGTGTCGATCACCAGAGGGTGTACCCGCCGTCGACCACGTGCACCGAGCCGGTCATGAAGCTCGACGCGTCGCTGGCCAGGTACACCATCGACGGTCCGAGCTCCTCCGGTGTCGCGTAGCGC
>JBKPDQ010000096.1:0-18346 GCA_046728015.1 Actinomycetota bacterium
GCGTAGAGCGGTGCGCCCGGCTGCTGGCGCCGGGTGTCGGTGAGGGTCCCGGCGTCGACCGCGGTGAACCCGATTTGGTCGATCAAATCGCTGACCGTATTCTTGGCCTCCGGGCTGTCGGCGGCGATCGGAATCGCGAGCCGCTGCTCGGCGGCAAGCTCGGGACGGGCCTCGTTCAGAAGGCGGCCGAAGTAGATCGTGTTGAAGGCCTTGACGACGATCGCGCCAGGGAGCAGGGAGGCGAGCAACTCGGACGAGGTCATCTCGTCGGCATCGAGCTCGGGGACCGGCCTGTCGGGGTCTGGGTAGTAGTTGTTCGCGTCGATCACGAGCTTGCCGGCGAACGGCTCGGGTGGAAGGTCTCGGATCGCCTGGGTAGGGATCGCGACCGCGGCGATGTCGCCGAAGCGCGCCGCCTCCTCGACGGTCCCCGCGCGTGCGTTTCCCTCGATCGAGGCGACGACCTCGTCAAGCGTGTGCGGCCCCCGCGAGTTGCTGAGCATCACCTCGTGGCCGGCGTCTGCGAACCGCACCCCGAGCGCGTGCCCGATCCTCCCCGCGCCGATGATCCCGATCTTCATCCGTCCTCCTGTCCGCTGTGACGAGTCGTCGAGCGTAGCGGCGGCGCTCGAGACCGTCGCTCGGGAGAGCCCTACCCGGCGGCGATTGCCACCGCGCCGTCCAGGGCGGCCGCCACGCCGACCTGCTGGACTCGCTGGAGTCGCTCGTGCAGGTGCACGCGAGCGAGCGCGATCGTCACGGACGGATAGAGCGAGCTCAGCACCACGACTACGCTCAGCAGAACTCCGTCGACGCGACCGCATAGAGCGAGTCCGCGGCGATGATCAGCAGCCCGATCAGCGCCAGGACCGTGAGGGGCGGTCGCGTGACGAGATAGGCGACGGTGAACGCGGCCACCGAGACGAGCCTGGCGACGAACAGCGCCCAAAACGACGAGCGCGCTCCCTTGCGAGGTCAGGAGGACCCAGAGAAGCGGCAGCGAGCGGCTCTTCAGGCGGCCGAGGAAGTCGGATACCCCGTAGACGAGGCTCGATCCGAGCGCTAGGGCGATCGCAAGCACGCGCGGCGATCGCGCAGTCTGCCGCAAGAGCAAGCTCGCGGGTAGGGTGCCGTAGGTCCCCGAGGCGACAGAAGGAGCCGCGATGCCCGATCGAGACGGATACATCCCCGGCGTCCCCTGCTGGGTCGACACCAGCCAGCCCGACCCCGAAGCCTCACTCGATTTCTACAGCGGACTCTTCGGCTGGGACTTCGAGAACGTGATGCCAGCCGATTCGGACGACGTGTACTTCACGGGGCGGATTCGCGGACTCGACGCCGCCGCGGTGGGGTCGATCCCCGAGGGACTCCCGCAGGCGGCGACGTGGAATACCTACATCTGGGTGGACAGCGCCGATGAGACCGCGTCGAAGGTCCGCGATGCCGACGGGAGCGTGCTCATGGAGCCGTTCGACATCCCCGGGTCGGGGCGCATGGCGGTCTTCACGGATCCGGAGGGCGCGATGTTCTGCGTCTGGCAGGCGAACCAGCACAAGGGCGCGCAGATCGTAAACGAGCACGGAAGCGTGAACTTCAACGACCTCAACACCCGTGACGTCGAAGGCGCCAAGGCCTTCTACGGCTCGGTGTTCGGCTGGCAGACGCTCGAGCTGCCCGGCGGCTTCCAGGCGTGGACGCTCCCGGGCTACGGCGACTATCTCGAGCGCCGTGACCCCGACCTGCGCAAGCGGAATGCCGAACTGGATGCGCCGAAGGGCTTCGAGGACGTGGTCGCGTCGATCGTCCCGCTGGGAGACGACCGCAGGGACGTCCCGGCGCACTGGAACGTGACCTTCGCGGTCGACGACGCGGACGCCATCGCCGAGAAGGCGACTGAGCTCGGTGGCAAAGTCCTCGCGCCGCCGATGGATGCGCCGTGGGTCCGGCTGACGGTGGTCGCCGACCCGCAGGGCGCGACGTTCACGGCCAGCCAGTTCGTGCCCGAGAACCGCGACTTGACGTCCCAGGCGGACGCCGGGGTGAGCGCCGCTTAGAACGTGTTTTGAGTTCCGAGAGGGGGGCCACAAAAGGCGTGATCGGTGGTATTGGCGTAGTATCTGCCGTGCCTGATCAAGTACCAGCATGAGCCTTACCTGAGCTGCGTTCTACTGTGTAGGGGGATACAGATGGCAAATAACAAGACGAATGCCTCCAAGCTGATCGACAAGAGGATTAGGGAGCTGGGCGATTGGCGCGGCAAGACGCTCAGCAAGGTGCGAGGAATCATCAAGGAAGCGGACCCCGATATCGTCGAGGAGTGGAAGTGGGTGAAGCCCACGAACCCCGGAACACCGGTGTGGTCCCACGACGGGGGTATCTGTACTGGTGAGACCTACAAGAACGTGGTCAAGCTGACATTCTTCAAGGGTGCTGCTTTGAACGATCCTTCACGTCTATTCAACGCCAGCCTTGGCGGGAAGGTCAGGCATGCCATCGACATCAAAGAAAATGACGAGATCAACGAAGGTGCACTGAAGAACCTCATTCGTGAAGCTGTGGCGCTGAATCTAAAGGGCACGAAACATTCCGCTTGAAAATGTTCGGCAGGGAGTGCGAATCCCGACAATTAGACGCACCCTCGTACACGGGGTAAATGCGTAGAACGCGTTGGGGGCGTTGGTTATCCGCGACGCGTTGCGAGTGAGCCATGTCTCTTCCAAACGTCATAGCTCACGCCGCAGCAGATGTTACCGCTATCCGTCCGACTTGACCCGGCAACCAGTGGGACTTGATCGCACCGTTCGTCACCGCCCCACCGGGGTCGCGCCGCACACCTCACCGGGTCGATCTGCGTGAAGTCGTCACAACTCCAACGGCCAGCATCCGTCGATGCCCAGTCCCTGCGCGGCGCTGACACCGTGGGGCCGCCACACGTGGGTATGACGCCGGGAAGTAAATCAATGGCCGCAAGCGCCATATCGTGGTCGACACCAGCGGCCTGCTTCTGGTTGCTGTAATCACCGCGGCAATGTCCCAGGACCGCGACGGTGGCAAAGCAAGTCATCGAACTGGGCCACGGTCGGGCTGATGGTCCGCCGCTCGCTCCCTCCTCAGGTCCGCGGCGATGGTCATCACGCCGAGCACTCGGGGCCACGGGCATGAACTCAAAACACGTTCTTAGAGCGACTCTCCGGCGGCCGAGTTCAGCCGAGCAGCGCGCCGGAGAGTTCGGCGCGCAGGGTCGCGATCTCGGTCACGGCGGAGATCACATAGAGGTCCCGGACGAGCTCGAGTTCCTCCTCGAGATCGTCCATGTAGGCGTCTACGTCGGCCAGCGCGGTCTGCAGAGCCGTCGCGCGTTCCGCTTCGAGCTCCCCGATGTATCCGTGAAGCTGGGCCGCGGTCATCCCGAGCTCGCCGACGAACTCCGAGCCGCCGGGTGCGTGGCGATCTGGCCGCGGACGTGGGTCTAGATCCATAGGTCGAACCTTGGACCGCCGGCCGGCCATCGACAAGGGGGGAGTCCCGCCAATCGCGGTACGGGTGCCCGTATTCCCTCCGGCCCTCACGATGGCACACTCTGGTCAATGCGCACCACCGTCCTGATCGTCGATGACCACCCGGGCTTCGGTGCCTCGGCGCGACGCCTCCTCGAGAGCGAGGGGTACGTGGTCGTGGCTGTGGCGCCGGACGGGGCCTCGGCCATGGCCATCGCGCAGGAAACCCGGCCGGACCTGGCGCTCGTCGACATCTACCTGCCCGACATCGACGGCTTCGAGCTGGCCGATCGGATCGCCACTCTCGACCATCCACCCGCGGTCGTCCTGATTTCCAGCCGCGATCGCTCCGAGCTCGAACCGCTGGTCTCCGACAGCGAGGCCCGAGGCTTTCTCTCCAAGAGCGTGCTCTCAAAGGAAGCCCTCCAGGAATTCGTCTGACCGGCGTTCCGGTCCACGTCGAGCTCTCCACCGTCGGGGGCAGGGCCGCTTGCCGAACCCGAGCAACTTGACAAATACCTGACAACACGTTAGGGTCCTGACATATGCAACCGCGAACGCCGGAAGGAGCCGCGGCTACCGAGCTGATCCTCACCGTCTTCAGGGCCAACGGCTTGCTGTTGGCTGGGGGCGATCAGCTCGGCGCTACGGAGGATCTGACGAGCGCTCGCTGGCAGGTTCTCGGCGCGATCGCGCTCGCCGACCGCCCGCTCACCGTGCCGCAGATCGCGAGGCGGATGGGCCTCACGCGCCAGAGCGTGCACGCTACGGTCAAGCGCCTGATCGCCGACGGCCTCGTTGAGCTGGTGCCGAACGCCGACCACCGGCGCTCGCGGCTGGTCCGGCTGACGGAGCTGGGCGAGCGGCGCTACGCGGCCATCGACGAACGCCAGGTCGGCTGGGTGAACCGCCTCGCCCGGGGCATCGATCGCTCGGAGCTGGAGACCGCCGTGCGAGTGATCGAGGAGCTCTGCGCGCGACTCGAGGCCGAGGCCGATGCCGAGGCGGCGAGGAGCGCCGCATGATTGCGACGCTGACGCCTGGCAAGCAGCGGCGTGCCCAGAGAGGCCTGCACCTGCTCGCTGCGGGCGTGTTGCTCGCCTACCTGTACGCGCCGCTCGACGCCCAGCTCGAGGACATCGTGCGCTTCGCGGTCGTTCCGGCGCTGACCCTGACCGGCGTCGCGATGTGGCAATCGGCCCGCATCCGGCGCGCGCTTCGAGCCCGGCGAGGGGCCGCGAAGCGGATCCAAGAGGAACGCCCGCAAGGGCAGAGAGGAAGGTGGCCGCATGCAACTCCGAGAAATGGATGAGCAGGTCACGTACAGAGAACAGCTGCAATCCGACGAGGGCCCGATCGTGCTCGTCAACGTGTTCCACGTGGCGCCCTCAGACAGCGAGCGCTTGCTCGAGGTCTGGGCCGACGACGCCGCGTTCATGAAGCGCCAACCCGGCTTCGTCTCGACGCAGCTGCACCGCGGCACCGCGGGCAGCAGCACTTTCGTCAACGTCGCCGAGTGGGAGTCGGCAGCAGCGCTCGGCCGCGCCTTCGCGTCGCCGGAGTTCCAGGAGCGGCTGAGCCGTTACCCGGACAGCGTCGTCGCCTCCCCGCACGTGTTCCAGCGGGTCGCCGTGCCCGGAATTGATTCGAAACAGTAAGCCTCAGCCGGGCGCGGGCCGGCGCTCGGCCCGCGCTTCCGCGCGTTGCTTGACGTCCTCGAGATGCTCGCCCACCGAGCGCTCCCACTGCGGTCGAACCCAGTAGCGCGCGGCGAGGCGCCCCAGGGCGAAGAAGTCGATGCCCAGTTCGCCCCCATAGCGCAGGTTGGTGTGTCCGCCGTCCTCTTCGAGCTCGAACTGCTCGACCGCGTGGGGGACCGGCCCCGTGAGGTGCCTGAAGCCGATCCGCGCCGGCGGGTCGAGCTCGACCACCTCGACCGTACGCGCGGTGTAGAAGTGCACCTTCGTGTGGTGGGCGGCCACAGCCAGGCCCTCGCCCCGAGCCAGCACCTCGATCTCGCCGCCCCCCGAGGCACGCCCAGCGTAGGGCGCGCTGATGACCTCGAACACCAGCTCCCTCGGAGCGGCGATCGCCAACTCGATCGGCCCCAGCGCGTGACGGCTGCGCCCCCAGCCCAAGTCGAGGTACAGCCGCCCCATCGCGAGCAGCAGGAAGCTCCCGGCCCAGAGGGCGACCAGCAGCGCGGCGAGAACGCCGACCGCGATCCAGAGCCCCGTCACGGCAAGGCTGCAGCGAAGATCGTGTAGCCGAGCCCGCCGTCGGCGATCGCACGCCGGGCCGATCTCACCACCGCAATCGCGTCGGAGGCTGCGATCGGCGAGCCCGCCTCAGAGTCGAGCCCAAGCAAGCGCGCCCCGCGCAGTCGGTCCTCGACCCGCCGCGCCAACGCGGCCGCGTCCTCGTCGCGCGACTCGACCAGGACTACGCGCAGGCCGGCGCCCGCGAGCAGGTCCTCATATCCCTCACGCGAAAGCGCCTCGCCCACACAGGCGACGGTCGCCAAGGCCCCCTTGAGCTCGACCGGCAGCACGGCTTCTTCGACCACCACGTCACAGAGCGCGAGCCGTCCACCGGGTTTGAGCACCCGACGAATCTCCGCCATCGCGCGCCGCTTGTGTCCAAACGTGCACAGCGAGCACTCGCAGAGCACCGCCTCGAACTCGCCGTCGTCGAACGGCAACGCCTCGGCGTCACCGCGGCGAAACGAGACCAAGCCCGCGACGCCCTCGGCGCGCGCCGCGGTATTGGCCGCGTCCACGGCCGACTGGCCGTACTCGACGCCGATCGCCTGGCAGCCGAGCTCGCGAGCCGCGAGGAGCGCCGAAGCCCCAGCGCCGGACGCAACGTCGAGGAGGCGATCGTCCGCCCCGACGCCGATCAGCTCCAGAGCCCGCCGGGTGGTCGCCTCGCCTCCAGGGTGAAGCTCGTCGCCGAGGAGCCAGCGAACGAAGGGGTGCGCGTAGACCGCCGCACAGCACGCCTTGAGGTCGCCCTCGGAGAGCAGCTCGTCGACCGCGGGGACGCCCGGCGCGGTGGGGCGCCCGTGGACGTTCACGGACGCGCCGCCCGGCCGTTGCCGTCCTGCCGCGACATCTCAACCCGCACCTGCTGCCGGTAGCCGACCGAGTTGTAGGCGCAGAACGGGATCAGGCGCCCGTCCGGGGCGATCTCCGACACGCAGCACTTGCGCAGCTTCCGAACGTCGAGCGTGTAGGGATCCTGGAAGTCCTGGATGACCACCATGAACCCTTGCGCGGCGACCTCGCGGAGCTCTGGCGGCATCCCGGTCGCGCAAGCGATGCACTCGAGCCGCTCGGCGACCGGTCCCGAGCCGCCCGCGGCCTTCGCCGACCAGAGTCCCGCCAGCGCCTCGCGGACCTCCAGGTCGGGAACGGCGCGGTTGGTGACGTAGTCGAGGTACTGCTCGACATCGACGAGGCGCGGCAGGGGCACCAGGTCGTCGCCCTCATACAGCGCGAACGTCGCCGAGCGGCAGGTGGGCGAGCAGCACGGGACCGGGACGAAGTCGTCTTCGCGAAACCACTCCGGCAGTTGCGCGGCAATGGCGTCGACGACGTCGGAGTTGGTGAGCTTGTCGAGCGGGTCGGAATCGACCCGGAACCTGCCTGAGTGCGTGACGGGCTGAAAAAAAACGCCGGTGACCGCCGGGTGCGCGACGCCGAAGCGCAGAATCGCGCCGATCTCGTGCTCGTTCAGACCGCGCTCGACCGCCGCTGCGAGCGACACGCTCACTCCGGCGTCAGCGCAGCGATCGAGCGCGCGCAGCTTCTCCTCGGTGAGCGGCTTGCCGCGGATCGCCACCTGAGTGGTCTCGTCGAAGCCGTCGAACTGCATGTAGACGTGAACGCCCAACTCTGCCAGCGACGGCGCGAACCTGGGATCGCGCGCCAGCCGGATGCCATTGGTGTTCAGCATCACCAGCTTGATTCCGCGCGCCTTGGCAGCGGCGAGCATCTCCAGGACCTGCGGATGGATCGACGGCTCTCCGCCCGAGAGCTGCACCGACTCCGGGTCGCCCTCGGCGCGCACGAAGGCGTCGAGCATCGATTCGACCTGTTCGAGCGTCAAGGAATAGCCATGCGCCTGCGCCCCGGTGCCGGATTCCGCGAAGCAGATCGGGCAGTCGAGGTTGCACGCGGTGTTGACCTCGACGATCCCGAGGCAGGTGTGCTGGGCGTGCTCGGGGCAGATGCCGCAGTCGTGGGGACAGCCGCGGACCACATCCGTTTGATGCTCGAGCGGCTGCTCGCCCGGCTTGTCGAAACGCTGGATCTCGAGATAGCGCCCGGCGTCCCCGTAGACCACCGCCTCGAACAAGCCGTGCTCGGGGCAGGTCCGGCTCAAGACCACCCGCCCGTCGCGCACGACGATCTCTGCTTCGAGCAGCCGCCGGCATCGCGGGCAGACCGACTCTGTGCGTGCCAGTCGGGTGCCGTCCGAGACGCTGGGCGACTCCTTCGCGGCCACCTCTTCGGTCGCCTCGGTCACAGCGTCGATTCGGCCGGACTCACAGTTCAGGGGTTCCATGGGGGACATTGTCATGCTCAGTAGTGCGTGCCGACTTCGACCCGGATCAAGCGCACCTACTACACCCTCCTACTGGGCAACACCCTCGCCGCCTCGCTGATCTGGGGCATCAACACGATCTTCCTGCTCGACGCGGGCTTGAACAACCTCGAGGCCTTCGCGGCGAACGCGTTCTTCACCGCCGGGATGGTCGTCTTCGAAGTCCCGACGGGGATCGTTGCCGACATGTGGGGCCGCCGCACCTCGTTTCTGCTCGGCACGGTCACGCTTGCGGTGACGACCGCCCTCTACGTCCTGCTGTGGGAGATCGAGGCGCCGTTCTGGGAGTGGGCCCTCGTCTCGTTGCTCCTCGGCCTCGGCTTCACCTTCTTCTCCGGGGCGACCGAGGCGTGGCTGGTCGATGCGCTCGACGCCACCGGATTCGAGGGACCGCTGGAGTCGGTGCTAGCCCGGGGACAGGTGATCACCGGGATCGGGATGCTGACCGGGTCGATCGGCGGCGGCGTCCTGGCCGAAGCGGTCAGCCTCGGGTTCCCGTTCGTCGTCAGGGCCGCGGTGCTGATCCTCATGTTCGTCGTGGCGCTCGCGCTGATGCAGGACGTGGGCTTTGAGCCCAAACGCGACGGCAGGCCCTTAGCCGAGATGAGACGGATCGCCTCCAACTCGATCGAGTACGGCTGGCGGGTGCCGGCCGTCAAGTACCTGATGCTGGCCGCGCCGTTCACCGGCGGCGTCGGCATCTACGTCTTCTACGCCCTGCAGCCCTACCTGCTGGAGCTCTATGGCGACCCGGAGGCCTACGGCATCGCCGGACTGGTCGCGGCGATCGTTGCCGGCTCGCAGATCCTCGGCGGGCTCGCCACCAAGCAGGTGCGCGGCCTGTTCCGACTCCGTACCTCGGCCCTGCTCGCCGCCGAGGCGCTGAGCGTCGCCGCGCTGGTCGGGATCGGGCTCATCGAGAGCTTCGGCGCTGTGCTCGCGCTGATCGTCGTCTGGGGGCTGCTGTTCGCCGCCGTGATGCCGATCCGGCAGGCCTACCTCAACGGCCTGATCCCGTCCCAGCAGCGGGCGACGATCCTCTCCTTCGACTCGCTGATGAGCTCGAGCGGCGGCGTCGTCGCCCAGCCGATCCTCGGCCGGGCCGCCGACGTCTGGGGCTATCCCGCCTCCTACGTGCTCTCCGGCGCGATCTCGGCGATCTCGCTGCCGTTCATCGCTCGGTCGAGGCGGCAGAACTCGCCCGCCGACGTGGGCCATGAGGTCGCGGCCCTGGCGGGAGCAGAGCCCTAACGCTCTACGCTCGCTGGCGATGGACACGGTCGGCATCTCGCGCGACATGTACGAGGCCCGGATGTTTTTAGGTCACTGACGAAGGTGCTTAGGAACTACAGCTAGCCGACTCGCCCCATGCCCCTGAAGAGGTTGCGCCAGCTGCGCTTGCCGCAGCGCGGGCAGCGGCTGAGCGAGTAGCGCAGGGTCGCGCCGCAGTTGGCACAGGCGGGCTTCGGCTTGACGATCGCCGGCACGCCTACTGCTCGTACCCCTCGACGGTGTCGGCGTCCCGGGCCGAGGCGTCCTCGGGGTCGAGTTGAAACTCCTCGCGCGCTTCGCGCTGGCGCAGCAGGTCCCAGCAACGGTCGAGCTCGACCTTGAGCTCCTGGAGACGCTCGTGCCGAGCGTCGTCGGGACCCCGTCCCTCGGCCTCGTCGA
The DNA here is from genome assembly GCA_046728015.1 of Actinomycetota bacterium. Classification (GTDB taxonomy): domain Bacteria; phylum Actinomycetota; class Thermoleophilia; order Solirubrobacterales; family 70-9; genus DATAFO01. The sequence continues at coordinate 9,777 of JBKPDQ010000096.1, forward strand.
GAAGCCGCTGCTCCTCGGCGACCAGGGCCTCGATCCGATCACGAATGCTCGCGTCGTCCATGTCAAGACACTAGCGCCGTCGTTGCCGCTGGGTCTATGGTCCGCGGTCGCAGACCTGCGATCCACTCAGCCCGTGTTCCGCAACCTCCTCGTCGCGATCGACTCCTCACCGACCGCCCAGCGCGCGCTCGACGAGGCGATCGACCTGGCGCAGGCGCTGAACGCTCGCCTGACGGTCATCTGCGTCGCGCCGGAGGTCCCGGCGTACGCCTACAGGGCCGGCGTCGACGCGCAGAAGCTCGAGAAGGAGGCCGAGAGCGACACCGAGAAGCTGCTTCGCGCCGCTGCCGACTCGGTGCCGGAGGACATGCAGGTGACGACCGTGCTCAAGCACGGCCACGCGGGCGAGCGCATCGTCGAGCAGATCGAGGGCGGCGACCACGACCTCGTGGCGATGGGCTCGCGCGGCCTGGGGCGGGTTACCTCGAACCTGATCGGCAGCACCGGCGCCTACGTGCACTTTCACTCCCGGGTGGCGATGCTCGTCATCCATCCCGACGAGTAGCGGACGGCTCAGAACGGCAGCGTGATCCCGGCCCTCCAGGCGTGTTCATGGATAGAGCACGCCTATCGACAGGAACGCGAAGGAGGATCCATGGAAGAGACGCAGGGAGCAAGGCTCTGGGATCGCATCGGGATCGCGGTGATCCTGATGATGGTCGCGACTGTGGCGCTGACCGCGCTGTGGGCGCTCGCGCCCGCCGCGGGTGCCGACGACGACCTGTCCGCGAGCCGAGACGATGACGCCGGCCAGCTTGTCGCGCAGTCCGACGATGACGACGACTCGGACGACAACAGCGGCCCGGGTGGCGGCGACAACACCGATGACGACTCTGGTGTCACCGGCACCGCGACCGACACCAACACCGGGACCACGGCCGGCACCGGCAAGAGCGGCGGCAGCGTCAGCAACAGCGTCGGCGACACCGCCGGCGACACCGCCACCGGAACTACGGCGACGGGTGCGAGCGCCAACACCGCGACCAAGAGCGGTGACGGCGGGACCGGCGACACCGCCGGCGACACCAACACCGGCACCACCGGCGGCACGGGTGCGAGCGCCAGCGCCACCGGCAGCCAGGGCTGATCGAGCCTGAACACGGAGTTCGCGAACGGGCGGCATCACTGCCGCCCGTTCGCTTGCTCGTCATCTTCAGATAATCGTGCCCGTGATCGAACAGGAGCAGGAGGCGGTCGAGCTTCGGCCTGAGGAGGTCGACGACCCGACCAAGTCCAAGTGGGGCTTCCGCAGCGGCGACGAGATCGTCCCCGCGCTGAGTGCCGTTAAGCGCTTGGGCGGCGGCTATCGCTACGAGGCCTACCTCGCCTGGGACGACCGACTCCTTTCGCTCGTGGTCGTGAAGCTCGTGCGTCCTGGGCTCGTCGAGGACGAGCACACGCTTCGAGGGCTTCGATCGGAGATCGAGATGCTGGCGGGCCTCAGCCACCCGGTGCTGGTGCGTAGCTTCGGCTCGGATCTCGAGGGAGCGCGGCCGCACGTCGTCCTCGAGCACCTGGAGGGGCCCCGCCTGTCCACGCTGGTGCGCAGGTACGGACCCCTGCCGCCGGACCAGCTGCTGCCGCTGGGGCTGCAGCTCTGTGCCGCCGCCCACTACATGGCCGGCGCTGGCGTCGTCCACCTCGACATCAAGCCCTCGAACATCATCATGGGGGCGCCCGCGCGGCTGATCGACCTGAGCGTCGCGCGGACGCTCGAGAGCGCCCCCGGGATTCGCTCGCCGGTGGGCACCGACGCCTACATGGCCCCGGAGCAATGCGAGCCTGTCGAGCGCGGGCCAATCGGGGCCGCCGCTGACGCTTACGGCATCGGCGTGACGCTTTATCGCGCCGCCCGCGGCAAGCGTCCGTTTCCCAAGGCGCCGGAGGATCCCGCCTCCCCCGAAGAGCGTTGGCCGCAACTCGTCCACGAGCCCGCGCCCCTCGAGGCGCCGCTCCCCGAAGTCGTCCGGGAGTCGATCATGAGCTGCCTGGCGTCCGATCCTGCGGCGCGGCCGACTCCGGCGGCGCTGGCGGCCGAGCTCGAGCCGGCTTTCGACGCCCTGCCCGGGCCGCGGATCTCCAAGCTGAAGCCGCGACGCGGCCGCTGAGCGCTCGCCGACCCCCTTATGACGCGGAGTATGGTCGCGACATGCGTGACTCCTCCCGGGCCGACGAGGTGCTGGCACGCGCGCGCCGGATCCCGCCCGGGTACGTCGCCACATACAAGGACCTCGCGGCGGGCGCTCCTCGTTTCGCAGGCGCCGTGATGGCGAACTGCCACGACCCGACGGTTCCGTGGCAGCGCGTTGTGCGCTCCGACGGGTCGCTGGCGCAGGGCGAGCGCCAGCGGCGGGTGCTGGAGGCCGAGGGCGTCCCATTCAGGGGGAAGCGCGTGGACATGCGGCGGGCCTGGTTCCCCCTCGACGACGCCTGAGGGCGGTCACCGGATCTTCACCACGAGGCCCGGGACGGCGACGATCCTCCCGCGATGGCGGCGCCGGTGGATCGGCGTGAGTTGATCGCTGGCGCTGCGACCGTCGCGACCGTGGGCGCGCTCGGGGGTGCGGGCCCGGCGGCGCGGGCGATGCGTAACGACCCGGGCGGCATCGCCCGCGCCCCGCCCGCAAGGCGCGCTTCCTTCAGGTGTGGCCTCCGGAGAGCAGCGGCGCCGGCGCAGGTAGCCGCCGGGCGGCCACGCGCGCGCCACCTTTCCTGACCCTACTTGACGCCCTTGGCGCAGACGATGCCAAGGAACGCCGCCGAGGCCTCGCCGCTGGGATCGGCGAGAGGCCCATAGTCCCCGACCACCTTTGTCACGCCGACGAACCACGACTTGGGACTCACCGGAGCAGAAAACGTGAGCGCCGCGTCGACTCCGTCTGCCCCAAAGTACCCACCGAGCACGCGCCGCTTGCCCGGGCACGTGAGCTCGAGGCCGAACGCGTCGGGATCGGCGATGAAGTCCAGCGCCCCGGTTTCGAAATACTGGATTTTGACCTTCTTCCTCTTCTTCTTGGCCGCCACAACCGCGGATGTGTTCGCGCCGGGACTCGGGCGCGCGACCCGGTGGACCTCCGCGTCGGCAGAGCGATAGCCGTTGGCGAGCTCGGTCGCCTGCGGGACGCTCCGATCCTCACTGCCGATCCCGCTCGTGGCGAAGACACCCATGGCCGTGACCCCAATGAGCGCCAGCGGCAGTAGAAGCTTTCTAGTCATCTGAACCTCCCGTGTGGTGAACCCGCGTGAGGCTACCGATCGCGCGAACTCACGTTTTGGGCCCTGAGCGCGTTTCAATGGCACAGAGCGAATGACGTCGTCACCGCAACCGCCGTTTCAGGCATTCCTGGACGAGCATCGTCGGCCCGTTCTCGCGTACCTGCGCGCGGCGGTCGGTCACAGCGACGCCGAAGACGTGTTTCAGGAGACCTTCATCGCAGCTCTACGCGCATACGACCGCATGGACGGGCGCCACCCTCGCGCCTGGGTGATGACCATTGCCCGCCGCAAGGCGATCGATCACCACCGGGCGCGCGCCCGGCGGCCCGAGCCGCGCGACGAGCTGCCAGAGCAACCGGTCCCGGGCCCGGAGAACGACGTGGGAACGGGGGAGGTGTGGAGCGCCGTGGCGGAGCTGAGCGATGCTCAGCGCGACGCGGTCGCCCTCCGCTTCGCGGCTGACCTGTCATACCGGGAGATCGGCGAGACGCTCGAGATCAGCGAACCGGCGGCGCGGCGACGCGTTAGCGACGCGCTCGCGGCGCTCCGCGCCAACATCGACTCCGACGAGGTGCCATGAACCCCATCGACGAGCGACAGCTGAAGAGCATTCTCGGCGCTCCTCCAGAGGAGTCGGAGGCCGCCGCGCGCCGGGTGGCGGAGCGAGCCGATCGCGAGGGCCTGGCCGAGGTGGCCTACGCGACGGTCGACACCCCGCTCGGCACCGGAATGGTGGCCGCAACCTCGCGCGGGCTTCTGCGCGTGATGCTTCCCAACGACGTGCCCGAGCGCGTGCTCGAACAGATCTCGACCCGGGTGACCCCGCGGGTGCTGGAACTGCCCGCCCGGCTCGACCGCGAGCGCCGCGAGCTCGACGAGTACTTCCGCGGGCGTCGAGAGTCCTTCGACCTCGAGCTCGACTGGCGGCTGACGCCAGCGGGCTTCTATCGCAAGGTCCTGCGCGCGGCCGCCCGCAGGCTTCCGTTCGGTGTCACCGCGAGCTACGGCGAGGTCGCGGCCTGGGCGGGCAGTCCGCGCGCCTACCGCGCCGCCGGCACGGCGCTGGCTGCGAATCCGATCCCGATTGTGGTCCCGTGTCACCGGGTCCTGCGCGCGGGTGGCGAGCTCGGCCAGTACGGCGGCGGCCCGGAGATGAAGGAATGGCTGCTGCGCCTCGAGGGCGCCATCGACGGATGAGCCCAGCCCTTCACTTTTCCGCCGGACCTAGTACAAACCGCAGTTGAACCTGCCGCCCACTCCCAGGGGAGACCCGAATGACCGTAGTGTTGATCGTGATCGGCGTAATCGTCCTGATCGCGCTGATCTTCGTTCTCGTCCGCAACTCGATCATCGGGTCGCGCAACCGAGTAGATGAGGCCTGGTCGGGAATCGACGTCCAGCTCAAGCGCCGTCACGACCTGGTCCCGAACCTGGTGGAGGCGGTCAAGGGCTACGCGCAGCACGAGCAGGCGACCTTCGAGAAGGTCACGCAGGCCCGCGCCGCGGCCATGCAGGCGCAGGGTCCCGCCGAGGCCGGTCCGACCGAGGCGGCGCTGAGCCAGGCGCTGGGCGGACTGCGCGTGGTCGCCGAGCAGTACCCGGAGCTGCGCGCGACGGAGAACTTCCAGCAGCTCTCGCGCAACCTCTCCGAGCTGGAGGACGAGATCCAGGCCTCGCGGCGGATCTACAACTCCAACGTGCAGGCGTACAACACGAAGATCCAGGTCTTCCCCAACTCGGTCGTCGCCAACTCCGGCGGCTTCACCGAGCGCGAGTTCTTCGAGATCGAGGATGCGGGTGATCGCGAGGTGCCCGAGGTCTCGTTCACCCAACCGCCGCCCGCTCCGGCTCAGTAGCGGTCGCCTCCACACCCAAGCCGTCTGGCGCCCGCCGCGGCGCCACGAACGAGCCGCAACTTGCGGTTAGTATCGACGCGCATGAATACCGCTTCGGCTCCGGATCGCCCCGCGGACTGCCCGGATCTGGAGTTGGAGCCCCCTGAATTCGTCCTCGACTCGGACCGTCTCAGCCTCGCCTTCTTCGTCGCCCGCAGCGCCCACGCCGGGCAGACGCGCGGTGGCCATGGGCGGCCCTATCTCGACCACCCGGTGCAGGTCGCGGAGCTGCTGCGCGAGGAGGGCTGTCCAGAGCCGACGATCGCCGCGGGCCTGCTCCATGACGTCGTCGAGGACTCGGGGCTCACCGTTGGCGACGTCGTCGAGAGCTTCGGGGTAGAGGTCGGCGAGCTCGTCGCGGCCCTGACGGAGAATCCCGAGATCGCCGACTGGGAGCAGCGCAAGGTTGCGTTGCGCGACGAGGCTGCGAAGGGGGGCCCGCAGGCGGCCGCAATCTACGCGGCCGACAAGCTCGCCAACCTGCACGACTGGCGCGCCGTCTACTCGGAGGTGGGCGAGGATGCGGTCGAGTACTTCAAGGCCCCGACGCTCGACGCGCGGGTGCGCGTCTGGCGAGGTGACGTGGAGATGGTCGAGCGGACGGCCGACGGCCTCGGCCTGACTGAACGCCTGCACGAAGAGCTCGCCGCGTTCGAGGCCGAGCGCGAGAGCGCGCGGGTGCCGTCCGGGCGCGCCGGTTTGAGCGACTAGCCGCAAGCCCGCATCCGCTGGCAGGAGCCTTCCCACGCGGGCTGAACACACCCTGCGTGATCGTCGATTGCGCTCACTACCGCCACGGCGTGCGCCAGCACGAGGGCCCGCTCGATCTCGCGGAGGCGGCGAGCTGCGCCAAGGCGGCCGACGACGACTTCGTCTGGCTCGGCCTGCATGAGCCGAGCGCCGAAGAGCTGCGCGAGGTGCAAACGCAGTTCAACCTGCATGAGCTCGCGGTCGAGGACGCGCAGCACGCCCACCAGCGCCCTAAGCTCGAGGACTACGACGACTCGTACTTCATCGTGCTGCGAACTACGCGCTACGACGACGCGCGCGAGGAGGTCGACTTCGGCGAGATCCACATCTTCATTGGCCCCGGTTATGTGATCACCGTGCGGCGGGGCGCGGCCAGCGAGCTCGCCGAAGCCCGGCGCCGCCTCGAAGAACGGCCTGAGTTGCTGCGGGAGGGACCGGCGGCGGCAGTCTGGGCGGTGCTCGACAAAGTCGTCGACGACTACGCGCCTGTCGTGGCCGGCATCGAGAACGACATCGAAGAGGTCGAGACCGAGATCTTCCAGCAGGCGGTCGACGCGACCCAGCGCATCTACTTCCTCAAGCGCGAGGTGATCGAATTTCACCGCGCCGTGTATCCCCTGCTGATACCGCTGGAATCGCTGGAGCGAGGCAACTACATCGAGGTCGGCGATCAGCTGGGTCGCTACTTTCGCGACGTGGCCGACCACACACAGCGGGTCGACGAGATGGTGACTTCCCAGCGCGAGCTGCTGACCAGCATCCTGGAGGCAAACCTGGCGCTGCTCGGCGTTCAGCAGAACACGGTCGTGCGGCGGATCTCTGCGGTCGCAGCGATCGTCGCCATCCCGACCTTCCTGGCCTCGGTCTGGGGGATGAACTTCGAGCACATGCCCGAGCTCGAACCGACTTGGGGCTACCCGACAGCGCTGTTGCTAATGGCAGTGTCGGTGGCGTTCCTTTACCGGTTCTTCCGGCGCATCGAGTGGCTCTAGCCACGGCCGAACGGCGCAGATTGGCGCTCTGCCTTCTCTAAGCTGGCCGCCATGGCGGCCACTGCGATCGACATCGCCGCGCCGCTGCTCCTGGTTGCGGTCGCGCTCGCTTACACGCGCCGCGTCTCGACCCTGACCCGCCGAGGCCAGCAGGTCGATGTGTGGCGGCAGGTCTCATTCGGCGGCGGGCTTCTCCTGCTGCTGGCGGCCGACGTGCCGCCGCTCTCGACGGTCGCCGAGGAGCTGGTCGTCGCCCACATGGCTCAGCACCTGCTGATCGCGGATCTCGCAGGGCTGCTGATCGCGCTCGGGCTCACCGGGCCGATCCTCCAGCCCCTGCTCGCAGTTCGCTGGCTGAGCTGGCTGCGCGCGCTGGGCAACCCGCTGCTCGCGCTTCCCCTCTGGGCGCTGAACCTGTACGTCTGGCACCTGGCGACGCTGTACCAGGGCGTGCTCGACAGCGCCCCGCTTCACTTCGCGCAGCACGCGTGCTTCTTCACCTTCGGGTTGGCGATGTGGCTGCCGCTGGTCGGCCCGCTCCCGAAGCCGTCCTGGTTCAACGACGCCGCCAAGCTCGGCTACATCGTGGGCGTGCGGTTCCTCGATGCGGTGCTGGCGAACGTGTTCATCTGGTCCGGGTCGGCCTTCTATCCGGACTACGCGCCGGGCGAGGCCGAGTGGGACATCTCGCCGCTCGCCGACCAGGGCGCCGCGGGGAACCTGATGATGATCTGGACGGGGGTCGTGACCCTGGGCCTGTTCGCCTGGCTGTTCTTCCGTGCCGCCAATCGCAGCGCGGAGAAGCAGGAGTTGCTCGAGCTCGCGGAGTCGCGCGGGGTGGATCTCGACCCCGCCAGGGCCGGGCGCGCCGTTGACGCCGGCCAGGGCGACCGGCTCAGGGAGCGCATCCTCGGCGGTGGGGCGTGAGCTCTCCGAACCGCCTTCTCTACATCCTGGTGTTCGTCGTCGGGACGGCCAGCCTGGGCGCCGAGATTGCGGCGGTACGTCTGATGGCTCCCTTCTTCGGCGCCTCGACAATCGTCTGGGCGAACACGATCGGCGTTGTGCTCGTGGCGCTCTCGATCGGCTATTGGCTCGGCGGGCGGCTGGGCGACAGCCACCCCGACGTCCGCAGCCTCAGCCTCGTGGTGATGGCGGCCGGGGTCCTGCTGGCCGTCGTCCCGTTCGTCGCCCGGCCGCTTTTCGACATCTCCGTCGACGCCCTCGACGAGATCGAAGCCGGGGCCTTCATCGGCTCGCTGTTCGGCGTTCTGTTCCTGATCGCGATTCCGGTGATCCTGCTCGGGACCTGCTCGCCGTGGGCGATCCGGCTCGCCGTTCCGGACGTCGAGCACGCGGGCCGTGTCGCGGGACGCCTGTACGCGATCTCGACCGCCGGCTCGTTGCTCGGAACCTTGCTTGCCGCGCTGGTGCTGATTCCGCTCGTCGGCACCCAGCGCACCTTCCTTGCCTTCGCGCTCGCGATCGCGCTGGTAGCTGCGGTGGGACTCGGCTGGCGCTTCGTCGCGCTGCCGCTCGCGATCGCCGGAGTGATCGCGATCCCGGTCGGCACGGTGAAGGCGACCGACGAGGGCGAGGTGATCTTCGAGACCGAGTCCGAGCACCAATACATCCGGGTGATCGATCAGGACGACGG
>JBKPDQ010000097.1:0-12771 GCA_046728015.1 Actinomycetota bacterium
GGGCGAGGTGCTCGCGGACGGCACCGAGCGCCGCCTCCGGCTGCTGCCAGAAGGGAGCGACGTTGAAGGCGAAGACCTTGTCGAAGCGCCGATCGCCGAGGTCCGCGTCCTCCAGCGCGATGGCCTCGAGCCGTGCCCTGCCCGCGTCGACGTGCTCGCGGTTCCTCCGGGTGGCCATCTCGATCATCTTGGGCGAGCGGTCGATCGCGGTGATCGTTCCCGTCGTCAGCCTCTCGCAGACCAGGGAGACCGCGACGCCGTGGCCGCAGCCGACCTCGAGCAGGCGGTCGGCCGGGCGGACCTCCAAAGTGTCGACCGCCCAGACGAACCGCTCCGATGCCTTACCCGCAATGCCCCAGCAATAGCATCACGCGCCCGTGAAGCCCATGCTGATCTACTCGATGAGCGTTTCGGTGGACGGCTTTATCGCCGACCGCAAAGGCGCGTTCGACTGGGACGGTCCCAGCGACGAGCTGTTTCGCTTTCACCTCGCGCGAGTACGCGAGCTCGGCGGGTATCTACTCGGCCGCAGGCTCTACGAGACGATGCTGGTGTGGGAGACGGATCCATCGATGCGCGACGACGAACTCCGGGCCGCGTTCGCCGACGTCTGGTGCGCGATCCCGAAGGTGGTCTTCAGCCGCACGCTCGACAGCGTCCAGGGCAACGCCCGGCTCGCCGAGGCGTCGGTGGCCGAGGAGGCCGCCGCGGCGCTCGACGCGACTGACAAGGACGTCGGGATCGGCGGCGCCGGCCTGGCCGCGGCGGCGATCGAGCTCGGCCTCATCGACGAGCTGCGCATGTTCCGCTATCCGATCGTCGTCGGTGGCGGCACGCCGTTCCTGCCGCCGGTCACCGAACACGTCCCGCTGGACCTGATCGAGACCAGAACGTTCGGCTCACGGGTGATCTACGAGCGCTACGGGCGCGCCCGCGATGAGTCGGACTGATACCGCAGTCCGAGTCATCCCGCCCCTGCGGCCAGCGGCCAGGATCACACCGACGGAGCCGCCGAATGGGGGCAGCAGCTCCGGTTCACTGTCGCTTCGCGCGAGACGCAGAAGACACTCGCATCGGAAGCAGCAGTTCCCGCGAATCGGGGCTATCAGACGACGCCATGGCGCCTGTCATGGAGACAGCAGACCGATGAGTCCTGGCTGGTCGCCGGGTCATAAACCCCGAATCCCAACTCCGAGCGACGCCTAGAGGAGCTCCGCCAATGCCGCTTTCCCCGGTCATCGTCAGCCTGCCAACCGCCGATCGCCGAACGTCGTTTGCCTTCTACGGAGAGGGCCTCGGCTTCGACGCCATCGGTGAGCTAGCGGACGACGGAATGCCTGAGCCGCTGCAGTTCGCTCTCAACGACGGCATGCGCCTGATGCTGATCCCCACTGTGGGCTTCGGCTGGGTGATCGGCGACCGCGAGGTGGCACCGCGCGGCCTAAGCGAGTGCATGGTCACCCTGCGTGCTGGGACCGAGGCCGCCGTTGACGAGCTGGTCGAGCGTGCCAATGAAGCGGGTGGCGAGGTCATCACGCGACCCGGACAGCAGCCGTGGGGGTACGCGGGTGCGTTTGCCGACCCCGACAGTCATCTCTGGATGGTGACGGCGCAGACGTTTCCCACGTAACCGTGAGTCGATGGGCAACGCGTGCGTCGTATCGGTGACCGGCCTGCGAACAACAGGCCAGCTCACCGCTCTGGGCCAACCTGACTGTCGCATCGCGCGAAAAGCGGGACGCATCGGACGCAGGTCCAGTGATGGGCCAGGTGCTCTCCGTCCGGCCAGATCCCGTCGCCGGGCATCTCGAGTCGATCGGTCAGCGGCCTGCGCCATTCGGGTGTCTCGGTGGGCTCGCCCCAGTAGTCGGTGACCCGCACCGCTTCGCCGTCCTCCAGTTCGCCGATGGTCACGTTCCGGTACAGGCGTCCGTCGCCGTAGTCGCAGGTCCACTCGACGACGACGACATCGTCGAGCTGGAGACGCCTGCCGACCTCCAGCGTGAGCTCGGGGAAGTTGCCCTCGACATCGGCGATGAGCTCGCTGGTGCGAACGATCTCGCCCATCTGCGGCCACTGGCGCACGACGTTGTCGGCCAATGGGACGCCGAGGATGTACGCCACCCGGGTCGCGCCGTCGGACTCCTCTTGATTCGCGCTCATTTGGATCATGTTCCTTCCGGTTGCTATGCGGGCTTGGGCCAAGCTCGGCGCTGATGCATTGCGGGGCGGTTTCGCCGAGACATGAATTCAGTCCCCCGCGCGTACGATTTGTTTCTCGGGCGGCCAAACTTGCCTGCGCCGGGACGGTGCGCTGAGCCGATAAACCGCCGCTTCGGACGATGAGTCGTGACGTTCGGGCAGCGTCCGGCGTGTCGCGATCCCGACCGCTCGTTTCGTTCGGCGGAGGGCACGAGTGGCTTGGTTAAGCCATGGGCGCGGGAGGTTTCGAACCTCCGTCCTCTCGCGTGTGAAGTGATCGCTCGCCGCTCCCGGAAACGGCTTGAAATGGCTTGCTTGAAGGCAAAATGACGACCCGGAGGCTCCCGGCGATCGCTCCGTAGACCGCCGTATGGAGGCGGATTTGGCCCAACGATTGGCCCAACGACCCGGTGCCGGACGCGGCGGGGCGGATGGCGGGTGGTGAGTCGCCCGACCGATGACACGCTCCACCGAATCGCAACGCGAGCGAGCTGCCGTGCATCGCGGCAGAAATCGTCCGAACGGGGAGCGTGCCGAGCGCCAGGCGAGACGCTCGCTCCTCGCGCGGAGCGACAGCGCCACCCGGGCCACGGGGACCCTGGCCATCGACGAGAAGCCCCCGCTGCGGCGGGGCCTTGACCTGTCGAGGCGGTCGCGGGATCAGGTGTTTCCAGCGGCGAACTCGGCAGGATCGGGCAGTTCGATCGGGCCCTCCTTGGGCTGTCCGAGCCGGAGGGGGTTTCCGAACGGGTCACGCAGACCGCAGTCGGTTCCGTAGAAGCGCTCTGTCGGCTCCTCGGTGAACTCGACGCCCTTCGCGACCAGCTCCTCGTAGGTCTTGTGGATGTCGTCGACCGTGAAGATCCCGGCCATCCCCATCGCGCCCTTGGTCACCAGCTCCCGGATCTGCTCGGCCGTCGCCTCGTCGTGGGCCGGTGGGCCGGGCTTCTCGAGCAGGAGCTGGTGCTCGGGCTTCCCGGGGACGTTCACCGTCAGCCACCGCATGAAGCCGAGGTCCGCGTCGGTGTTCACCTCGAGGCCGAGCTTGCCGACGTAGAAGTCGAGCGCCTCGTCCTGATCGAGAACGTAAACCTGTGAATGCGTGATCTCTTTGAGCATGCGAGCGAGGCTAGCCCTCGGACGCCCGCTTCGCTTCTCCAAAACTGCTCGGTCTCGTCCACGCCTTCGCGAAGCAGGCCGGGACCGCACGCAGGTCGGCGGCCCGCCACCGGTAGGTCGTCGGCGGCTCTCCGACGATGTCGGTGAACGTCTTGGTGAACGTCCCGAGGCTGACAAAGCCCACGTCGAGACAGATCTCGCTGACGCTGCGATCGGTCTCCCGTAGGAGGAACATCGCTCGCTCCACCCGCCGGCGCTGCAGGTAGCGATGCGGCGTCTCGCCGAAGGTGGCGCGAAAGGTGCGGATGAAGTGCGCCTCGGAGACGTACGCGATCCTTGCCAGGGTCGGGATGTCGAGCGGCTTCGCAAAGTCCCGGTCCATCGCGTCGCGCGCGCGCAGCAAACGGCGGTTGGACTCTTCGACGGTTCGGCTCATCACACCGTAGTCGTCCGCATTGTGGCGAGCGCGGCTTTGGTCGGGCCGTCCCCACTTCTTCACCGACTCCTGCTCGGCTCGCCCTCACCCCGAGGGCCCGTCGCCTACCGCTGCTCGCGCGATGCGACAGTGAGTGACTAACCGTTACTGGGGGGCTGCAGTGCGGAGCCCCCAGAGAGTCCCCCCGGCAATGGGCGACGCGGCTCCCTGACGCCGGCCGTCCCCGAACCCTCATCACCGTTAGCCGCGACGTCCTTTGGAGCGCGGGTACGCCAGAAGCTCCAGCGATGGCGGATCGCAACGACCTGAATACCGTCGTTGTCCGTTGTAATGACGTAAGGCTCTCGCCGCGCCCAGACTGCGCTCCCGAATACGCCCACGCCTATTGCCAAGCCACCGTGGGGCGTTTGACTGAGGTGGACCATCGCCTCAATCATGGAGCAACTCGGAGGGTGCAGTGCCGTCCTGGAGCTAATCGCACCGCGCGCCGGATTCGCGAAGAAGAGTCTCGCCCCGTCGACAGGAACGTTCGAGCACGGGCGGCAGCCCAACCGTGGCCCTTGGCTACGCCGAAGCGACCGCCCGCCCCGCTCGCAGGAGCTCACGCACGTCGCTTGCGGGCGCGCCCGTGGCAGCGAGCAGACTGGACGCGATCACGATCGAGACGAGCGCATCGACTCGCGGCGCCACCGCCTCCGCGCGGAGCTCCCCGTTCGCCGCAGCGCGCGTAAGCGCTGCGCTAAAGGCTCGGCGAAGGAGCTTGCGGTAGCGCGCCGTTCGTTCGGCGATCGAGGGCGGCGCATCGCGGAACTCGCCGATCGTGTTGGCCGCCAGGCAGCCGGGCGGACGCGCTTGTCCGCCGCTTCGGGCCAGGCGGCGGAAGAACGTCTCGATATCGGCGCCGCCGGCGGAACCGCGCTCGAGCGGCTCGAGCACCGGCCCGATGGTCACATCGAGATATCGATCCAACGCGCATGCGAACAGGTCGAGCTTCGAGCCGTAGGCGTTGTAGATGCTCGACGGCGCCAGGCCCGTAGCGGCCGATATATCGGCGATCGAGGCGCGCGCGTAGCCGCTGCCCCAGAAGACGTCGACGGCCGCATCGAGGACCGCGGTCTCATCGAACGCACGGGGCCTGCCGCGGGGGCGGGAAAGCATCTCTGAATCGCTCTTCGCAGTGGGATTCATAATTGTGTAATGATGATTCCAGAAGGACTCGAAGTCAAATGCGGCTCGCTTTGGCAAAGGAACACTACGACTGGACGTTCGGCGGCCTCTGGCCGTACGAGCCGCACTGGTTCGAGACGCCCGACGGGCGCATGCACTACGTCGATGAGGGTCCGCGCGACGGCCGTCCCGTGGTGCTCGTGCACGGCAACCCGACGTGGGGCTTTCTCTACCGCAACTTCGTCGGGGCGCTGGTGGAGGCCGGCCATCGTGCGATCGTCCCCGACCACCTGGGGTTCGGCCGCTCCGACAAGCCCGACAACCCCGAGCTCTACCGGATCCCGCGACACGTCGGCCGTCTGGAGGCGCTCCTCGAGTCGCTCGACCTTCACGACGCGGTGGTGGTGCCGGACGACTGGGGCGGGCCGATCGGCCTCTCCTGGGCGGTCGCCCACCCGGAGCGCGTCTCAGGCCTGTTCATCCTCAACACCTACGCACACGGGCCGCGTGGCAAGATCAAGCTCCCCCTGCCGCTCCGCCTCTTCCGGGCCCCCGGCGTCGGCGAGGTGCTGGTCAAGGGCCTGCACCTGTTCGTGCGGGTCTTCGTGTTCCGCGTCGGGGTGGTCCATCGAGAGCGGCTGACGCCGGAGGTGCGGGGCGCCTACCTCGCCCCGCACCCGAGCTGGTCGAGCCGCACGGGCGTGCTCGTCTTCCCGCGTGAGATCCCGGCCGACGGGACGGGGCCGGTCGCCGAGCTGACCGGCCAGCTCGAGCGCGCTCTCGAGGAGCGCTTCCGCTCCAAGCCGGTGCGGATCATGTGGGGGATGCGCGACCCCGCCTTCACGCCCCAGTTTCTCGACGAGCTCTGGCTGCGCACCTTTCCGGACGCGGAGGTCACCCGCCTCGAGGACGCCGGCCATTTCGCGCAGGAGGACGCGCATGAGCGCGTCGTGCCCGAGCTGGTGCGTTTCCTTGCGAAGTCCGGGGACCAAACCGAGGTCGAGCGGTCAGCGCCCGGGGGCTGACCGCCCGCAAGATCGAGGAGGGGGCCCTCCCATCCGCGGGGCAGCTCGTGCAGGTCGCGCGAAGCGGGGAGCGCGCCGGCGGCCTTCGACCCGCTCACCGAGGGCCGGTCGCCGGTCCCTGGCCGGCACGGCGCGGACGGCTCATTTCCAACCCGGCACGCGTCCCGCCTGCTCGACCCACCTGCGCATCTGCGGTTCCTGCGCCCCCTCCAGGGTCTTCACCTTGACGTAGCGGTCTCGTCCGGTGCTTCCAAGCGGGGGCGGGGGGTCGAATTCCGCGCCGCCGAGGAAGACGATATTCACGGAGACGTCGTAGGCAACCATCTCGATGACCCATCCGAGATCCGGCAACCCGTAGTACGCCTTCTTCCACTTGATGGCGTATTGAAGCCCGGGGATCGTCTCGCGGATCAGCTCATCAAGCGACTTGACGATGGGATGCAGATCCGGCATCACGCGCCGGATCCAGTCCTCGATCTCGGCGTGGTTATCCGATGGCTCGGGCGGCCTTCGCGTCGCATTCGGCTTGCGCGGTTTCGCCATCACACCTTCACCTCCGGTGGCCTCACTTCCAGGGACTGAGCCCGCGACGGCGAAGCCGACCGTCCGCCCAATCGCGCGGTGTCCATCGCCCCGCAATATGCCATGCACCCGAGGCCATCAGATGCCCGCTCTCGACCCGAGGGAGGCGGCCACAGGACCGCATCGGCGGCTCGACCAGGGTCGCCTCCAGACGACGAGCAGTCATGTGCCTAGTCGGCGGGCCGGCGCCTTCCGGGTGCCCCGGTCAACGCCGCGCTGCTGGTGCTCGCGCGAAGCGACAGCACCCGACGACTACAAGGGCAAGCCGACGCAGTGCTCCTTGTCGCCCATTGGGGGAGCGGCTGCGACGCAAGGACGGCTCATGAGTCTCGTCCCAAGCAGCGGCCACACGGTGCGCACGCCGGCGGCTACTGCTCATGCAGAGCAAGCCTGCGCCACGCCACGGGAATGTGCAGCGTGCCAGGCGGGCAGGGCTGGGAGGACTGCGGTCGAGTTCGACGACCCCGCGTTGCGTCGGGCTCGCGCTCGGCTCACTTCGTCGGCACCAGCTCGAGCAGGGCGGAGAACAGCGGCGTGATGATGCGCGAGTGTGGATACACGCGGTAGGTGTTGTAAGCCGCGTTGTCCCGCAACGCGAACACGCTCCAGCCTGCGCTCACGGAAACGGCCGACTCGAGATCCGGCGCCCCGACCTGCTCGCGGTAATCGCGCAGCCATTGCGGCGCCTCGCGGAGGAGCTGGCCCATGTCGAACTCCTCGCGAACCGTGCTCGACATCTCCTCCCGGCGGAACGCGTAGCCGTAGTCGAATAGGAAGTCGCTCTCGTGGGCGGATACCCACGGCACCGTCCATCCTTGCCGCTGCTTCTCGGCGACGACGTTCTCGAGTGGCGCCTGCGACATGCAGATCAGCGTGACGTCACGGTCGTTCAGGTGGCGGAGGATCCCCTCGGTCAGCCCATCAGCAAGCGAGGAGCAGCCGGGGCACGCCACCTGCCAGTTCTCGCCGAACATCAGGTGGTAGATGAGCAGCTGCGAGCGCCCGTCGAATAGCTCGCCCAAGGACTTGGGCCCGTCCTCGGTCGCAAAGCCGTACTCCTTCTCGACGGGGACCCACGGCAGCTCTCGCCGTTGCTTTTCGACCCGCTCGGCGTGCTCCTCGAGCTCGCGCTCTGCCGCGAGCAGCTCCTTGCGAGCCGCTTGCCACTCCTGCTCCGTGCCGACGTTCATCGGACCTCCTCTGCATTGGTCTCGTCCTCGCCGGGGCGGCGCGACGGCTGGCGCCCCGGTGGCGCCGGCAGGTAACCTCGGTCCACTCTATAGTGCACCGTTCGGTGCACTATATGTCAACGCTCGATCGCACGTTCTTCGCCCTCTCGGACCCCACACGCCGCCGAATCCTCGAGCTGCTCACAGCTCATCCCGCCACCATCGGTGAGCTCGCGCAGCCGTTCGGCCTGACCCTCAACGGCGTCAAGAAGCACGTGCGAGTGCTAGAGGGCGCGGACCTCGTGATCACCGAGAGGGTGGGACGGGCCCGCGAGTGCCGGCTCGGGCCCGCGCAACTACAAGACGTGGCGAGATGGATCGAGGAGTACCGAGACGCCTGGCAGGCCCGGCTCGACAGATTTGGCGCCTACGTCGAACAGAGCAAGGCGCAGCGAGGATGAGCGAGGACGTCAGGGTCGCACGCCTAATCGACGCCACTCCTGAAGAGGCATTCGACGCCTTCACGAACCCGGACGGCCAGGAGGCGCTCTACGGCCAAGACGATCCCGGCTGGATCGTCCACTCCCAGTGCGACCTACGCGTAGGAGGCACATGGACTGTGGACTTCGGATCATCACCCCGCGAGCTCTACCGGCATCGCCACGTGTTCGACGTCATCGACCGCCCACGACGTCTCCTCGCCTCCACGACGGAGACGCGGCTGGACGGCACGACGTTGACATTCGAGACCGAGTTCACATTCGAGGCGAGGGACGAGAAGACGCTCATGACCATGATCCAGAGAGGCCTCCCCACCGCCGAGCTCCGCGAGGAGCACCGGCGTGGAGTGCCCAACGCCCTCGCCCGCTTGGAGAGGTTCATCCGGCTGAGCCGGACTCTGACCGAAGCGCGGCACGACCATATGCGCTAACGACAGAGAGGTGCCGCGGCCAGGCGTGCAGCTACTCGTTGCTGCCGAGGGGGAACGCGGCAAACAAATAAATGCAACGGCAAGCCGGCGCAGTGCTCCTCATCGCGCAAAGCGGCACCCAGCGCCGAACCCGGACTAGGACACGTAGGCCTTGCGCACCATGGCGGCCGTCCATCGGTTCGTGCCGTGGGCCGGGGGGACATCCTTGCGGTTCAGGGTCTCGGCGATCTCGGCGAGGGACTTGCCTCTCGCAAGCAGCGTCCGGATCTGCGTCCGCCATCCGTAGTCCCGGTTGTTGCACCAGGTGTGGGACAGTCGAACGTTCTCGGGGACGAGCTTCCCGCCGGCCGACTTAAGGATCGGGTAGTGGTCGCGCGAGGGCGTCCACTTGTTGCCCGGCGTCCCGACCGGATCGAACTCGCCGCGCCCCTTGTGGTGGTAGCACTGCGGCATCTCGCACTTCAGGGCGAGGAGCTGGCCGCGCTCGGCCATCTGCACAAGGACATTCACATTCTTCACGCCGAGCTTGCGGAGTTGGTCCGCAACCGATTTATCCGCCACGCGCTGATCCTGACACAAGAACCCGAGCCCCAGCGCGCGTCCGCGATGGTTTCTAACGATGCGTCAGGCCCTTCTCCTTTTCATGCAACCCAGTAGAGGGAAGCTCCGGCGCGGCTACTGCTCTCGCGTGAAGGGAGGCGTCTAGTCGGAGATCCGCAGGCAGCTCCAGCTCTCACCCGCGACGCGCCCTCGCAGCACCCTTCGGGCGGACTTCGATCCGCGAGATTCGCCCCGGCTACCGCTATCGCTGATCGGCTTCGCTAGGACCGGCGAGCCGGTTTGGGCTGACTGCATGCCTGTTGCGAGTCGAATCGTGCGTAGTTTGGCCCAATGAATGGCCCAACGGGCTGCGACTTCTCGCGTGCACGCACCGCCCAACGGGCGCGAAAGACTACCGATTTGCAGGGATTTCGATGGGCGCGGCTGGTTTCGAACCAGCGACCTCTCGCGTGTGAAGTGATCGCTCGCCGCTCCCGGAAACGGCTTGAAATGGCTTGCTTGAAGGCAAATGACGACTCTGAGCCGCCCGGCGATCGCTCCGTAGGCCGCTGTATGGAGACGTATTTGGCCCAACGAATGGCCCAACGAGCCGGTGCCGGACGCGGCGGGCTGAGGGCGGGTGATGGCCACTCGCCCGACCGATGACACGCTCCACCGAATCGCAAAGCGAGCGCGCGGCCGTGCATCGCATCAGTACCGAGTCTCGTCCTTTGCGAGAGCCGGCGTTGCCGCCTCGAACGTGCTCGCAATTATTCGAGGGGGGAGCGTGGACTCCGGCGGCTGATTGAGCCGGGGTCGATCGGATGCCGCGGCGCTTCCGTACGAATCGCCCCGCCACCTGGCAGCGCCCGGAGAGGGGGCGTTGGTGCGGGAACATGGTGACTGCATGTCAGCCCTGGATGACCATCTAATCGCCGGCCGTGAGGCGCTCGCTCGCGCTGCCTGGCAGGAGGCCGAGTCCTCGTTCGAGCCTTCGCCGGAGGCGGAGGAGACGCCGGAGGTGCTCGCGGGGTTGGGGATGGCCGCGTCGTGGTTGAGCGACGGTGAGACCTGGCTCGATGCGGCCGAGCGCGCCTACGGCCTCTGTCGCCGGCGCCGTGCGGCGCGCGACGCGGCCCGGATGGCCTTCTTCGTCGCCGTCACCACCTACGACTTCCGCGGCGAGCTGGCGGTCACGAACGGATCGCTTGAGCGCCCCCGCCGCCCGCTGGAGGGGCTGGAACCGGGCGCCGAGCAGGCGCTTGTCGCCCTGCTCGACGTCGGTGGACGGTGCGGCAGCTGCGGCTTACGATCGGGTCTCAGATGATGCCGGGGGGAAGCGACGTCTCGCCGCCGGCGACTGAGCGGGTGATCGGCCGAGAGACCGAGATCGCCGCGATCGAGGCGCTGGTCGCCGCACCCGAGCCACCGGCGGCGCTGGTGCTCGAAGGACCGGCTGGGATCGGCAAGACAACCGTCTGGCAGGCCGGCGTCGCAAGCGCCCAGGAGCAGGGGCACCGGGTGCTCGTCACCCGGCCGCTGGAGAGCGATGCCGTCCTCTCGCTCGCGGGCCTGGTGGACCTGCTCGGCGAGCTCGTCGACGAGCGCGGCGCCGAGCTGCCGGAGCCGCAGGAGCTGGCGTTGCGCACTGCGCTCCTGGGCGAGGGCGCGGCCGGGACCGCTGCCGATCCGCTTGCGCTCAACGCCGGTGCGCTGGGCCTCCTCCGGGCGGCGGCCGCAGAGCGGCCGGTGCTGATCGCGGTCGACGACGTGCAGTGGCTCGACCGGCCCTCGGCCGATGCCCTGCGCCACGCCATGCGACGGCTCGTCGACGAGGACCTCCGTCTCATGGTCGCCCGGCGGGAGGGCGCGCACGGCGCCACGCCGCTCGACCTCGGGCTCGACGCCGAGCGGATCCGCCGAGTCGCGCTCGCGCCATTGGGGTTCGAGGAGATTCGCGAGCTGGTCGCGGCGGAGCTCGGGCGGCACTTGCCGCTGCCGGTCGTGCGCCGGATCGCCGAGCTCTCGGGCGGAAACCCTTTCTACACGCTCGAGCTCTGCCACGCGATCAGGCGGCACGGCGGCGACCCGGCCGAGCCGGTCGTCAGGGGCGAGGCTCTCGACCGACTCGTGGGCGAGCGCCTCGCAGCCCTGCCCGATGCGACCGTCAACGGGCTCGGTACCGTGGCCGCGCTCGCCCGGCCCTCGATCACGGCGGTGGCGGCCGCGCTCGACGACGAGACCGCGCTCGACGCTGCGTTTGCGGCCGGGGTGATCGCGGAGGACGCCGGGATGCTGCGCTTCGCCCACCCGCTGCTCGCGGCCGCCGCCTATGCCTCGCTGCCACCCCGGCGCCGCCGCCAGGTCCACGCGCGCCTAGCGGCGATCGCCCACGATCCGGAGGAGCGGGCGCGCCACCTGGCTGCCGCGACCGTCGGGAGGGACGAGGAAGTGGCGGGTGCGCTCGAGGAAGGTGCAGCCGCCGCCGAGCATCGCGGCGCGCCAGCAGCGGCCGCGGACCTGCTCGAGCGCGCCAGCGCGCTGACTCTGGACGAGGATCACGAGGCGGCCGGCCGCCGCCGCGTCCATGCCGCTTGGCACCACATCCGGGCCGGCGATAAGCGCCGCGGGACGGTGCTCTGCGAGCAGCTCGTTGCCAGCCTGCCTCCCGGGCCGTCGCGCGCCGAGGCCCTGGCGATGCTGGCGACCAGCGGGCAGGCCGCGATGTCCAATGTCGTCGCATACGGGCGCCAGGGGGTCGAGGAGGCCGGTGATGATCCCGAGCTGCGGATCCGATGCCTGCTCGCGTTCGCGAACTGCCAGATCGCGGTCAACGATTGGCGCGGCTGCTACGAGACCGCGCAAGAGGCGGTCAGTCTCGCCCGAGAGGCTGCCAGTGGCGATGCGCTCGCGGCCGCTCTGGGGATGGCGGGTGGGTTTGCGGCCTTTCTCTGGCCCCGCGGTGGACGCGACCTGCTCGACGAGGCGATGGATCGCGGTCGCGACCTGCTGATCCCTTCGGCCTACGACTGCCCGGCAACGCAGCTCGGCCGCGCCCACCTTTGGGCCGATGAGCTCGACCAGGCTCGCGCGTTGCTGGAGCGGGTTCGCCGCCAAGCGATCGAGGCCGGCGATGAGTACGGCAGCGCGGGCGTCGGCATCCACCTGACCGAGGTCGAGGTGCGGGCTGGAAACCTCGACCGCGCCCGCGAGATCGCCGACGCGGGGCTCGTCAGCGAGGAGCAGGGACAACCCGACCAGGAGCTCGGGTTCATCATCTACGGACGCGCGCTCGTCGCCGCGCACGAGGGCGAGGTCTACCGAGCCCGCGAGCTGGCGGCACGTGGGCTCGAGATGGCGGCAGCGGTCGAGGATCAGGCTGGCCCGCTCGACCACCACTGTGTGCTCGGGTTCCTCGAGGTCTCACTCGCCGATCCCAGCGCCGCGCTTTCCCATCTCGAGCCGCTTCCCGCGGAGATCGAGCGGATCGGGATCGGCGAGCCTGGGGTGTTCACGTGCCATGCCGACCTGATCGAGGCACTGATCGGTGCCGGGCGGCTTGAGGAAGCCGCGAGCCGGCTCGAGGCCTGGGAGCGGCTT
>JBKPDQ010000098.1:0-14109 GCA_046728015.1 Actinomycetota bacterium
GTCTCCAGGCGCGGGGCCCTGCTCGGCGAACCCTCGGGGTCGAGGTGTGACGGCTCGACTCCGGCGGCAAGCTCCAGCCGCCGGACCTTCTCGTACGTGCGCTGGGCGATCACGCGCTGTCCGGCGAGGGCGTCGCCGATGATCCCGAGGCCGAACATCTGCACGGCGATCACCGCAAGCACGGCGCCGAGGATCAGGGACTGCACGTGGCCGGTCGAGTCGCCGTTGATCAAGAAGTCGAGGACGAACGGAGACCACGCCGCAAGCGCTCCGACGGCGAAGGCGCACGCGGCGATCGTGAACACCCGCAGCGGCTCATACAGCACGTAGGCCCGGAACACCGCGAGGGCGTTCCTGCGCACGTACGAGCCGGTGGAGTCGAACAGGCGCGACTCGCGCAACTGCGGATTCGTCGAGATCGGCACGTGCTCGACCGCGACGAGCATCTTGCCGGCCTGGATCAGGCTCTCGAGCGTGTAGGTGAAGTTGGAGACGACGAGCAGCTGAAGCGCCGCCTCGCGGTTGTACGCGCGAAAGCCCGAGGTTGTGTCGGGGACGTCGGTGCCTGACGCCCGCCGGACGACCCAGCTCCCGAGCCGCTGGAGCAGCTTCTTGGAGGCCGAGAAATGCTCGATGCGCGACACGTCGCGGACCCCGACGACCATGTCGGCCCGGCCCGCGAGGATCGGCGCCACCAGCTTTGGGATGTCCTCGGACCGGTACTGGTTGTCGGCGTCGGTGTTGACGATCACGTCCGCGCCCAGCTTCAGCGCGGCGTCGACGCCCGCCTGGAAGGCGGCGGCGAGGCCCTTGTTGTTGGTCAGGCGGACGATGTGGTCGACTCCGGCCTCCCTTGCGGCCGCGCGGGTGCCGTCCGTCGACCCGTCGTCGATCACAAGCCACTCGACCGAGTCGAAGCCCTCGACTTCACGCGGCAGCTGCGCGAGCACGCGAGGAAGCGTCGCCTCCTCGTTCAGGCACGGAATCTGGATGATCAGCTTCATGCGGTCGCGATGGTAGGGCCCGGGCGGGCGCAAAAGCCCGCTCGATAGCTAGGCTCGCGCCACCGTGACGCGGCTGTCTGGCTACTTCCTACCCACTCTGCGGGAGGACCCCGCAGACGCCGAATCCCTCTCTCATCGGCTGATGATTCGCGCCGGCCTGGTGCGACAGGTGGGGGCGGGCCTCTTCACCTGGCTTCCCGCCGGCTATCGCGCGGTCAAGAAGGTCGAGGCGGTCGTGCGCTCCGAGATCGACGCGATCGGGGGCCAGGAGATGCTGATGCCGGTGCTTCAGCCCGCGGAGTTGTGGCGGAAGACCGGCCGCTACGACATCGACGAGCTGTTCAAGCTCAGGGACCGGCGCGAGGCGGAATTGGTGCTCGCGATGACCCACGAGGAGAACCTCACCTTCCACGTCGCGCGCGAGCTGCGGTCGTACCGCGAACTGCCGCAGATCCTCTACCACGTCCAGATCAAGGAGCGCGACGAGCCGCGGCCCCGCGCGGGCGTCCTGCGCACGCGCGAGTTCACGATGAAGGACTCCTACAGCCTCGACCGCGATGAGGAGGGGCTCGAGCGCAGCTACCAGCTGCACATCGACGCCTATGACCGCATCTTCGACCGCTGCGGGCTGCGCTGGCACAGGGTCGAGGCGGACGTGGGGATGATGGGCGGCTCCGGCGCTCACGAATACTTGGCCCCCTGCGAGGCCGGAGAGAACGAGGTCGCGCTGGCGCCGGGGTACGCGGCCAACGTCGAGGTGGCGGGCGCGGAGGCGCAGCCCGTCGAGCTGCCGCCACGCCTCGACGAGCCGCGAGAGGCGCCAACGCCCGGCTTGACCACGGTCGAGGAGGTCGCCGAGGCGCTGGGCGTGGCGCGAGGCGCCGCCCTCAAGGCCATGCCGATGGTCGTCGAGGGCAGGGGCATGGTCCTGGCGCTCGTGCGCGGCGACCACCGCATCAACGAGATCAAGTTCGCCAACGCGATGGGAGCGCCGGCCAGGCCGGCGCACGCCGAGGAGATCGAGGCCGAGCTGGGGCCGCCCGGCTTCATCGGCCCGGTTGGCGCCTCGGTGCCCGTGATCAAGGACGCGGCGATTCAGGGCGAGGGGTACTTCGCCGGCGCGAACAAGCCCGACACGCACCTGATTGGTGTCAGCCCCGGGCGCGACTTCTCGTTCGAGGAGCTCGACATCCGCTCGGTCGAGGCCGGCGACCTGGCGCCCGGCGGGCAGCCCATCGAGATCGAGCCGGCGATCGAGGTGGGGCAGATCTTCAAGCTGGGGACCCGGTACTCCGAGCCGCTCGGCGCCACCTACCTGGACGAGAGCGGAACGGAGCGGCCCATCGTCATGGGCAGCTACGGAATCGGTCCCGCCCGGATCGTGGCCGCCGCGATCGAGCAGGGGGCCGACGACAAGGGCATTGTCTGGCCGCGTTCGATCGCGCCCTGGGAGGTCGAGCTCGTCGGGCTCGGCAGGGCGGGCGAAGAGACGGTCGAGCGCGCGGGCGAGATCTACGACGAGCTGCGGCAGGCCGGCATCGAGGTCCTGTTCGACGACCGCGAGGCGGGACCGGGGGAGAAGCTCACCGATGCCGAGTTGCTCGGATGCCCACTGCGCGTCGTGGTCGGAAAGCGCGCGCTGGCTGAGGGTGAGGTCGAAGCGCAGGAGCGGCGATCGGGCGTTGAGCACCGGCTCGCAGTGAGCGAGGTGGCCCGCCGGGTGGCGGAGATCACCGGTGGGCTCGAGTAGGCGGCGTCTCTTCGGGATCGACCGCTCGGGGCCGCTGCCGAGGGCGACCCGCCGCGGCGCGCCGCTGCACCCGCTGACGATCCCGAACCTGGTCGGCTACCTACGCCTGGCGGCGATCCCCTTGTTCCTCTACCTGGCCTGGGAGTCCGACGACGGCCGCTACGCGCCCGCGACGCTGATCTACGTCGCGATCACCACCGGCGACTACCTGGACGGCTTCCTCGCACGGGCGACCGGCCAGTACTCGCGAATGGGCGCGCTGCTGGACCCGATCGTCGACCGCGCGGCCGTGCTCGCCGGGGCGGCGGTGTGCTGGCACTTCGAGCTGCTGCCCCGGTGGGCGCTCGCGGTGCTGGCGGTTCGCGAGGTGGTGACGCTGGTCCTGGCACAGCTCGCCCTGCGCCGGGGGATCGACATCGAGGTCAACTGGATCGGGCGGATCGGCGTGTTCGCGGTCTTCGGCAGCATCGGCCTCAGCCTGATGCTCGACTCGTGGGCGATCGACGCGCTGTTCATCCTCGGCGTCGCGATCTCCGTGGGCGCAACGTGGGTCTACGTGCGCGCAGGATTAGGCCGCAGCGGTTGACGGTTTGCAAGCCTCAACCTCTACTTGAAGTTACTGGAACCGCCGCGATATGATCGCCGCCTATGAGCGGGATCGACGAAACCTTTCCGGACGTCGGCTCGATGAGCGACGAGGAGCTCAAGGAGCTGATCTCCAAGCTGACCGACGAGGAGCGGGAGATCTCGTACCGCCGCCGCCTGATGCAC
Organism: Actinomycetota bacterium; assembly: GCA_046728015.1. GTDB lineage: Bacteria > Actinomycetota > Thermoleophilia > Solirubrobacterales > 70-9 > DATAFO01. The sequence continues at coordinate 3,526 of JBKPDQ010000098.1, forward strand.
GGCAAGATCGACATCCTTCGAGCTGAGCTCGTGAACAGGCTGCGGGCAAAGCGAGAGGCGGGAGACGCTGCGATCACAGGGGCGGACGTGCAACAGCTGACCGACATCCTGTTGGGAAAGGTGCCGTCGCCGCCCGAGGACGAGGGATAGGCGATGGCGGTCCACTGCCCGGAGTGCGGGTTCGTCAACCCGGAGGGAGCGAACTACTGTCAGAAGTGCGGTGCCTTTCTGGGCCGCCCGGAGGGCGCTGATGAGCCGACGACCATGACCTACAAGGTCGACGAGACCGGCGAGTATCAGCCGATCGACATCGACGAGGAGGTCGACAAGGCCGGGGCCGCGCTCGTGATTCGCTCCGGCGGCGGCCGCGCCGGGGAGAGCTTCACGGTCACCGAGGATCGGATGAGCATCGGCCGGACGCCGGACGCCGCGGTCTTTCTCGACGACGTGACGGTGTCGCGCAACCACGCGTTGCTGGTGCGCCGCGAGGACGGCTACTACATCGACGACCTCGGCTCGCTCAACGGCACCTACGTGAACCGTCGCCGGATCGAATCGCACAAGCTGGCCGACGGCGACGAGATCCAGGTCGGCAAGTACAAGCTCAGCTACCTGGAGGCCACCTGATGGCTGTGGCGACCGGAAAGGACGTGTCGGCTCAGGGCATGAGCCCGGAGGCGCGATCGAACCGCGGCGAGGGCTCGGGCTCGCGGCCGCGCAAGGCGCTGACGATCGGGGCCGTGGCGAAGATCCTCAGCCAGGAGTTCGACGACATCTCGATCTCCAAGATCCGCTACCTCGAGGACCAGAAGCTTCTCTCACCGCGCCGCACGCAGGGCGGCTATCGCCTCTACAGCCAGGCCGACGTCGACCGCCTGCGGGCCATCCTGCGCATGCAGCGAGACGAGTTCCTGCCGCTGCGCGTCATCCGCCAGGAACTTGCGACAGGGGACTTCACGGGCCGCAGGCCCAGCGAGGAGGGAACCAAGCGCCGAGCCGCGTCCGTCGACGCCCCGGTGACGATGCTCAGCCTCGAGGAGCTGCTCGATCACGCGGGCGTGCAGGAGTCGTTCCTGCGTGAGCTTCAGGAGTACGGGATCGTCCAGCCCCACCAGCACGACGGCCGTCCGGCGTTCGATGAGACCGACCTCGAGATCGTTCGCGCCGCCGCCGAGTTGTCGCGCTTCGGGGTCGCCGGCCGCAACCTGCGTGTCTTTCGCAGCTCCGCGGACCGCGAGGCGGCGTTGCTGGAGCAGCTGGTAGGCCCGGCGCTTCGCTCGCGAAGCCAGGCGCGCCGTAAGGAGGCGATCGAAAACCTGGAGAGCCTCGCGGCGGTCTGCGGCCACCTCAAGCACCTGATGCTCGTCCGCGACCTGCGCCGCCTGAAGTCAACGGCCGAATAGGTGCCGAGGGTCACGCGCTCGCGCCTGATCGTCGCCGACCCACAGCGCGTGTGGGAGCTGATCTCCGACCCGCACAGCCTGCCGCGGTGGTGGCCGCGGACCGTGCGCGTCGAGGACGTGCACGAGGCGGAGGGAAGGCCACGCTGGACGGCCGTCCTCGGCACGGAGCGGGGAAAGGGGGTGCGAGCCGACTACCGCTGCACGGAGGCCGTCACCGGTGAGCGATACGCCTGGGAGCAGGAGATCACGGGCACCCCGTTCGAGCGGGTGCTGCGATCCGCCGCGCTGGAGGTCCGGCTCGGTGCCGAGGACGACGGGACACGCGTCACGCTCACAACCGACGAGTCGCTGCGCGGGCTCTCACGGCTTGGCTCGGTGATGCTGCGCGGCGCCGCCCGGCGCCGGCTCGACGAGGCGCTCAACGGCGTCGAGCTCGCGCTGGTGGGGGAGGGGGCGTGAGCGAGGCGCAGGCAAGCTACGGAGCGGTGCCCGGCAAGTGGTGGGGATGGGGCGATCCCGACAAACGGCGGCCCCTCTCGGACGAGGCGCTGACGATGCTTCGCAAGGAGCTCGGGGAGGCCGAGCCCGCCGGGCGGGTTGACCTGGCCGCGGTCGCGCTGCCCGAGGCGCGGCCGCTGCCCGGGGCACTGACACAGGCGGTCAACCGCGCCAGCGTGCTGACCGCGCATGAACACCGCGTCCGCCGGGCGGCCGGAAAGAGCTACCCCGACTTGGCTCGCCTCCGCGCCGGCCGCCTCGAGCACGCGCCCGACGGAATCGTCCTTCCCGGCAGCGCCGAGCAGGTGGCGGCGGTTCTGGAGCTCTGCTCGCGCCACGGCATCGCGGTGGTGCCGTTTGGCGGCGGCACGAGTGTCGTCGGGGGAGTCGAGCCACTCGGCGGCCCGCACGATCGAGTGGTCTCGCTCGATCTTCGCCGCCTGCGCGCGGTCGAGGTGGACGAGCGCTCGCTCACGGCGACCCTGGGGCCCGGGTTGCGCGGGCCGGAGGCGGAGGAGGCGCTGCGCGCTCAGGGCCTGACCCTAGGGCACTTTCCGCAGTCGTTCGAGTACGCCACCGTTGGCGGCTTCGCGGCCACGCGGTCGGCCGGACAGGCGTCGGCGGGTTACGGGCGCTTCGACGACCTGGTCACCTCAGTCGCGATGACCACCCCCGCGGGAGAGCTGCGGACGCGCGAGACCCCGCACACGGCCGCCGGCCCGGCCCTGCGCGAGCTGATCGTCGGCTCCGAGGGCACACTCGGCGTAATCACCGAGGTCACCGTCCGGGTGCGCCCGGCGCCTGAGTCGCGTCAGTACGAGGGCTGGGTCGCGCCCGACTTCGACGCCGGGTGTGAGCTGGTGCGCGAGCTTGCGCAGGGCGACGCGCTGGCGGACGTGACCCGCCTGTCCGACGAGACCGAGACGCGGGTATCGCTTGCCATGGCCGGGACATCGGGCGCGCGGCGGGCGCTGCTCAGTGCCTACCTCGGGCTGCGCCGGCGCAGCGAGGGGTGCCTGATGATCTGCGGCTGGGAGGGGGACAGGGACTCCGTTGAGCGCCGGCGCGCCGTCTCCACGCGAATCCTGCGCTCAGGCGGCGCGGTCTCGCTCGGCGGCTCGCCCGGACGCGCCTGGGAGCGAGGCCGCTTCGACGGCCCGTACTACCGCGACGAGCTGCTGGACCACGGCTACCTGATCGAGACCCTGGAGAGCGCACACACGTGGTCGCGGCTTGGTGAGCTGCACGCGGCGGTGAGCACTGCCCTCGACGCCGCTCTGCGAGGGGGCGGTACGCCGCCGATGGTCTTCTGCCACCTTTCCCACGCGTATCGAGACGGCGCCTCGCTGTACTTCACCTTCGCGGCTCGGCGTCGACCGGGAGCCGAGATCGAGCAGTGGCGGGAGGCGAAGACGGCGGCCTGCGAGGCGATCGTTGCCACTGGAGGGACGATCACCCACCACCACGCGGTGGGTCGTGACCACGCGCCGTACATGGGTGCCGAGGTGGGTGAGCTGGGGCTGGAGTCGCTGCGAGCGCTGAAAAGCAGGCTCGACCCGGCTCAGATCATGAACCCCGGAAAGCTCTTGCCCTAGCCGTCTAGCTGCCGCCGCCCTGGCCGCCGCCTCCGCCTTGGGCGAGCGGAATCTCGCCGCTGAGCACCGTGCGGCCGGGCTTGGTGAGGATCAGGTCGGCCACCTGCGCGTTGGGTTGCTGGACGCGCCGCTCGGCCTCGCTGATCAGGTCGGCGAGCTCCTGGTTGGGAGCGATCGAGACATCGACCGTGCGCACCCGAGCGACGACGCTGAGGACAGCCGACTGAATCGCGAAGCGGTCCTGGAAGCTGCCGTTCTGCGACACGTCGATCGGGGCGAGCGGGTAGCCCTGGTTCTGGCCCAGGAGCAGCCAGATCACGTAGGTCTGGCCGTTGGGCGCGGGATCGAGCCCCTCGATGCTGACGTCGACGTATGGCTGGTCGTTCGTCGCCAGGCCGAAGATCGCCTCGCCCGAGGCGTTGCCGCCTCCGGTCGCGGCGAGCTCGACGCGCGTGATCTCCTCTCCGGTCGGGGTCTCTTGGTCCGCGGTCGTGGTGGTTGCGGCGGTCGGGTTGCCGTCACCGTCGTCATCGCCGCCGAACGCCCCGGTGACGGCCAGCACAACGGCTATCAGCAACACCGCCGCCGAGCCCAGGGCGATGAGGAGCCGGGACTGGCTCGACGACAGCGAGCTCAACCTCGACGGGCGTGTGGCCGCGGCATCGGAGGGGGCGCGCCGGCGGGCGAAGCGCCCGGTTCGAGCCCCGCCGGGGAGGCGAGGCAGCTCGGCGTTGGGGGCCACCGCTCGGAGCTCGGCGATCAGGTCGGCGGCCAGCTGCCGATCGGCGGGGTCGTCGCGCAGGTGGCGAACCGCGTCCGCGCGGCCGATCGGGTCGGCCTGGCCTAGCAGGTAGTCGGTCAGCCCGACGTTACGGTCGGGGTCCCCGCCCGCCAGCTCGCGCAGCGCGGCGCGCGCGCGAGCCCGGACCTCCTCCTCGTCGACGCCGAGCATCGAGGCGAGGCCCGCGTAGCTCTGGCCCCGCTCCAGCAAGAGCTGCAGGGTGGCCTTCTGGTCGGGGGTGAGCGCCATTTATTTCGGTGAGCCGCCTTCAGCCGGCGAAAGTGGCATGTGCAGTTCCAAGATTCGACGAAGCGTAGGGACTCGCGTCGCTCGGCCACGCAGGTTGTCGGCCGATAGCGGGCGGTTTGTCCAAGAGGGCGACGGGGCCGCGGTTACGTTGCGAGCGTGCTTGGCGCTGTTGCCGACCTCGCGCTGAACCGACCGTCGCCGCTGCTCGCGGCCCTTGCGCGCTGGAGCGGTTAGCGTCCGGGCGATGTCGTTGCCACAACCCGGCGACTACGGCGACCGGCTGGGCGAGCTGATCGGGCTCGAGCGCCTCTCGAGCGCCCCCGAGCGCGCCACGGCGCGCGTGCCCGTGGCCGATCGGGTCCGGCAGATCCACGGGATCCTCCACGGCGGGATCCACGCCGTGATCGCCGAGAGCATCTGCTCCCGCGCGACGTCCGAGGTCGTCGAGACCGAGGGCATGATCGCGTCCGGCCAGTCCAACCAAGCGACGTTCCTCCGCCCGATCTCTGAGGGCTACGTCAACGCCGACGCGCGGGTGCGCCACCGCGGTCGCACGACCTGGGTCTGGGACTGCGAGCTCAGCGACGACGACGGCCACCTCTGCGCGCTCGTGCGGATGACGATCGCGGTCCGGCCCCGGCCAGAGCAGCCCCGTCCCTAACCCCGGTATCGGTTCGTGATCGGCAGGCGGCGATCGCGGCCGAATGCCTTCGCCGTGATGCGGATCCCGGGCGGTGCCTGGCGACGTTTGTACTCGGACCGGTCGACCAGCGCGATCACCTCGTCGACCACGTCGCGTGGAAGGCCTGCCGCGACCATCTCCTGGCGCGAGCTGTCGCGCTCGACGTATGCCTCCAGCACGCGGTCGAGGAGGTCGTAGGGGGGCAGCGAGTCCTCGTCGCGCTGATCGGGCCTGAGCTCCGCCGAGGGCGGGCGCTCGATCACGCTCGCCGGTGCGAGCTCGCGTCCGGCGCGCTCGTTGCGTCGCTTCACGAGCTGATACACGAGCGTCTTGGGCACGTCCTTGAGCACGGCGAACCCGCCGGCCATGTCCCCGTAGAGCGTCGCGTAGCCGACCGAGAGCTCGCTCTTGTTGCCCGTGGTCAGGACGAGCCAGCCGCGCGCGTTCGAGATCGCCATCAAGAGGTTGCCGCGAATCCGTGCCTGAATGTTCTCGGCCGCCAGCCCGGGGCTTCCGGCCGCGGGCTCCTGGGCGTGGAGGAATGCGCCGGGCGCCGGGCGGTCGCCGTCGATCCCGAGCAGCTGGTCGTAGGCCAGCATCGCGGACTCGATCGGCAGCTCGATCAGCTCGGTGCGGAGGTTCTCGGCGATCTTTCGCGCGTCGGCCTGCGTCTCGGGGCTGGAGTGGGGGGAGGGCATCACCACGCACGTCACCCGATCGGCGCCGAGAGCGTCAACTGCGATCAGCGCCACGAGCGCCGAATCGATTCCGCCCGACACGGCGACGAGAACGTGGTCGAATCCGTTCTTTGCGACGTAGTCGCGCAGACCCAGGGTGAGCGCCGCGTACACCTCGTCGAGATCGTCGAGCAACTCGGCCACGGGACACCCACCGTCCAGCTCGCAGACCAGGAGCTCCTCCTCGAACTGCCTTGCGCGGGCGATCACCGAGCCGTCGGCGTCGACGACGAAGCTGTGCCCGTCGAAAACGAGCTCGTCCTGGCCTCCGACCAGGTTGCAGAAGGCGAACGGCACGCCGTAGGCGCGGGCGCGGTCGGCGAACATCACCTCGCGCTCGCGGCCCTTGCCCCGCAGGTAGGGCGACCCGGACGGATTGACGATCAGTTGGGCGCCCGCCTGCGCCTCCAGTGCGGCTGGAGGGCCTGGCTCCCAGACGTCCTCGCAGATCGTCAGCCCGACCTCGAGACCGTCGACCGGCTGAAGCGTTGGCTCCGATCCCGGCTCGAAGTACCGTGCCTCGTCGAAGACGCCGTAATTGGGCAGTCGCTGCTTGCGATAGACGGCCGCCACGGCACCGCCCTCGAGCACGGCGAGGGCGTTGCGAGCCGGGCGCGGGGTCGGCGCGTCGTTACGGCGCTCGGCGTCGGGCGCGACGCCGGTCGGCTCCGCGAACCCGACCAGGGCGACGATCCCTTCCGCATCGCGGGCAAGCGCCTCCAGCGCCCGCTGATTGGCTTCGAGAAAGTGCGGCTTCAGCAGCAGGTCCTCGGGGGGATAGCCCGGCAGAACGAGCTCGGGGAACACGACCACGTCGGCGCCGGCATCGCGGGCGCGGCCGATCCACTCGGCGACCAGGCGTGCGTTGCCGTCGATGTCGCCCACGGTCGGATTGACCTGGGCGAGCGCGACACGCAGGCGCTTTGCGTCGTTGGCCATGGTCAAAGTATGCGGCCTTCGCCCGCTATCCCGTCAGCGATTCACGCAGCGCCAGGTTCCTCACGCACGCGTCCAGAAGCGCCTGGCGATCGAGCGTCTCGCGCCTGATCGCGGCCACGAGGGCGGGCAGCGCCTCGGGGGCCGCCAGGCGCGCGAAGAGCAGCAGGTCTGCCCCCGCGCGCGCCGCGGCCACGGCTGCCTCGTCCGACGTGTAGCCCGAGCCCGAGATCGCGCCGGCCTGCAGATCGTCGGTGATCACGACGCCGTCGAAGGCCAGGCCCTTGCGCAGCAGGCGAATGACCTCGGGGGAGAGCGATCCCGGCCGCCGTGGGTCGAGGCCCGAGTAGGTCGCGTTCGAGGTCATCACCACGGGGACGCCGGCCTCCACGGCGGCGCGGAACGGCTCCAGATCCGCCGACAGCTCTTCGCGCAAGGCGTCGACCGCGCTCGCACCCAGATCGGTATTCGCGGTCGCGCGACCCAGGCCCGGGAAGTGCTTGGCCGTGGCGGCGACGCCCGCCTGCGCCAGACCGCGAGCGAAGCCGACGCCCGCGGCGGCGACCGTTGCCGGGTCCGAGCCGAACGTACGCCCGGCCATGAACGCGCCCGGCACCGTGGGGACGTCGAGCACCGGCGCCAGATCAACGTTGATCCCGGCTCGAGCCAGGGCGCGACCCGTGTCGCGCCCCGCTGCCACTGCCGTCGCCTCGCCGGCCGCGCCCACCTCGGCGGGAGAAACGTCGGGCGGCGCTTCTGGGAAGCGCTTCACTTCGCCGCCTTCCTGGTCGGTTGCGACCACCAGTGGTGGGCCGCCGAAGGCGCGCGCCGCACGCTGCATGCGCGCGATCGCCGGTCGGATGTTTTGAAGGCTGGTACCGGGCGGGGGAAACGCGATCACTCCGCCGATCTCGCCGCGGCGAGCGGCGCGAACGAGCTCGGGGGTTGCCGTCCCGTCGAAGCGCACGATCAGCATCTGCCCCGCGAGGCGACGCGGGTCGTCGGCCAGCTCGCTCGGGCATGAGGGCGGCGGAGCCTCGGCGGCCTGACGCGCGACACCTCCCTCGGGTGACTCGGATCGCCCGCCGACCCAGGCTCCGACCCCGGCGGCCGCCAGGGCGACGACGCCGAGCCCGATGCGACGTCGACGGGCCTGGCGGCGGCGAGCCTGTTCGCGGCGCCGCACGACGCGGGGGTCAGTCGGAGAGGTCACCGAGCAGTCGCTCGACTACGAGCACGTCCTTCCACTCGCCGTCGAGTTGCCCGTGGCGCTGGTGGACGCCGACTTCGCGCCAGCCGCACTCGCGGACCAGGGCGATGCTGGCGGTGTTCGAGGCGAAGATCTTGCCGACGAGCTTGTGGTACCCGGCCCGGGCCGCCTCGGCGGCCAGCGCCTCGAGCAGCGCCTTTCCGATCCCCCGTCGCCGGGCGTCGCGAGCGATGTAGAGCGTTGCCTCGCCGATTCCGGCGTAGTAGGCGTGCCGGTCCTCGTACGCCGCGACCTTCGCCAATCCCACGATCTCGTCTTCGAGCTCGGCGACGATCACGGGAGGAGGAGCGGAGATCAGCGTTTCCAGCGCCTCCGCGCTCTGCGGCGTCGTCTCGAAGGTCGCGACGCGGTCTTCGATCCCCTGGTTGAGGATCGCGGCCAGCCGCTCGGCGTCGCCGGGTCGCGCTGGACGGATGTGCGGAGTTGTGCTCACGTCTCTCTCTAAGGACAGGATCGGCAGTGTCGCGGACACCTCGCTGCCGCAGCGTGTAGCCTCGCCGCGCGATGGCCCACGATGAGTGGAGGGTGGAGGTCCAACTGGACGACCCCGAGCACGGGTTCCCGCTCTCGGAGCGCCTGCGCGCCTTGGACCTGGACGAGGAGGTCGCCCACCGGCTGGGCGATCGGGTGATCGTGACTCGCGACGGCCCGCGACTGTTCGTCTACACCCAGAGCGACGAAGCCGCCCGCGAGTCAGAGCGGATCGTGCAGGAAGTCGCTGCCGAGGACGAGCTCACGGCGGACACGCGCGTGCGACGCTGGAACCCGGTCGACCGCTTCTGGCAGGACCCGAACGAGCCGCTGACGAGCGAACCGGAGACCTCGCCCCCCAACCTCGCGGAGGAAGCCGAAGAGGAGGGTGTGCCACATCCACTCTTCACCTTCATCGAGGGTCACGAGCCGAGGTTCATGCGCGACCTCGGCCTCTGACGGCTCGCCTTCCGGCAAGCTGTTGCTCCACGCCGAGCAGAACCCGCCTCCGCTCTAGCGGCGCCCCGGCACCTCGCCAGAGGGCCTCAGCAAGCCCTGACCCTCCGTCCGCGGCCGAAGTTAGGCTCGCCCGATTCCCAGGGGTTGAACCGCTGACCAGGAAGGACGGAGCACCGTGAAGCTCGTCATCGGCATCGTGCGTCCCGAGAAGGCGAACGACGTCTTGGAAGCCCTCTACCGCGCCGAGGTGCGCGGCCTCTCGATGAGTCCCGTGCAGGGGCACGGGGGAGAGCTGGACAGGGTCGAGACCTACCGCGGCACGACCGTACAGGTCGGCCTGGCCGACAAGGTGCGCTTCGAGATCGCCGTGTCCGACGACTTCGTGGACCCGACCATCACGGCGCTCACCGAGGGTGCTCGGACCGGTGAGGTCGGCGACGGCAAGATCTTCGTCGTCCCGCTCGAACGGGCGGTCCGCATCCGCACCGGCGAGACCGATCAAGGCGCCGTGACGCCGGTGGGCGCATGAGCGGCGTGCCGATCCTCGCGCAGGTGGCGGAGATCGACACCGGCGACACCGCGTGGATGCTCGCCGCGACTGCGCTGGTGTTGTTGATGACGCCCGCGCTCGGGCTCTTCTACGCCGGACTTGTGCGCGCGAAGAACCCGCTGAACACGTTCATGATGTGCGTCGCGGCAATCGCTGTCGCGGTGGTCACCTGGGCGGCGTTCGGCTACTCGTTCGCCTTCTCCGAGGGCAACGACATCATCGGCGGCTTCGACTATGCGTTCCTCAACGACGTCACCCTGGAGCCGCGCGAGGGGTCGACGATCCCGCATCTGCTGTTCTTCGCCTTTCAGGCGACGTTCTGCATCATCACCACGGCGCTGATCTCCGGCGCGGTGGTCGAGCGGATGCGGTTCAGCGCCTTCCTCGTCTTCGCCGCCCTGTGGTCGGTGCTCGTCTACGCGGTGCTCGCGCACTGGGCCTTCGGACCGGGCTGGCTGTTCAACGGCGGGACGCTCGACTTCGCTGGCGGCGTTGCCGTGGAGATGGGGTCCGGGTTCTCAGCGCTGGCGGCGGCGCTGGTCGTCGGCGCCCGCAAGGACTACGGGCGCCTGGCCCTGCTGCCGCACAACGCCATCTACGTGCTGGTCGGCGCCGGGCTGCTGTGGTTCGGCTGGTTCGGCTTCAACGGCGGCAGCGGGTTCTCGGCGGGCCACTCCAGCGTGCTGGCGTTCACGAACACCCTCATCACGCCCGCCTGCACGCTCATCGTCTGGTTCGCGCTCGACCTCATCCGCGGCCGCCAGATCACCGCGATCGGCGCGGCCACCGCGATCATCGTCGGCTGCGTCGCGATCACGCCCGCGGGCGGCTTCATCAGCCCGGGCTGGGCGACGGCGCTCGGGGCGCTGGCGGCCCTGCCCTGCTACGCCGTGATCCTCTTCCGCCCGCGGACGCACGTGGACGAGACGCTCGACGTCCTCGCGGCGCACGGC
>JBKPDQ010000099.1:0-33400 GCA_046728015.1 Actinomycetota bacterium
TACTCGGGGTGGTGACGATCGGGAGTTCGAGGACTACGAGCCCTCGTGAGCCCGCCAGTCTGGGGTGCGCGCTGCATGAAAGCGAGCATCTCGCAGGCTTTGATGGAGACGCCTGCCTGGGACGAGATCCAGCAGTCTCCCCTCATGCGTAGCCGGCTCTCGCAATGCGCGAAGACGGGGAGTGAGCCGGTAATGCTCGAGACCCTCCATGAGTGCTGGCGACACGCGAGAGGAGGCGTCATCTCAGCGCGCTCCGTCGCTGCTCCTCGTCGTCCAAAGCAGCGGTCGCCTACTCCGACAGCCCAGCGGCCTCAAGGGCTGCTTCCCGGTTCGTGAAACCGCGCCCGTGCACGGCCCTGCCATCTCGATACGTCCAGAGCTGCCAGAACTCCCACGCCGTCTCCACGCCGCTCTGCTTTCCTCGGCCCCGCACCGTCAGCCGGGCCAGCACTAGGTCGCCCGCGTCGGTCAGCTCGGCATCTATGTGCGCATCCTCGAACGTTTCCCGCAGCCAGGCAATGGTTCGCTTGTAACCCTCAGGCCCGCGAAGTACGTCAGAGAGGTGGAGGAGATCACGGTGTCAGAGACCCCTGTCGGTGAGCGTGCCAACCGTGGGCCGACCGCAATGGTTCCAGAGCGATAGTATCGATATGATAGTACCTGCTGATCTGACGACAGGAGGGTCAAATGAGCAAGCTCGTGGTGACTGAGTTCGTATCGGCGGACGGGGTCTTCCAGGATCCCGGCGGCGTCGGCGAGATCGATCGGGGTGGCTGGTCGTTCAAGGCCGAGCACGGCGAGGAGTTCGACAAGTTCAAGACCGACGAGCTGATGGCCGCCGATGCCCAGCTGCTCGGCCGGACCACGTATGAGGGGTTCGCCAAGGCCTGGCCCGAGATGGAGGAGGCGGAGGGCGAGTTCGCGGTGAAGATGAACGCCATGCCCAAGTACGTCGTCTCGACGACGCTCTCCGACGAGGAGGCCACCTGGAACAACTCGACAGTGATACGCAATGACGTCCCGGGCATGGTCGCGAAGCTCAAGGACGAGGTCGAAGGCGACATCCTGGTCGGCGGCAGCGGCCAGCTCGTCCAGACGCTGCTCGACGAGGGCCTGGTCGACGAGCTGCGGCTGATGATCTTCCCGATCATCGTCGGCGAGGGCAACCACCTGTTCGGCTCGCAGCGCGACATGAGCGAGCTGAGGCTGAAGGACTCGAAGACCATCGGCCGGGACGGCATCATCGCCTTGACCTACGTGGCGGCGTGACGCCGTACGTCGACCTCGACGGCGTTCGCAGCTGGTATGACGAGCGGGGCGCCGGGAACCCGCTCGTCCTGCTGCATGGCGGGGTCGTCGATTCGCGTTTATACGAGCAAAACGCCGCTGCTCTCGCTGACCACGTTCACGTCTACAGCCCGGACCGCCGGGGCCACGGGCGAACACCAGACGTCGAAGGCCCGATGACGTTCGAGGCCGGGGTCGATGACACGGTCGCCCTGCTCAGCGAGCCGGTTCCAACGCTTAATCCGATTCGCCGGGCGCCGGCCCCCGACGGGCGGAAGGCTTAGCTGTGGATCTAAGCGAGCGAGCTTCGCGGGGCAGACGGGAGTACGAAGCTCTGATGGGCTCGACGCCCGAGGAGACCCTGGCGGCGGTGCGCGCGAGCTCGCCCCAGCTCTACGAGACGGTGGTGGACGGCGCCTTTGGGGGCCCACTGGCCCGTCCCGAGTTGACCCGCCGTGATCGAGAGATGGCGACGGTGGCCGTCCTCGCGGCCCTCGGCGCTGCCGACCCGCAGCTCAGGACGCACGCGACGGCTGCGCTGGGAAACGACGTCGCCCCCTCGGAGCTATTGGCGCTCTGCGAGCACGTGGCTGTTTACGCCGGCTTCCCGCGGGCTCTCAATGCTCTCCACCAAATCGACCAAGCGCTCGGCGACGCCGGCGTACCACCGCCGCCACTGCTGAACCACATTCAGCTCCGAGATCACGAGACCGTGGTCGCTCAAACAGGTCAGGAGGGGCCCGCGGTCTTGCTCAGCCACGCCCTCGGTCTGGACTGGAGGATGTGGCAGCCGGTGATTGCGCGGCTCGCGCAGGGCCGATGTGTCTATGCGTACGACATCCGCGGGCATGGTTCGGCATCGGGGTCACCAAGGCCATTCAGCCTGGACGATGCTGCAGCGGATCTGATCGGCGTTCTCGATGCCGTTGGCGTTGAGCAAGCCCACGTCGTCGGCCTCTCCTACGGCGGCGGCATCACCCAGACCGCAGCCTTGCGGAATCCCGAGCGCTTTGCCTCCATGGCCCTGCTGGCGACCACGGACCACCCGTTCGAGGCCTTTGAGGGTCGGGCGCGCTCCGCTGAGGCCGACGGCATGGAGGCGCAGGTGGTGCCCAGCCTGACCCGTTGGTTCACGCCCGCGGGGCTCGCGCTCAACGGCCGGGGTGTGCGCTACGCGCGCGAGCGGGTGCAGCGAGGTCAGGTCAGCGATTGGGCAGCGGCCTGGCGGTCCTTCAAGGGCCTCGATGTCCAGGGCTGGCTCGCCGGCGTGGAGATCCGGACCCTGGTGCTCGCCGGCGAGCTCGACGCCAGCTGCACCCCGGAGATCATGGGCGCGATCGCCGAGCGCATCCCCGGCGCGCTCTACGAGGAGCTCCCGGGAACTCCGCACATGCAAACGCTCGAGCGTCCCGAGCTCGTGGCCCAGGCCCTCGATCGATTCCTACCGACCTCGCTGCCCGACCGAAGGGGACACCGATGAGGGAGGAATCGAACAAGCCGCTGATCCTCACCGCCCTCCTCCTGGCGGCGTTCATGATCAACCTTGACACGACGATCGTCAACGTCGCCCTGCCGACCCTCGTCAGGGAGCTGCACGCCTCGACGGTCCAGCTCGAGTGGATCGTCGACGCCTACAACTTGATGTTCGCGGCCTTCGTGCTCGCCGCCGGGAACCTCGGCGACCGGGTGGGGCGGAAGGGCGTGCTGCTCGTCGGGCTGGGCGTCTTCGGCGCCGCGAGCTTCGCCGGCGGGCTCGGGAACAGCCCGGGTGAGCTGATCGCCGCCCGCGCCGTGATGGGGATCGGAGCCGCGCTGATCTTCCCGGCCACGCTCTCGCTGCTCACCAACGTTTTCACGGAGCGCGGCGAGCGAGCCCGCGCGATCGGGCTCTGGGGCGCGACCACCGGCGTCGGGATCGCCGTCGGGCCGATCATCGGCGGCTGGCTGCTCGAGCACTTCTCATGGTCGAGCGTCTTCTTCGCGCTCGTCCCGTTCGCCGCCGCCGCCGCGGTGCTGGTCGCCGTCGCGGTGCCGACCTCACGCGACCCGGAGGCCCCTCCGGCGGACCGCCCGGGTTTGCTCCTCTCCACCGCGGGGATGGCGATCCTGATCTACACGATCATCGAGGCGCCGAACCGCGGCTGGACGGCCGGGCCCAGCATCGCCGGCTTCGCGGCCGCCGCCGTCCTGCTCATCGCCTTTGTCGTCTGGGAGCGCCGCGTCCGGACCCCGATGCTCGACATCGCTCTCTTCAAGAACCTCCGCTTCAGCGCTGCGAGCGGAGCGGTGACGATCACCTTCTTCTCCCTGATGGGGTTCATCTTCGTGATCACGCTCTACTTCCAGTTCCTGAAGGGATACGGGCCGCTCTCGACCGGCGTCAGGCTCCTGCCCGTCGCGATCATGACCGGGATCACGTCGGTGCTGGGCACGAGGCTGGCGGTCCGCAGTGGCACGAAGCTGGTGGTCGCGGGCGGAATGGTCTGCCTCGCGATCGGGCTCGCCTGGGCCTCGACCGCGGCGACCGGCAGCAGCTACCTGAAGATCGCCGGAACAATGGTCTTCATCGGCTCGGGAATCGGCCTGACCAGCGCCCCGGCGACCGAGTCGATCATGGGAGCGGTGTCCGCCGCCAAGGCGGGTGTCGGCTCGGCGGTCAACGATGTGACCCGCATCACCGGTGCGACCCTCGGCGTCGCGGTGATCGGGAGCATCTACGCGTCGATCTACGCCAGCCGCCTGGCGGATGCCCTGCCGGCGCAGATCCCGGGGACGATCGCAGACAGCGCGCAGCGCTCTGTGGGCACGGCCTTCGGCATCGCCGGCCATCTCAATGCCGCCGGCCAGTCGAGCCTGGCCGGGGGCCTCCACGAGGCCGCCTCGAATGCCTTCTACGACGGCTTCCAGACCTCCATCCTGGTGGCGGTCGCGATCACCCTCGTCGGCGCGGTCGCGGCGGCGATCCTGATCCCGAACCAACCGCCGGAGACCGCGTGCGTAGAGATCGATGAGGCTGCAGCCGTGGCCTTGGAGGCCTGATGAGCACGATCTCTCACCATTCCCCCATCGCTCGCTCGATGAGGAGGAGATGGCCCCGGTGCGCGAGGCCCTCGACCATTTCCTGGAGGCCCACCTCCCCTACCCGGCCGCGGTGGTGGATCGTCACTGGAACCTGGTCGCTGCGAACGAGGGAATCGATCGCCTCACCGAGGGCGTCGCGCCCGAGCTCCTCGAGCCTCCCGCGAACGCCCTTCGAATCGCCCTCCACCCCGAGGGAATGGCTCCCCGGATTCTCAACTTCGCCGAGTGGAGCGGGTACCTCATGGTCCGCCTGGGGCGCCAACGCCGCACTGACGGGAGACCCTGAGCTACAGGAGCTTCATGACGAGCTGAGCCGGTAGCCGGGGTCAGCGCCGAGCGCCACATCGATGGCTCGGAGCCGATTCTTATGCACCGGCTTCGCCTGCGCGACGAGGACCTGGCGTTCTTCAGCACCGTGACGACGTTCGGCACGGCTACGGACATCACCCTCGCCGAGCTGGCGGTCGAGGCCTTCTATCCGGCTGACTCCAGGACCAAGAGGTTCCTCTCAGCGCCGCGATAGCGCTGGAGCGAGCTCGGCGCCGAACATCTTGGCGAATCTCCTCAGCTCCGAGCGCCTTCCCTCGAGGCTGATCTTCCTGGTCGGCAGCCGCCGCGTTCCCCTCGGGCTCGTGAGGAAGACGGCCCAATCATCCTGCTTGGCGTCCACTGTGACTGCTGCTCCCTCCTTCTCGCCGCGGGTCAGCTCCCACGCTCCACCCTCGGTGCGAAGGCTGTAGCTGTCCTCGCCCGGGAAGCGCCAGACCCAGACGAGTCCGTCGGGCGGGGTGGCGGAGTACTTGTTGAGCCAGACCTTGGTGCCGATCATCGCCGCCTCGCAATGGACGGGCTCATCGGCCCGTGGCGGCTCCTTGTTGTGCTCGATCCCCCATAAGGTGAGCTCGTCGACCGCGGGACCGAGGTCGCGCCCGGCATCGGTCAGCCGGTACCAGACCGCGTTGCCGGTCTCGGCCGGCTCGCGCTCGATCACCCCCGCGGCCTCGAGCCGCCGCAGTCGGTCGGTCAGGCGGGTGGGCGTGATCGGGTCCAGGCTGCGCGCAAGATCGGTGAACCGCCGCGGGCCCGGAAGAAGGTCTCGGACGATCAGCAGGGACCACCGCTCGCCGATCACTTCCAGGGCCCGGGCCGTCATGCAGAAGTGCCGGTAGATCCGCTCGGCATCCATCTTGGGTCCCAACTGCTATCGGGGCGATCCTATCGCCTCGATACCTGCGCCTTTCAAGGAGGGCGTAGCCGGGCCTCCGGCGTGCGTCGTGGTCACGGGTGTCGTCGACGCCTACCGCACCTAGCGACGAGGGGATTGAGTCTTCCATCGACGCCTGTTTCACGGATTGCGTGGATAACATGTCGATGGGCGCCGGTGGGACCGCGTTGCTTTCAAAGCTAGCGCCAGCGCTATCGGGTAGAAGGACGGCATGGAGCGCGTCAACTCACCCACCGATCTCACGGTCCGGGCCTGGTGGCAGGCGCTTCGGGACGCCGCGAAGGGCTTCGCGGACCGCAACCTGACCGACGGCGCAGCCGCGCTCACCTACTACTCGGTCCTGTCGATCTTCCCGGGCTTGATCGTCCTCGTCTCGCTGCTCGGCGTCCTCGGGTCGGAGGACACCGTCGACGGTCTGGTCCGAATCGTCGACTCGCTCGGGCCGCAGTCGGCCGTGGACGCCTTCGAGGAGCCGATCCGCAGCGCGGTCGAGCACTCGGGCACGGCGAGCGTTGCCCTGGTCGTCGGCTTGCTCGCGGCCCTCTGGACCGCATCCGGGTACGTCGGCGCGTTCACGCGCGCGTCCAACGTCATCTACTCCGTCCAGGAGGACCGGTCGATCTGGAAGCGCCGGCCGCTCGAGCTCCTGATCACGATCGTTCTCGTCGTCGTGCTGACGCTGGTGCTGCTCGGCTTGGTGGTCGGAGGCCCTGTGGCCGACGCGGTTGGCGAAGAGCTCGGGATCGGAGACACCGCCCTTCAGGTCTGGTCGATCGCCAAGTGGCCGCTGCTGTTCGGAATCGTCGTGGTGGTCCTGGCGCTGCTCTACCGGGTGGCTCCGAACGCCCGCCACGCAGGGCTGCGCTGGCTCCTCCCCGGCAGCCTGCTTGCGACCGTGCTCTGGATCATCGCGTCGGCTGGCTTCTCCAGCTACGTCTCGCATTTCGGTTCCTACTCGAACACCTACGGGGGACTCGCGGGCGTGATCGTGTTTCTGATCTGGCTGTGGCTGACGAACGTCGCGGTGCTGTTCGGAGCCCAGTTCGCTGCCGAGCTCGAGCGCACCGGGCGGGCCGCCGAGCATGCGACGCCGCCAGGAGGCTTTGCTCCCTTCGTCAGCCCGGCTCGCGACGACGAGGGCGAGGAGAGCGAACGGCCCGCGGTCACCTGAGCGGCCGCGCGCCGGCGAACCCTCGCGGGCACGTCAGCTTCCACCCCTGCGGACCGACCCCTAGAGGGAGAGAACCGGGCCGTCCGGGCCTCTGACTAACTTGGATCGAGATGAGCAATCAGCCTGCGATTGACCAGTTTCAGGCGCCGTTGACGACCGCCAACGGCAGCTCGCCCGTGCGTCTGTTCGTGCGTGAGCTGGCGGAGGGTCAGGAGGTGGGGGCTGCGTTTGCCGTGCGCGAGCGCGATCGGCGCACGCGCAAGAACGGGGAGGACTTCGTGCGGCTCGTCGTCGCCGATTGCACCGGGACCGTCGAGGCCGTGGCCTGGGAGGGCGTCGAGGACTGCTTCGAGCTCGCGACGCCGGGCGCGGTCGTCTGGATCGAGGGCCGCTTCTCGGTTCACCCGCAGTACGGGGCCAAGATCACCATTCGTTCGATTCGCGCGGCGGTCGAAGGCGAGTTCGACCACAGCGAGCTCGCCGAGGGCCCCGAGCTGCCTCCCGAGCGCCTCGAGGCCGACCTGCGCGAGCTGCTGGCGACGATCCAGAACTCCCAGCTCCGAGCCTTGCTCGACCGCTTCTTCGGCCCCAACACCCGAATGTGGAAGCGCTTTCGCGTGGCGCCCGCGGCGAAGTACTACCACCAGGCCTACCGCCACGGGCTGCTCGATCACACGGTTTCGGTTGCCCAGGCCGTGAGCGCGGCCGCGGGCGCGTTTCCGGAGGTCGACCGCGACGTCGCCGTGGCCGGTGCCCTGCTGCACGACATCGGCAAGATTCAGGCCTACAACGACGACCCGCTCGCCATCGACCTCACCGACGCGGGCCGGCTCCAGGGCGAGATCCCGCTCGGCTACTACATGGTCCGCCGCACGATCGAGTCGATCGAGGGGTTCGATCCGAAGCTCGCGCAGGCGATCCTCCACATCGTCCTCTCACACCACGGGACCCTTTCGAACGGCTCGCCGGTCGTGCCCGCCACGCGCGAGGCGACCCTCGTCCACATGATCGACCACCTTGGGGGCAGGCTGGGCAGCTTCGACCGAATCGAGCGCGAGCTCGCCGACGGAGAGTCCTGGTCGCGCTTCGACCGCGGCCTGGACTCCGCCGCCTACTTCTCGGGCCGCGCCGCTTAGCGCCGCCTGCTGGATACAGCTGAATCTTGTCCGGGTCGTTGTCGGCCCGCCGACGCAGTGTTGAGGGGGGCGGCGCAGGCCACGGCGGAATTTGCGACTTCGAGTGCGCAGTACCTGCTCGGCGGCCCGCCGACGCTGACTATTCTCCTCACCGGGATGAACGAAGCCACGACAGCGCACGCCTAGATGACGCGCGGGGCCTTCGCTTCTCTTCGTCCTCAGTCGCTCGCGTGCAGGAAGCACGCTTCGCTCCCTGCGTCCTCGATCTGCTCGACCCCGCGCGCCCCCAGGCGCACGCTCCCGTAACTTCGCTCATCCGATGGCCAAGGACACCGAGAAGCTGATCCGGCAGCTCTCCCTGATCTCGTTTCTGATGGCCAACGGCCGTCCGGTCTCGGCGCTGGAGATCAAGCGCGAGGTCGAGGGCTACAGCTCGATGAACGAGGACGCCTTCGCGCGCCGCTTCTACGCCGACCGCGCGGAGCTGGAGAGCCTCGGCATCTCGCTCCACGTCGACAAGCCCGCCGACGGGTTCTTCGAGGCCGAGCTGTACGCCCTGCCGCCCGAGAACTACTACCTGCCCGCGATCGAGTTCACGGATTCCGAGCTGGCGGCGCTCCGCACGGCGCTGGGGCTGCTCGACGGCGAGTTCGCCTACGCCGAGCCGCTGCGGCTCGCTCTACAGCAGGTCTCGTGGGGCCGCCCGAGCCCGCTCGCCGAGGACGACAGCACGCCGATCGACGTCAAGCTCTCGCCGCCCGGCGGTGGCCGCGAGCTCTCGCAGCGGCTGGCGAAGATCGAGACCGCGATCTCGCGCCGCAAGACGATCGAGTTCAAGTACTACTCGCTGCAGCGCGACGAGGAATCCGACCGCAAGGTCGACCCGTACCACCTGGTCTTTCGCAACGGCCAGTTCTATTTGATCGGCCATTCGCACGAACGCGACGACGTGCGCGTGTTCAGGCTCTCTCGCATCCGCGGCAAGGTCTCCTACGCGACCAAGGCGGAACACGACTTCGCCGCGCCGGAGGACTTCGATCGGCGCGACTACGCCTCGCGCGCCGACTGGCAGATGGGCGAGATCGAAGGCACGGCCAAGATCTTCGTCCGCGAGCGGATCGCCTGGCTCGTGGAACGCGACTTCGGCACCTACGGAAACCTGCGCAAGGCCAAGAAGGCCGACGGCGTCTCCGGCCGCGGCTCCATCTTCGAGACCGAGTACGCGTCGCCGCGCCAGCTGGTCTCATGGGTGCTTGGTTGGCGCGAGAACGCGACCCTGCTCGAGCCACGCGAGTTGGCGCGAGAGGCCAGTCAGCGCCTGAAGCTGATGCGCGAGCGTCATCGCGGCGCCTTCGAGGTCGCCAAGACCACGTCCCGGCCGCTGGCGGAGGGCAACGGTCGGGCGCGTTCCAACGGCCGCGGGGAGTCGGTCATCCGGCCGGAGCGATTCGCTCGCCTGGTGACCCTGGCCGGCCTCCTGATCGGAGCGGCGCGTGAGGGCGGGACGCTGCCGGTGCAGCAGGTCCTCGACGAGCTCAACATCTCGATGGAGGAGCTGCGCGAGGATCTCGACGTGCTCAACGTCGTCAACTTCGGCGGCGGGACCTACGTGCTCTACGCCGAGATCGTCGGCTCGGAGATCGAGGTCGATCCGGACACGTACGGTGACAACTTCGCCCGTCCCGCCCGGCTGCTGCCGCTGGAGGCGAAGGCGCTGGTGGCCGCAATCGACCTCTTCGGCGACCACCTGCCGCAATCGGGCCTGCAGTCGGCGCGGTCAAAGATCGTCGACGCGTTGGGCCACGACCCGTCCGAGGAGGGACTGGAGATCGCACCCGGTCGCGACGATTCCGAGGTGGTGCGCACCGTCAACGACGCGATCCGGCGCCATCGGGTGCTCGAGCTTCAGTACTACAAGGAGAACGAGGACGAGTTCACCAAGCGGGAGGTCGAGCCCTACCAGCTCGTCAACGGCCCCGAGGGCTGGTATCTGGGCTGCTTCGATCTCGCCCGCTCGGACACTCGGCACTTCCGGCTCGACCGCATGAAGCAGGCCACCGTCACCGACCGCGAGTTCGAGTCCCGAGAGGGAATCGACGAGCGCTTGGCGGAGCAGGAGTGGCTGGCGCACGGCGAGGTCGCGAGCGCCGGTGTCGCGCGGGTCTGGGTGGCCCCGGAGCGCGCTCGCTGGTTGCGCGAGGAACGCACGGTGGTGGAGGAGCTCGCCGACGGCGCCGTCGTGATCGAGCTGCCCTACGGCTCCGTCGACTGGCTCGTGCGGGAGATCCTCAAGGGTGTCGGCGACCTCGTCGTGCTCGAGCCCGACGACGCCCGCGGGGCGGTGCGCAAGGCCGTGATGGCGGGCAAGTCGGACTAACCGCCGACCCGCTCGAGGGTATCCGCGAGCTCGCGCAGGTCGGGCAGCTCGGCCGAGCGCTCGAGCTCGCTCTTCTCGCCGAGCCTGTTGATCCACACGGCCGTCAGCCCGAGGCGCTGGGCGGGCTCGATGTCGTGAAACAGGCTCGCCGCCACGTGCACGTGCCGGCTGCGGTCGGCGCCCGTGTCGGCGAAGAACCGCTCCCAGTGGTCGGCGGCCGGCTTGTACGAGCCCGTCTCGGCAGCCGTGATTCGCAGGTCGAACCGGACCCCGATGGCGTCGATCGAGGCCGCCAGCAGATCCGGGTCGGTGTTCGACAGCGCGGCCAGCCTCCAGCCTCGGTCGCGGGCCTCGGCGAGTGCTGCCGGGACCTCTTCGAACGGGCTCCACTTCGGCAGCGACTCCGCCAGCGCGTCCTCCCTGCCGGGCGGGATCTCCAGCCCGGAGTCGTCGGCGACGGCCCGCAGGGAGCGCTCCAACACCTCGCGGTACGTCAGCTCACCGTCGGCCTGAATCCGTGGTTCGGCCGTGTGATACCGGCGCAGCAGCGCGCCGCTGTCGGAGTCCGGCCACAGGGAGCCGAAGGCGGATCGAAGCCCGCCCTCCCAGTCGATCAATGTCCCGTAGCAGTCGAAAGTCGCCCAGCGATCGGCCATCCGGATCCGCGGTTCGAGACTCGCCTCAGCCGGACGAATCTCACGGTTTGCGTGACTTGGGCCGGACTATATTCGCCGGCATCGAGTCCGCCCCCGGGCATCCGGAGATCTTGAGGATCGTCGCTCCGAACCCGAGCGCATTCACGCTCGAGGGAACCAACACCTACGTCGTCGGGCCGCTCGGAGCGTCCGATGGCGCGGTGTACGTCATCGACCCGGGACCTGCAGACGAGCGACACGCGGCGGCGGTGCGCGAGGCGGTCGCCGGGCGCGGAGAGCTCACGGGCGTGCTGCTCACGCACTCCCACGCCGACCACTCCGGCGCCTTCCCGCTGCTCGATGGGCGGCTGCTCTGGGGCACGGTCGGCAGCGGCGATGAGCGATCCGCTGCCAGCGGCGGGGGCGCCGGGGACGGGGGCCGGCCGTCCGAGCCGCACCCCGAGCAGGTCGGACCGTTCAGGCTCTTCGCGACCCCGGGGCACGCCGTCGATCACGTCGCGCTGCTGCTCGACCGCGTGTGTTTCTGCGGCGATCTCGTCCTCGGCGAGGGATCGAGCTTCGTCCCCCCCGACGGAGGCTCCCTGGCGGCGTACATGGATTCCCTGCGGCGCCTGCAGCAGCTCAAGCCCGAGCTGCTGTGCCCGGGCCACGGTCCTTACATCACCGATCCCAAAGCCAAGCTCGACGCATACCTCGAGCACCGGCTCGATCGAGAGCGGCGTCTGCTCGAGGCGCTCGCAGACGGGGAGCGTTCGCGCGGCGGGCTGCTCGACCGCGTCTGGGATGACGTCCCCGCCGAGCTTCGCCCGGCGGCGGAGCTGGTGATGCAGGCGCACCTCGAAAAGCTCGAGGTCGAGGGCCGTCTGCCCGACGACGTCGAGGGGTAAACGGCCCTCCTCACTAGAGTCTGGGCGTGCTCGGAAGCGGTCTCGTCAGGCCCCTCGGACTAATCGGCGTGGCCGGCGCCGCACTCGCCGGGGCGGTCGCGGCGGGCGCGTGGCACCAGCTCTTTCGACGCTCGCTGCCGCGCACGGAGGGGACCGAGCACGTCACGGGCATCGAGGGTCAGATCGAGATCCGTCGCGATCGGTGGGGCGTTCCCCACGTTCGCGCTCACAGCCACGCCGACGCCTGGTTCGCGGAGGGCTTCTGCCACGGCCAGGACCGCCTCTGGCAGCTCGAGCTGTATAGGCGGGTCGCCTCGGGCACGATCGCGGAGATCGCCGGGCGTTCGGCGGTCGCCGGAGATCGGTTCGTCCGCGTGCTCGGACTGCGCCGCACCGCCGAGGGCGAGGCGGAGGCGCTGGGACCCGGCCTCCGGGCCCAGGTCGACGCCTACTGCGCGGGTGTCAACGCTGCGGCCGCCGCGGTCCGGGCCCTGCCGGCGGAGTTTCAGATCCTGCGGCTCGAGTTCGAGCCCTGGACTGCCGTCGACATGCTGGCGACCAGCAAGCTCCTCTCCCTTGGCCTCTCGACGAACTGGGAGCGGGAGCTGTTGCGCGCCGAGATGGCGCGCGAGCTCGGGCCTGATCTGGCCGTCCGTCTGGACCCCGGATATCCGCGTGGCAATCCGATCATCCTCGATCCGGGAGCGCCGTTCTTCGACATCGACGGCCTGCGTCTGACCGAGCAGCTCGATCGCCTCCGGGGCGCGCTCGGCCTCGCGACCGAGGCGACCGGCTCGAACAATTGGGCCGTCGCCTCGGAGCTCTCGGCGACCGGCGGCCCGTTGTTCGCGGGGGACCCCCACCTGGGCCCAAGCATGCCCGGGATCACCTACCAGGTCTCGCTTCAGGTCGGCGACCGCTTCTGCCGCGGCGCCTCGCTCCCGGGCCAGGTCGGCATCTTCTTCGGTCAGAACAACGACGTCGCCTGGAGCGTCACCAACGCCCTCGCGGACGTCATGGACCTGTTCG
The DNA here is from genome assembly GCA_046728015.1 of Actinomycetota bacterium. GTDB lineage: Bacteria > Actinomycetota > Thermoleophilia > Solirubrobacterales > 70-9 > DATAFO01. The sequence continues at coordinate 12,850 of JBKPDQ010000099.1, forward strand.
TGGAGCGGATCAAGGGGGACAACTACGAGTTCGAGGGCAAGCGGCTGCCACTGGAGGTGGTCGAGGAGGAGATTCCGGTGCGCAACGGCCGCCCGGAGCGCCTCAGGGCACTTGCGACGCACCACGGGCCGATCGTCAACGAGGCGCTGCGGGCTGACGACTCCGAGCCCCTCGCCCTTCGCTGGATGTCACTCGACTTTCCGACCGTTAGCGAGGCCAACGTGCGGATCCTCGACGTCGGCAGCGGGCCGGAGCTGATCGAGGCGCTCGCGGACCATCACACGCCGGTCGGCAACTTCATCTGGGCCGACAGCCACGGCTCGATCGGCTACAAGACGGTCGGGCGGATTCCCATCAGGAAGGGAGATTGCCCGGATCTTCCCAAGCCCGGCTGGACCGGCGAGTACGAGTGGGATGGGTGGATCCCGTACGAGGAGTTGCCCGAGCTCATCGACCCGGAGCGCGGCTTTCTGGTCAGCGCCAACAACCGCATCGAGCCCGACGGCTACCCGTATCACCTGACGAGCGACTACTTCGACGGGTATCGAGCGCGCAGGATCGAGCAGCTCCTCCTCGCCTCGGACGAGCACGGCCTCGACGACTTCGCGCGCATGCAACTCGACATGCTCTCGATCCCGGGCCTCGAGACGGTCCATCGCCTGGCGCGACTGCGCGAGCCCGGAGCCGGGCGCCTGCACCTCGAGCAGCGCGAGGTCGCAGCGATCGAGCGACTGAAGAGCTGGGACGGGCTGATGACGCCCGACAGTGTCGCGGCGACCATCTATCAAGCGTTCACGCTGCGGTTCGGGCGTGAGGTTGCGCGGGCGGCGATCGGCGATCGCGACCTCGCAGAACGCTGGCTCGACCGTGCCCACAACGGCTTCATGGCGCACGTCACCTCGCCGTGGCGCTGGCAATCTCACCTGCTGGCGCTCTGGGACGACGGCGACGAGGAGCTCATCGGGCGGGCGTGGCCGGAACTCGCGCTCGACGCCCTGAGGGGGGCGCTCGATGAGCTGGCGACCCGCTTCGGAGCCGACCCGGAGGGCTGGACGTGGGGGAAGGTCCACGCGCTCGAGTTCAGTCACGCGCTCGGCGACGCCAGCCCGATCCTGGCCTGGATCTTCAACCGCCGCCTCGAGGTGGGGGGAGCGCAGGAGACGGTTGCCCAGGTCGGCTGGGACCCGAACGATCCGTTCAGGGCGATCTGGGCGCCGTGCTGGCGCATCGTGGCCGACCCCGCTCGCCCGGAGCGCTCGCGCTGGCAGCAGTTCACCGGTCAGTCCGGCAACCCGGCCAGCCCGCACTACGACGACCTTCAGGAGCGATGGATGCGCGGCGAGACCCAGCCGATGGCCGGCGAAGGGCCGTGGCAGAGGCTCGAACTAGTGCCCGCCGTCTCCTCTGCCCCGCGTCCGGGCACGGCGGGGTAGCGGTGCCCAGCCGCCGCGACCAGATCAAGCTGACGCCGGCCGAGCAGGCCGAACTGCTCTCCTCCCAGCGAGTCGTCGTCGTCTCCTCGAACGGGCCGCGAGGCTGGCCGCACTCGATGCCCATGTGGTACGTGGTCCGCGACGGCGAGATCTGGGTCTGGACCTACGCCAAGTCGCAGAAGGTGCGCAACCTCGAGCGCGACCCGCGCGCGACGCTGCTGATCGAGACGGGTCATGAGTACGGCGAGCTGCGAGGCGTCCAGATCGAGGCCGAAGCAGAGCTCATCCACGACCCCGAGCGCGTCGTGGACTACGCCAAGGAGATGACGGTCCGCTACGCCGAGGGGATCGAAAGCGTCGAGGGCGACGCCGCCGTGGCGCTGGAGGCGCAGGCGCCCAAGCGCGTCGCCGTTCGGTTCGTCGCCAAGCGCACGGCGACCTGGGATCACCGCAAGCTCGGCGGCACGTACTGACCGGGCATCGGCGCCCCTTGCGATCATGCCTGCGTGCCGCCGCTGACGGCAAAGCAGCGCGCGCAGCTTCCTGACAGCGCGTTCGCATACATCGACTCGCGGGGACGTAGGCGCCTGCCGATTCACGACGCCTCGCACGTTCGCAACGCTCTCGCGCGCTTCAGCCAGGTGCACTTCGAGGACGAGGAGGCGCGCGACCGCGCGCGCAGCCGCCTGCTGAGGGCCGCCAAGAAGCACGGGATCATGCCCATCGGCTTCATCAGCGCCCAGCTGCAGCCGAAGCGGAGGCTGCCGCAAGGCCAGGTCACCTTTCTCCTGACGGACATAGAGGGCTCGACCGAGCTGCTTGCGCGACTCGGCGATGACTACGGGCCGCTGCTGGCCGAGATCCGGCGGCGCGTTCGCGCGGCGATCCGGGAGGCCGGAGGTCGCGAAGTGGACGCGCGCGGTGACGATCACTTCGCCGTGTTCGAGGACGCGCACGCAGCGCTCCAAGGGGCGCTGGGGATCCAGCGAGCGATGCAAGCCGGTGTCGGTGAGGGCGGAAACGAGGTACGGCTGCGGATCGGGCTACATCGCGGACGCCCGGCCCTCACCGACACCGGCTACGTGGGGATCTCGGTCCACGCGGCGGCCCGCATCTGCTTTGCCGCGCATGGCGGCCAGATCATTCTCTCGTCGGCCGTCCGCAAGGGGCTGGGCGACTCGCTCCCCGAAGGAGTGAGGCTGAAGGACCTTGGCGCCTGGCGCTTTCGTGGCCTGCCCGAGCCGGTGGAGATCTACCAGGTGCACGCCCCCGATCTGCGAACCAAGTTTCCCCCGCTTCGATCCACTGTCTCCGCCAGCTAGGCCCAGCGCTAGCCTTGCGCGGCGATGGAGTCCCTGAAGGGCCTGATCCTCTCGGGCGGGGCGGGCACACGCCTGCGCCCGATCACGCACACGTCGGCGAAGCAGCTCGTGCCCGTCGCCAACAAGCCGGTGCTCTTCTATGGCATCGAGGCGCTGGTGGGGGCGGGGGTGACGGAGATTGGGATTGTCATCGCCCCGGAAACCGGCGACGAGATCCGCGAAGCCGTGGGCGACGGATCGGCGTTCGGGGCCACCGTCACCTACGTCCGGCAGGCCGAGCCGCTGGGCCTGGCTCATGCGGTCCTGACGGCCGAGGACTATCTCGAGGACGGCCCGTTCGTCATGTACCTGGGGGACAACCTGCTGCGCGATGGGATCGTCGACCTCGTCGACGCGTTTCGGAGCTCCGAGCCCGACGCGCTGATCCTGCTGACGAAGGTTCCCGATCCCCAGAACTACGGCGTGGCCACCCTCGATGGCGGAAGCGTCCTACAGCTGGTCGAGAAACCGTCGGATCCTCCGAGCGACATGGCGCTCGTCGGGGTCTACATGTTCGGCTCGTCGATCTTCGATGCCGCCAAGGCGATCAAGCCGTCCGGACGCGGGGAGCTCGAGATCACGGACGCGATCCAGCACCTGATCGACGGCGGTCAGCGGGTCGAGAGTCACGAGGTCAGCGGCTGGTGGAAGGACACGGGCCAGCTCGACGACATGCTGGAGGCGAACCGACTCGTGCTCGAGGACCTCGAGCGACGGATCGAAGGCGACCTCGTCGAAACCAAGGCCGAGGGCCGGGTCGTGGTCGAGGCGGGCGCTCGGCTCGAGCGCTCGATCGTGCGCGGTCCTGCAATCGTCGGCGCAGGTGCGCGGATCGCAGACTCCTACATCGGCCCGTACACGTCGATCGACCGCGATGTCCAGGTGACCGGGTCCGAGGTCGAGCACTCGATTCTGCTCGCCGGCTCGAGCATCGACCGGCTCGGGTCGCGGATGGAGGCGAGCCTTCTGGGCCGTAACGTGAAGCTCGTGCGCGGAGAGAGCCTGCCGAAGACCCTGCGGATGATCGTCGGCGACAACTCGGAGATCCACATCCCGTGAGAACGCTCGTCACTGGAGCCGCCGGGATGCTCGGGAGCGATGCGGTCGAGGCCTGCGCCGCGCGGGGACACGAGGTAGTCGGCCTGAGCCATGCTGAGCTCGACATCACCGATCCAGTCGCGGTTGAGGCGGCGATCGAGCGCCACCGTCCGGATGCGATCGTCAACTGCGCCGCCTGGACCGACGTCGACGGCGCCGAGGACGCCGAACCGGCGGCGATGCGGGTCAACGACACCGGCGCCGCGCTGCTCGCAGCAGCAGCGGCGGCAGTCGGGGCCAAGGTGCTCTACCTGTCCACCGACTACGTCTTCGACGGCACCAAGCGGCGACCCTACGTCGAGTCCGATCTGCCGGCGCCGCTGTCGGCCTACGGCCGCAGCAAGCAGGCCGGCGAGACGTCGGTCGCGGTGGCCAATCCGCGGCACTTCGTGGTCCGGTCGTCGTGGCTGTTCGGAACCCGGGGCGCCAACTTCGTCGAGACCATGCTGCGGCTGGGCTCCGAGCAGCCGGAGGTGCTCGTCGTCTCCGACCAGGTGGGCTGCCCCACGTACACACGCCACCTCGCGGAGGGCAGCGCCCTGCTGATCGAGGGCGACGAGTTCGGCATCCATCACCTGGCCGCCGCCGGGTCGTGCTCGTGGTTCGAGTTTGCGCAGGAGATCTTCGACCAGGCCGGCACCGAATCGCGGGTGATGGCGGCGACGACGGAGATGCTCGCGCGCAAGGCCGCCCGTCCGGCGCGCTCGGTGCTCGCCAGCGAGCGGCCCGATCCGATCGTGCTGCCCCACTGGAAGCAAGGCCTGGAGGAGTACCTGGCCGAGCGCGGCGTGCGGGCGGAGGCGGCATGAAGCTACTCGTCGCGGGTGGCGCGGGGTTCATCGGCTCGGCGTACGTGCGCCATCGGCTGGACTCGTACCCGGACGACTCGGTCCGGGTACTCGACAAGCTGACCTACGCGGGCCGGCGGGAGAACCTGGACGGGGCCGGGCCCGACCGTTGTGAGCTCGTCGTGGGCGACATCGCCGATACTGCGACGGTGGCGGGGGCGATCGAAGGCTGCGACGCGGTGGTCAACTTCGCTGCCGAGTCGCACGTCGACCGCTCGATCCACTCACCCGGCGAGTTCATCCAGACCGACGTCTTCGGCACGTTCGTGCTGTTGGAGGCGGCGCGCGGGACCGGGATCAGGCACGTGCAGATCTCGACCGACGAGGTCTACGGATCGATCGACGAGGGATCGTTCACCGAGACGTCGCCCCTCGAGCCATCGTCGCCCTATTCGGCCTCGAAGGCCGGCGGCGACCTGATCGCGCTGGCCTTCCACAGGACCTACGCCGCCGACGTGGTGCTTGCGCGCGGCTCGAACAACTACGGGCCCCGCCAGCACCCCGAGAAGCTGATCCCGCTGTGCATCCTGAACGCGCTCGCGGGCGACCCCCTGCCGGTCTATGGCGACGGTCAGCAGGTGCGCAACTGGCTCTTCGTCGAGGACTTCGCCGCCGCGATCGACGTGATGCTCGAGCGTGCGAGAGCGGGCGAGGCGTACAACGTCGGGGGTCCGGACGAGGTCGCGAACATCGACGTCGTGCGCCGGATCGTCGAGCTGACGGGACGCGACGAGTCCCTGATCGAGTACGTCGCCGACCGCCCAGGCCATGATCGTCGCTACTCGCTCGAATCCTCCAAGCTCCGGAACGAGCTCGGCTGGAGACCCGCGGTCTCGTTCGACGAGGGGCTCGAGCGGACGGTCGACTGGTACCGCGACAACGAATCGTGGTGGGGGCCGATCCGGTCGGGCGAGTACCGCTCCTACTACGAGCGCCAGTACGGGCGCGCTCTGAGCTAGTCACCTCGGTCCTCCATCCGACCGATCCGTATGATCGGAAGGTTGATGACCGTGGCTTCTCGGAGTGCGAAACCCGACCCTCTGGCGACGTTCAGCGACCGCACGAGGCGCTGGTTCGAGGCCTCGTTCGAGGCCGCGACCCCCGCCCAGGTACTGGGCTGGCCGGCGATCGCCTCGGGCGCCAATGCCCTGATCAGTGCGCCGACCGGCTCGGGGAAGACGCTGGCCGCCTTCATGTGGGGCATCGACCGGCTTGCGAGACACGCTGCTCCTGGAAACCCCGCCGCCCCCGGACGCGAAGCGGAGGAAGCGGCTGGCCTTGGTTCTGGCGTGCGGATCGTCTACGTCTCGCCGCTCAAGGCACTGTCCTACGACGTCGGCCGCAACCTGCGGGCGCCGCTGAAGGGAATCGGCGTGGACGTCTCCGTTGGCCTGCGCACCGGCGACACCCCGCAGCGAGAGCGCCAGGCGATGCGGCGAAGGCCGCCTGACATCCTGATCACCACCCCGGAGTCGCTGTACCTGATCATCACTTCGCAGGCGAGGGAGATCCTCACCGGGGTCGAGGCCGTGATCGTGGACGAGATCCACGCCGTGGCGCAGTCAAAGCGCGGCGCTCACCTGGCCCTGACCCTGGAGCGCCTGTCGCACCTGGTGACGTCGAACGAGGGCACCGACCCCCAGCGAATCGGGCTCTCGGCAACCCAGCGCCCGCTCGACCGGGTGGCCGAGTTCCTCGTCGGCCCGCGTCGCGAGTGCGAGGTAATCGACGCGGGTCGCACGAAGGAGCTGGACCTGGAGATCGTCGTGCCCGTGGAAGATATGACCGAACCCACGGCAAACCCCGCCGGCGCGGACGCGGGAGCAGATGGGAAGGGCCCGAGCCGCAGGCGAGGGCAAGGTGTGTCTGCGGAGCAGCCGGCGGGCAGTGGTGTTTCTCCCGACCGCATCGATCCAGGACCCATCGAGGCATCGCTTGACCCTGCGAGCAATCCCCGTTCGATTTGGCCCGCGATCTACCCGGAGCTCCTGCGGCTTGTGCGCGAGCACACCTCGACGATCATCTTCGTCAACAACCGCCGCGGCGCCGAACGTCTCGCCAAGCGCCTTAACGAGCTCGCGAATGAGGACGAGCAGGCAGAGCTACCGGCGACTGAGCACGCGGGCCACGCAAACCCGCCGGCCCCGGACGCGGGAGCAGATGGGAATGGCCCGAGCCGTGAGGCGAGGGCAAATGATTCTGGCGGGAGCGGAGGAGCCGGCGGATATGTCGAGATTGCGCGCGCCCACCATGGCTCGCTGGCACACGAGGAGCGGCTGGTGGTGGAGGAGCTGCTGAAGTCCGGCAAGCTCCCCTGCCTGGTCGCTACGTCCTCGCTCGAGCTCGGGATCGACATGGGCGCGGTCGACCTCGTGATCCAGGTCGAGTCTCCGAAGTCGGTGACCAGGGGCCTGCAGCGCATCGGGCGCGCCGGCCACGGGCTCGGCGAGGTGTCAAAGGGACGGATCTTCCCCAAGTTCCGTGCCGACCTGCTCGAGTGCGCGGTAGTCACGCGCCGGATGCGCGAGGGCGAGATCGAGGAGACGGTCATCCCGCGCAACCCGCTCGACGTGCTCGCCCAGCACCTGGTCTCGATGGTGGCCGACGCCGAGTGGGAGGTCGACGAGATCGAGCGGATGGTCGCCGCCACGGAGCCCTTCAAGGAGCTAGGCCGGGAGCAGCTCGAGAACGTCCTCGACATGCTCGACGGGCGCTACCCGTCCGACCGCTTCGCCGAGCTGCGCCCCCGCTTGGTATGGGATCGCGCCGACGGGACCGTCAGGGGGCGGAAGGGCGCTCGCCAGCTTGCGGTCACGAACGCGGGCACCATCCCCGACCGCGGCCTGTATGGCGTGCACCTGCCCGACGGGCGCCGCGTCGGAGAGCTCGACGAGGAGATGGTTTACGAGGCCCGGCCGGGGCAGACCTTCCTGCTCGGCGCCACCACCTGGCGGATCGAGGACATCACTCGCGACCGGGTGATCGTCACGCCGGCGCCGGGGGTGCCCGGCGCCGTCCCCTTCTGGCGCGGTGACGGCGTCGGCCGTCCGGTGGAGCTCGGCCGCGCGATCGGCGCCTTCGCTCGGGAGGCTGTGAGCTCGGATCCCGAGCAGCTTGCCGCCGAGTACGACCTCGACCCGTGGGCGGCGCAGAACCTGGTCGCGTTCCTGCGCGAGCAGCAGACCGCGACCCGCGTCGTGCCGTCCGATCAGACGATCGTGGTCGAGCGCTTCCGCGACGAGATCGGCGACTGGCGGCTGTGCGTCCTGTCCCCGTTCGGCGGGCGGGTCCACGCCGCCTGGGGCCTGGCACTGGCGGCGCGCATTCGCGACGAGCTCGACCTCGAGGCCGACGCGATCTGGTCGGACGATGGGATCGCCGTGCACCTGCCGGACGCCGACGAGGCGCCGGCGGCCGACCTGGTGCTGCTGGAGCCCGACGAGCTCGAGGACCTCGTCGTTCGCGAGCTGGCCAGCTCCGCGCTGTTCGGCGCCAGGTTCCGTGAGAACGCCTCGCGCAGCCTGCTCATTCCGCGCGCCTATCCCGGCAAGCGCACCCCCCTGTGGCAGCAGCGGCTGAAGGCGCAGAGCCTGCTGGAGGTCGCGAAGGACTTCCCACGCTTCCCAGTGACGCTCGAGACCTATCGCGAGTGCCTGCGTGACGTGCTTGACCTCCCGGCCCTCCAGGAGCTCCTGCGAGACCTCCATTCGCGGAAGGTTTCGCTCGTCGAGGTCGAGACCTCGACTGCGTCGCCGTTCGCCTCCTCGCTGCTATTCGACTACGTGGCGACCTACATGTACGAGGGCGACACGCCGAACGCGGAGCGGCGCGCGGCTGCCCTCGCGCTCGACCGCGACCTGCTGCGCGAGCTGCTCGGCGCAGACGAGCTGCGCGAGCTCATCGACCCCGAAGCGCTGGAGGAGGTCGAGGACTCCCTGCAGCTGCGCACGGAGCTGGCGCGCGCGGGCGATCGCGACGCGCTCCAGCAGGTGCTGCGACGGCTCGGCGACCTGACCGAGAGCGAGGCCGAAGAGCGTGTGGCAGAGGGCTACTCGGCGGCGTCGATGCTCACCAAGCTCGAGCGCGAGCGACGGGCGGCACGCGTGCGCATTGCCGGCGAGGAGCGCTGGATTGCTGCCGAGGACGCCGGGCTTTACCGCGACGCGCTGGGCGTCCCCCCGCCGGCTGGCCTGCCCGAGAGCTTTCTGGAGGAGCAGCCCGACGCGATGCTGGCCCTGGTCCGACGCTACGCACGCACCCACGGGCCCTTCCCGACGGCGCAGCTCGCCTCCCGTTACAGCGTCGATCCACTGCCCGCCCTGCGGGAACTCGAGCGGGCCGGCGAGCTGGTCCGCGGCGAGCTGCTGCCGGGAGGGACCGAACGCGAATGGTGCGATGCGGAGGTCCTGCGGCGCGTGCGCCGCGCCAGCGTCGCCGCCCTGCGCCAGGAAGCCGAGGCCGTCGATCCACGCGAGCTGGCCCGTTTCCTCGCGGCCTGGCAGAACGTCGACGCGCACCGTCCCGCTGGGGCCGGTCCCGACCGGCTCCGCGAGGCCCTGGTGCCTCTGCAGGGGCTGGCGCTCACGCCGGAGGTCTGGGAGCGTGACGTGCTCCCTCGTCGCCTCGGCGCCTACAGCCCGAGCTGGATGGACGAGCTCTGCACCGGCGGTGAGCTCGTGTGGATCGGCGCTGGGGCCGTGGGGCGCTCGGGAAGGGTGGCGCTGTACTTCCGCGAGGACGTTCGCCTCGCGGGTCCGCCTCCGGCGAACGGCAAGCTCGAGCGGCCGGATGGCGAGGCGCACCAGGCAATCCGGGAGCGGCTCGCGGCAGCGCCGTGCTTCTGGCTCGACCTGGTCTCCGAGCTCGACCTCCCGCGAGAGGAGCTTCACTCCGCGTTGTGGGACCTGGCCTGGGCCGGCGAGGCGACCAACGACGCCTTCGTCCCGCTCCGCGCGCGCCGGCTGAGCGCGGTCCCGCGGCAGCAGCGTCGCGCCCGCCGGTTCGCAGCACGGCGACCGGGGACCGGGCAGGCGGTCCAGGGACGCTGGTCGCTGACCGAGTCGCTGTTCCGCGAAGCGCCGGCGCAGGGACCGAAGCTGCGGGCACAGGCCGAGCTGATGCTGGAGCGCTACGGGGTCGTGACCCGCGAGATGGCGCTCGCCGAGGGGATCCCCGGTGGCTTCTCGTCGCTGTATGGGGAGCTGTCGAACCTGGAGATGCTCGGAACCGCCCGGCGCGGCTACTTCGTCGAGGGTCTCGGGGGTGCCCAGTTCGCCCTCGCGGGCGCAGTGGAGAGGCTGCGCGGCATGCCGCCCCCCGACGGCTCGTTCCTCGTCCTCGCCGCCACGGATCCGGCCAACCCGTACGGCGCGGCGCTGCCGTGGCCCAAGCGAGGAGAGGGCCGCCGTCCCGCCCGCACGGCGGGCGCCTACGTGTTGCTGCGCGACGGCGATCCTCTCGTCTACGTCGAGCGTGGTGGACGCGGAATCGTGCGGCTGGTCGAGCTCTCGCAGGAGGACCTGGCCGCCGCCATCGAGGCTCTCGTGGAAGCCGCCCGCGATGGGGTGCTCCCCAAGCTCGCGCTGGAGCGGGTGGACGGCGAGCCGGTGATCGGCTCGGGGCTCGAGGAAACGCTGATCGCCGCGGGGTTCGCGCGGCAACCGAGGCGCCTGGTCGCCTCCGCGTAGCCGTGGCGGAGGGCGACACGATTCACCGCAACGCCGCGCGGATCGCCGCGGCCTTGGGGGATGCGCCGCTGGTGGAGGCCTCGGCGCCCAACCCGCGCAGCCCGCTGCGCCTGCAGGCCGACCGGCTGCGCTCCCTTGTCGGCCGCCGGCTCGAGCGGGCCGACGCCCACGGCAAGCACCTCTTCCTGCGGTTCGAGGGCGGACTCACCCTGCATGGCCACCAGGGAGTGAGCGGCAGCTGGCACGTGTACGAGCGCACCGCGGCGCGGTATCGGCCGCTCGGAGGCGCCTGGGTCGTGCTCGCGACTGAGACCGCGGTGGCGGCGGAGTTCGGAGGCCCGCGCCTGGCACTTCGCAGCGAGGCTGAGCTGCGCGCCGATCCTCGCCTCCGCGAGCTCGGTCCCGACATCCTGGCCGCCGGCTTTGAGCCCGAGCTGGGCGTCGCGGCCATGAGGGCCGCCGATCAAACCCGCCAGCTCGGCGAGTTGTTGCTCGATCAGAGGGTGGTCGCCGGAATCGGCAACGTCTACAAGTGCGAGGCCTGCTTCGCGGCCGCCGCCGATCCATGGCTGCCGGTCGGCCGGATCTCAGACGAGATCATCGGCCAGGTCCTTGACGAGGCCGCGAGGATGATGGATGCCGGTCGCAGGACTCGGCGCCGGCCGCATCGCGTCTATCGTCAGAGCGGTCGTCCCTGCCCTCGCTGCGGGACCCCCATCCGCTCGCGCGGTCAGGGCGATGCAAACCGCATCACCTACTGGTGTCCGAGGTGCCAGGGCAACGAGGCTCCGACTCCCGCGGGCGCGCTGGCGGCAGCCGCTCCATCCCGCCGAAAGCAGTAAATCAGAGCAATAATCAGTACATGGGAGTGGAGTCGACGGACCTTCTGGCTCGCGTGCCGTTGTTCTCGGAGCTCTCTCGCGCTGAGCTGGAGCAGATCTCCTCGGTGGCGGTGCCGCGATCGTTCCCCAAGGGGGTGCGCGTGTTCCACGAAGGGGACACCAGCGACGCTTGCTACATCGTGCGCGAGGGAGACCTCCGTGTGACGCGGGAGCACTCCGACGGGCGGGCGATCGCGCTTGCGACCCTGGGTCGGGGCGACATCTTCGGCGAGCTGGCGATGCTCGACGGCGGCTCCCGTTCGGCCAGCGTGGAGACCCTGACCGACTCTGAGCTGCTCGCGCTCCCGGCCTCCGACATGCGCCGAGTGATCGCCGGCCACGGCGACATCGCCGCGAAGCTGATCATCGCGCTGACCCGGCGGTTGCGCGAGACCAACGAGCGGGTCGCGCGGCAGTCGTTTCAGACCGTCCCCAGCCGTGTCGCCGGCGTGCTCAACCAGCTCATCGCCGAGGAGGCGATTCCCGAGGACCGGGAGGGGATCACGGTCCGGATGACACAGGCAGACCTGGCGCAGCTCGCCGGCACGTCGCGCGAGAGCGTCAGCCGCTTCCTCGCCACTCTCGAGCGGGCGGGGGTCGTGCAGGTGGGCCGGGGGCGGGTGACGGTGGTCGAGCCGCGGCGACTGCGCGCCTACATCTTCTAGTGACACGTCCCGCCGCCACGGGCTAGAGGCGGGGACGCGGACCGCGAGATGGACGACTGGGCGCGGCAGCGGGCGCAGATGGTTGAGCGTCAGCTGCGGCGCCGTGGGATCGCCGACGAGCGAGTGCTGGAGGCGATGGGCAGCGTGGCTCGTGATCGCTTCGTGCCGGAGGCGCACCGCAGGCGGGCCTACACCGACGGGGCGCTGCCCATCGGGCACGGCCAGACGATCTCCCAACCCTGGGTCGTGGCCGCGATCTGCGAGGCGCTCGAGCTCAGCGGTGAAGAGACGGTGCTGGACGTCGGCGCCGGGTCGGGCTACTCGACCTGCGTGCTGGCGAAGCTCGCGCGCGAGGTGATCGGAATCGAGCGCGTGCCCGAGCTCGCCGCCTCCGCGCAGCGGGTGCTGAGGGAGCTGGGGGTCGACAACGCCGATGTGATCGTCGCCGACGGCACGCGGGGCGTGCCCGAGCGTGCACCGTTCCAGGGCATCGCCGTGCACGCCACCGCGCCGGCACCGCCACCGTCCCTGCTGGCGCAGCTGAGCGTGGGCGGAATCCTCGTCTGCCCGGTCGCCGAGCGCCGCGCGGACATGCTGACGGCGTTTCGAAGGCTCGCACAGGACGCCGATCCCGAATCAGGCGCACGATTCGAGCGGCGTCCGATCGCCCCATGTCGCTTCGTCCCCCTGATCGGCGACGAGGGCTTCGCGGCGGATTGAGCGCGCCGCGCGCTTTGTGGTTAGGCTCACAGCCCATGGCCGGGGGCCTCTACGCGCTCAACTTCTTCTCCCCCGCGTTCGTCGACCAGCTCAAGCGTGGGCGCAAGACGGCGACGATCCGGCTGGGAGACAAGTCGCGCAAGTACGAGCGCGGCCAGGTGGTCTGGATCACGGTGGGCTATCAGCACAGCCCCAAGGAGAAGCTGTTCTCCGCAGTGATCGACGGCGTCGAGGTGAAGCGGGTCAAGGACCTCTCGCCGCGCGACATCGAGCACGACAATCCGGAGTTCCGGCGCTTGGACGAGACCGTGGGGTTCCTGCGCCAGATCTACGGCCGCGAGATCTCCGATGACGACACGGTGACCGTGATCAGCTTCGCGCAGATCGTCGAGAGCCCTGGGACTCAGTTCGGGAACGGCGAGCCGCCCTCCCCCAACTAGGCGACGAGCTGCGGGCCCGCACCGGTGACCGACTACAACTTCCTCACGACCTGGCTCCTCGACGCCGATCGGGAGGGCGTCTGGGACGCGATCTACGAGTCCGAGCGTTGGCCCGAGTGGTGGCGGGGGGTGGAGAAGGCCGAAAAGCTCGCCGAGGGCGACGAGGACGGCATCGGTCAGGTGGGTGCCTATGTGTGGCGCAGCCGGATCCCCTATCCGGTGGCGTTCGAGGTGCGGACCACCCGGGTCGAGCGCCTATGCCTGCTCGAGGGCGCGGCCACGGGCGTGCTGGAGGGCACGGGACGGTGGCGGCTGTTCGCCCAGGACGGCGTCACCGCGGTGCTCTATGAGTGGAACGTGCGCACGAACAAGCGCTGGATGAACCTGATCGCACCGGTGGCCCGCCCCGTCTTCGCGTGGAACCACGACTGGGTGATGCGCAACGGCGGCGAGGGCCTGGCTCGGCTCCTCGGAGCGCGCTTGCTGGCCTCCGACTGACCGGCTGAGCCGCTCGCGGCGCCTCGGATCTGAGCCGCGTCGACTTAGATAGTTGAAATCGCGCCCGCGCTCGCTACACTCAGGAACGGTTTTGGCACTCTCCAATGTAGAGTGCCAAGGCAGGAGAAAGCTTCAACCGAGACCATTGCATACGGAGGTAAGCGAATGAACCTGAAGCCCCTCGGCGATCGAGTGATCGTCCAGGCGATCGAAGAGGAGGAGACGACCGCAAGCGGGATCGTGCTCCCCGACACGGCCAAGGAGAAGCCGCAGAAGGGCAAGGTCGTCGCCGTTGGCGACGGCAACTGGGACGAGGACGGCGAGAAGCGGATTCCGCTCGACGTCGCCGCTGGTGACGAGGTCCTCTACTCCAAGTTCGGCGGCACCGAGGTGAAGATCGACGGCGAAGACCTGCTCGTGCTTCGCGAGTCGGACGTCCTGGCGAAGGTCGTCTAGCCGCCAGCCGAGACCAAGACTGAAGCGAACTAAAAGGAGAACTGGATAGAGATGGCTCACAAGGAGCTCAAGTACGACGCGGAGGCGCGGGCCGCACTGCAGGCCGGCGTCGACTCGGTCGCCAACGCAGTCAAGGTCACGCTCGGCCCCAAGGGCCGGTACGTAGTCCTCGACAAGAAGTTCGGCGCCCCGACAATCACCAATGACGGCGTGACCATCGCGCGAGAGATCGAGATCGAGGACGTGTTCGAGAACCAGGGCGCGCAGCTCGTGCGCGAGGTCGCCACGTCGACCAACGACGTCGCCGGCGACGGCACCACGACCGCGACGCTCCTCGCCCAGACCATCGTCCGCCACGGGCTGAAGAACGTGGCGGCGGGGGCCAACCCGATCGCCCTGCGGCGCGGGATCGAGGCGGCCGTCGATCAGGTCGTCGAGCACCTGCGCTCCAAGCAGTCGCACGAGATTGGCGGCAAGGAGCAGATCGCTCGCGTGGCGGCGATCTCGGCGGCCGACGAGGAGATCGGCAACGTGATCGCGGACGCGATCGAGAAGGTCGGCAAGGACGGCGTCGTCAACGTCGAGGAGGGCCAGACCTTCGGCATGGAGCTGGAGTTCACGGAGGGGATGCAGTTCGACAAGGGCTACATCTCGCCGTACATGATCACCGACCAGGACCGCATGGAGGCGGTGCTCGAGGAGCCGTACATCCTGATCGCGAACCAGAAGATCGGCTCGGTTCGCGACATGCTGCCGGTGCTCGAGCAGGTGATGCAGAGCGGCAAGCCGCTGCTCATCGTCGCCGAGGACGTCGAGGGCGAGTCGCTCGCGACGCTGGTCGTCAACAAGCTCCGCGGCACCTTCACGGGCGTCGCGGTGAAGGCACCCGGCTTCGGCGATCGCCGCAAGCGGATGCTGGAGGACATCGCGATCCTCACCGGCGGCGAGGTGATCACCGAGGAGATGGGCCTCAAGCTGGAGAACACTCAGCTCTCGCAGCTCGGCAAGGCCCGCCGCGTCGTGGTCGCGAAGGACACGACGACGCTCATCGACGGTGCAGGCGAGAAGTCCGAGATCGAGGGCCGAATCAACCAGATCCGCCAGGAGATCGAGAACACCGACTCCGACTTCGACCGCGAAAAGCTCCAGGAGCGCCTGGCGAAGCTCGCGGGCGGGGTCGCCGTGGTCAAGGTCGGCGCTGCCACCGAGACCGAGATGAAGGAGAAGAAGCATCGCGTCGAGGACGCGCTGCAGGCGACCCGAGCGGCCCTCGAGGAGGGCATCGTCCCGGGTGGCGGCGTCGCGCTCCTCAACGCGCAGGACGCTGTCGACTCCAAGGATCTCGACTCCGACGAGGCAACCGGCGCGGAGATCGTCCGTCGGGCGCTCGAGGAGCCGCTCCGCCAGATCGCGGAGAACTCGGGACTCGAGGGCTCGGTCGTCGTAGAGAAGATCCGCGGCATGAAGCCCGGCGAGGGCCTCAACGCCGAGACCGTGGAGTACGGCGACCTGACGGCCGACGGGGTCATCGACCCGACCATGGTCACCCGGTCGGCGCTGCAGAACGCGGCATCAATCGCCAAGAACATCCTCACCACGGAGGCGATCGTCGCCGAGCCGCCGGAGAAGGAGCCGGCCATGGCCGGTGGCGGCGGCATGCCCGACATGGGGGGAATGATGTGAGGGGCCCTAGCCCCGAAAGCAGCATGTCAGGGCGGCGAAGCCGCCCGCATGTTGTCTGATGTAATCGCCTCAACAGGCGAGTGCTTCGAAGGGCCCGGCAGACCGCCGGGCCCTTCTGCGTTCGGGCGAGCCTCCCACTTCCGGCATCGCTACCCAACATCGGGTACAAGAGAGCAGTTCAGGCTGACCTGTCTCGGCCGACCGGGGGCTCGGCTTCGGTCGAGCCCCCTTTATCGCCGCCGGCGGATCTACGCCGTTTGCGCCAAGAACCCCTCAGATCGGCGATGGACGGCCAGAGCACTTGAACCTCGGCTCCCCCCTCAACGACTTCATCCGCTTCGGCTCGTACCGACCGACCGGGCGGCGCTCGCTCTCACGCGGAAGCGAGCACCTCGGCCATCGGTCGCGGCCGCACGCCGAGCGCCACCGCGTCTGCGGGACCGCGCGGGGTGACCATGGGCACCTCCATCAGCTCGGCTTCCTCCCAGGTGGCGAAGACCGCCTCGCCGATGAGACGGCGCAGCCAGATCAGGGTCGTGCGCACGAGTCCCAGCGGAACGTGGACGAGCGGGCGCTGGCGCCCGGCCGCCCGGGCGATGACCCGGGCCATGTCGTCATAGGTGAGGGTCTCGGGCCCGGCTAGCTCGTAGCGCGGCTCGGCCGTGTCGCCGAGCGCCGCGACCACGCACCGCGCGACGTCCTTGGCCCAGATCGGCTGATAGGCCGCCTGGCCCGATCCCGAGATCGGCAGCACGGGAAGCAACGCGAGCCGACGCATGATCGTCACCCACGGATCGTCGCGGTCGTAGACGATCGACGGGGCGAAGACGGTCGTGGAGAGCTCGGACTCGGCGACGGCCCGCTCGGCCAAGGCCTTGGCCCGGAAGAAGCGAGTGCGCTGAAGCTCACTGGCCCCGATCGCAGAGAAGAAGACGAAGCGCTCGACGCCGACCTCCTCCGCGGCACGAAGCAGGCGCGCGGTCGCGAGGCCATTCAGCTCCTCCACGGATCCGCGGGGCTGGTCGCGGATGGTCGCCGCCAGGTGGATGACGGTGTCCACGCTACGCAGCGCCTGGCGGCGAACCCGCGGATCGGCCAGATCCGCCAGGTCGCCAAGGGCGATCCTCACCTCGACCCTGGCCCTGCCGAGGCCGCGCGGGTCGCGGACGAGAACCCGGACGTCGTCGCCTCGCTCGAGGAGGAGTGGTATCAGGGCCGTGCCGACGGTCCCCGTCGCCCCCGTCACCAGGATCATCGGCAGAACTCTAGAATGTCGGCTCCGCACAGCCGGATCGCCGGCAGTCGGTCCACCCACAGATCCCCGCGAACCAAGAGGTACCGAACCTTGGCCTACGTCATTGCCGAACCGTGCATCGGGACGAAGGACAACTCGTGCGTGGAGGTTTGCCCGGTCGACTGCATCCATCCCACTCCGGACGAGCCCGACCACGAGGCCGCCGAGCAGCTGTACATCGATCCCGACGAGTGCATCGACTGCGACGCGTGCGTGGAGGCCTGCCCCGTCGACGCCTGCTTCGCCGAGGATCAGCTGCCCGACGAGTGGCAGAAGTACATCCAGGTCAACGCCGAGTACTACGCCAGCAACTAGCGGTCAAGCTCGCCGGGCGCGAAGCGAGTACATCAGCGGGAGCCGTGGAGACCCCTCGGGGTAGTGGTAGCTGCCGTTGGGTCCGGGCACGAGGAAAGGCCAGCGCGGAAACAGCGTGTAGTCGTGCTCGTTGAAGAGCTCGAGGCGAAGCCCGGCGCCCACGACCGCGCCGATCACGTCGCGAAGGGCGTGGGCCCACTCGAACGTCACATTGTGCGTGGTCGCGGCCTCCAGATCCGCGTAGGTGCCGGGATCGTCAACGCGCTCGCCGGCCGGGTCGTGGAAGTAGTCGTGCTCGATACCGAGGTCGTGGTCGGCGAAGACCCACGTGATCGGGTGGAACTCCGACAGGTAGAGGAACCCTCCATCGGCCAGTAGCGACGCGACGACTCCCGCCCACGCGGGTAGATCCGGAATCCAGTTGAGGGCGCCAAGCCCTGTGTACACGATGTCGAAGCGCTCCTTGCCCAAGGCCTCCGGAGCGTCGTAGACGTCCGCGGCGACGAATCGCGCCTCCAGACCGGTCTCGCTCGCGAGCGAGGCGGCGGCAGCGATTGCCGGCTGAGAGAAGTCGAGGCCGACGACCGAGGCGCCTCGTCGCGCCCAGGACAGGGCGTCGAGTCCGAAGTGGCACTGCAGGTGGACGAGTCGCCTGCCCTCAACGTCGCCGACCTCCTCGATCTCAAACGGCTGCAACGTCTCGGCGCCGGCCAGAAATGCATCCACGTCGTAGAACCTGCTCCCGACGTGGATCGGGACGCGCTCGTCCCACCAGCGACGGTTCGTCTCGAGGCGGGGATCCAGGGTCTAGCCCTGGACGACGGGCAGCTCGGTGCCGCTGACCGCGGGTCGACCGGCCAGCGCCGGCGCCTCGGCCTGCATCACCGGCAGAGCCTGAGGCGTCGCGGCGACGATCCCACGGGCGGCGTCGCGGATCGCTACGGACGCCGGAGCGTCGGGCTGTGCCAGGACCAGCGGCGTGCCGGAGTCCGCGTGCTCGCGCAGAGCCTCCGCGAGGGGCACCTTGCCGAGCAGGGGCACGTCCAGCTCGTCGGCGAGCAGCTGTCCGCCGCCCTCACCGAAGATCGTGAAGCGCTGCCCATCGGGCGTGGTGAAGCCGGACATGTTCTCGATCACACCGAGCAGCTCGAGATCCACCTTGGCGGCCATCTCGGCGGCGCGGCGGGCGACCGTCTGGGCGGCGGGCTGCGGCGTGGTGACGATGACGACCTTGGCCTGGGGCAGCAGCTGGGCCAGCGTCATCGAGACGTCGCCGGTGCCGGGTGGCAGGTCGAGCAGCAGGTAATCGAGCTCGTCCCAGGCGACGTCCTCGAGGAACTGCTGGATCGCTTTGTGCAGCATCGGCCCGCGCCAGACGACGGCCGCGTCCCGCTCGAGGAAGAACCCGATCGACATCACCTTGATGCCGGCGGGGCCCTCGAGCGGAACGATCTTGCGCTCGCCGTTGACGTCCGGCTTGCTGTCGACGCCCAGCATGCGCGGGATCGAGTAGCCGTAGACGTCGCAGTCGAGGGCGCCAGCGCGCTGCCCCTCGGCGGCGAGCGCCGCGGCCAGGTTGGCGGTCATCGTGGACTTGCCCACGCCGCCCTTGCCCGAGGCGACGCAGATCACGTTCTTGACCTGGGCCAGTGCGCCCTCCGGCAGGCGGCCCCGGCCCAGCGCCTGCTGCAGCCCGGCCTTCTCGTCGTCAGAGAGCACGTCAAAGCCGATTCCGACCTCGGACACGCCCTCGAGTGCCGAGACGTTCTGCGCCACGGCCTGCTGGAAGTGCGAGCGAATCGGGCATCCGGGCGTGGTCAGCGAGACGACCACGTCGACCTTGCCGGTGGGGTGGATCTCGATGGAACGCACCATCCCGAGGTCGACGATCGACCGGCGCAACTCCGGATCGATCACGGCCCGCAGGGCCTCGGTCACCTGTTCCTTGGTCGGCATCGCTCCCAATTCTCGCAAAGCGATCGACCGGCCACAGGGCCGGTCGATCGGGGAGGAGAGGTTGCTGTTCTGTCCGCGAGGTATGTGGTGCGGACAGACTCCTCCGGGTCGCCACCTCTCCGGGGCGGCCCGGGCTAAGCGCTAGCTCCGTGCGGGAACCCGCTCCTGGACCGCGGTCTGCGCCGTCTTCAGACGCCGCTCCAGCCGGACGCGGTTCTGCTTGACGCCCTTCTCGATCGCTCGGCGCCGCTGAATCACCTCGCGCTCGACGCGATTGCGGGTACGGCGGGCGCGCTGCGTGGCCTTGCGGCGAGCCTGGCCGCCGCGACGCTCGAACCTGTTGAGCTCGCGGGTGACCTGAGCGCGGAGATCCTTGAACTCCTTGGCGCGGGTCTCGCTCTTCGTCCACGGCTGGACAGCCTCGTTGACGCGCTCCTGGGCGGTGAGCGCCGCGCCAACGGGGAGGTCCACGGCGAGCTCGGCCGTCTGACGCACGGTGGCGACGGCACCGTTCGGCGTGGCCGTGGTGCTCTTGGCCTGAGTCTGTGTGGTGGTCTTGCCGTTGCTGGGCATTTGGTTCCTCAATCCCTCTCGATGGGTCATTCCTTGGACTAAGTTCCTTATCTCTAAGGATGTTCAGTGTAGCAACACGAACACGTGTTTGTAACCCCGACCGTAGCGAGGGTTACGCCGCCGCTGGTGAACCGGTCGTTACCCGGCCGAGCCAAGCCTCCGGGCACTCGAGCTCGGCCAGGCTCGGCAGCGACTCCGGACCGGCCCAAAGCAAGCGCAGCGCGTCCTGTCCACCGGCCGCCACGGCGCCGTCACAGAAGGCCTTGCCAAGCCGGTATTGCCGCAGCTTCAGGTCCATGCCGAGCATGCGGCCGATCGCCTCGCCCAGGCCCCCGCGCTTGCGCCTTCGTTCCTCAGCCGCCTGCTGCAGCGGGACTACCCGAGGGTCGAGATCGGCTGCGCACGCCTCGGCGACGTGCTCGGCGTGGCCCTCGATTGCTGACATCGTCGCCTGCAGCCGGTCGAAGGCCTCCCGTTGCTCGGTGTCGGCGAGCAGACGCACCAGCTCTCCGCGCAGGGTCGAGCGCAGCAGTCGCCGCGGATCGGAGCGCAACAGCCGGCGAGCGAGCTGCGGCAGGTCCAGATCGCGCGTGGCGAGCTCGAGCAGCTCACGGACCTGCGCGCGCACGTGTCGGGCCAGCCA
>JBKPDQ010000100.1:0-6704 GCA_046728015.1 Actinomycetota bacterium
GGGTAGCGGTCACCGTGACGCATCAGCTCCACCTCGCCGCCGACGATGGCGAGGTTGATGTACGGCTCCCGGTTCTCGGCCTCGTCGTCGTAGCCCCTGAAGAAGTCGGCCATCGCCTGGGACTGGTCGTACTGCGCGAACCCTTCGTCCATCCAGGCGAACCGCTTCTCGTCCGAGCCGACCTGCATCGGATGCCACATGTGGGCGATCTCGTGCACTACCACCTCGTACATGGTGAGCGTGTCCCACTGCCCCCCGATGCAGGTCATCATCGGGTACTCCATGCCGCCGCAGGAGGTGGGGCCGTCCACCGCCGTCATGTGGGGATATGGATACGGCCACAGGTAGCGGGAGAGGAACTCCACCGAGTGCCGGCCGTAGCGCGCCGCCTGGTCCCAGTGGCTCTGCTCCATCTCGGGCCGCCACAACGCGTCCACCCGCGTGGTGTCCGGCGCGCCGTCGCCGTTCGCGTCCCCGACCACCGCGTTGGTGGCGTCCCACAGGTAGTTGGCCGATGCGCCCCAGGCCACGTCACGCACGTTCTCCGCCCGGAAGTGCCAGGTGAGCTTGCCGTCGGTGCCGGCGGTGGTGGCCTTCCCCGCCCCGCGGTCTGCCGCGGCCACCACGTGCACGATCTCCTTCGCGCTCCTGGCGGAATCCAGTCGGGCCCGGGTCTGCTCGGTCAGCACGTCGGCCGCGTTGGTCAGTGTGCCTGTGCTGGAGACCAGCCAGCCCGCGGGCACCGTGAGGGACACGTCGTAGTTCCCGTAGCCCATGTAGAACTCGGCGTTTCCATAGTACTGGTCGATCTGCCAGCCGTTCACGTCGTCATACACCGCCATCTGGGGATACCAGTAACTGATGTAGTACACCTCGCCGTCCTGCCCCCCGCGCGGCGCGCCGTCCGGCGGGATCCGGATGCGGTAGCCGAAGTCCAGGTCGGCCGTGCTGCCCGGGACGATCGGCTTGGGGAGCCGGACCTGCATGATCGTCCCATCCACCTGGTACCCGGGACCTTCACCCTCGCCCTCCGCCAGGGTCTGGCCCTGGACCGCGACCTTGTTGAGCTGATACCCCTCGACCGCCCAGGGCACGTCCGTGTTGTGCCGGGCTCCCGGGGCGAAAATGTTGTGGAGCAGCTGGACGTAGACGACGGCGAGGGTGTCGGGCGAGCGGTTGTAGTACCGGATCGCGGCCGTGCCGGTGAGACGCTTGGACGTCGGATTCAGCTCCGCCGCCAGCCGATAGTCCGCCCACTGCTGCCAGTAGCGCGGGCCCGGCGCCCCCGAGCTGGCCCGGGTCCCATTGGCCAGCGCTCGATCGAACGCCTCCATGATGGGCACCTCCATGACCCGCGCCGCCGGGGCCGCGGTGCCCGCGTGGCCGGTCTCCGGCGCGGGTACGGGGGTCTCTGTTCGGCCGGAGCTGCAGCCCGCCAGGGCCAGGAGGGCGATCAGCCCCGTCCAGGGGGCACGAGGCATGTGCATGCGGTCCATCAGCTTCTCCAAAAGGTGGTCCCGGCCGGGCAGGCCCGGGGCCGGATGATCGCCTGACTACGGGTCCCAGGCAAGCCTCGGTTTCGCTCGGTGCGAACGGAAACGTGGGCGCGACGCTGGACGCCCCTCGGGCATCAGAACCGGACGTCAGGGCGGGTCCCTCCCGCCCCTTCACCTGTGGAGATGCCCATGATGTCCCGAGGTTCGCTGCGCCGGTTCCCAGTCGTCGGCTCCGCGCTTGCCTTTCTCGCCGGCCTGTTCCTGGCCGGCGTGCTCAACATTCCCGGCTTCTCGCAAGCCCAGCAACAGGACTCCCGCTACGCCGTCGCGGAAACAACCAAGACCGTCACACCGCCGGCCGGAGCCGGCGACCTCCAGAGTCTGAGCGAGTCGTTCGCCTCGGTGGCAGAGGCGGTGAAGCCCAGCGTGGTCTTCATCAAGTCGGGCAAGCACAACGCCCCGAGCGACGACGGCGACCAGCCCCAGTTCCAAGTGCCGCCGGGCTTCGAGCAGTTCATGCCCCGGCTGCCGCAGATGCAGCCCGAGTTCCAGGAGGCAGCGGGATCCGGCTTCATCGTCTCCCGCGACGGCTACATCCTCACCAACGCGCACGTGGTGGACGAGTCGGACGAGGTGACCGTCCGGCTGCTCGACCGGCGGGAGTTCAAGGCGAAGGTCGTGGGGACCGACGAGGGGACCGACCTCGCCGTCCTCAAGATCGACGCGAACAACCTGACCCCGGCGCCCCTGGGCGACAGTGATGCGGCGCGGGTCGGAGAGTGGGTCCTGGCGGTGGGCAACCCGCTGGGCGAGAACCTGACCTTCACCGTCACCTCCGGTATCATCAGCGCGAAGGGCCGCACCCTGGCGCTGCCCAACGTGAGCGACCGGAGCATCCAGGACTTCATCCAGACCGACGCCGCGATCAACCCCGGCAACTCGGGCGGCCCGCTGGTCAACATCAGCGGCCGGGTGCTGGGCGTGAATTCGGCGATCGCCAGCCGGACCGGGTTCTACTCCGGGTACGGCTTCGCCATCCCGATCAACCTGGCGCGCCAGGTGATGGACCAGCTGATCTCCCACGGGGAGGTGCGCCGCTCGGTCCTGGGCATCAGCGTGCGGAATGCCTCCGCCAACGACGCCGCCTACGTCGGCCTGCCGGACATCAGGGGCGTGCTGGTCGAGGACTTCGGCAGCGACACCTCCGCCGCGAAAAAGGCCGGCATCGAGCCAGGCGATATCATCATCACGGTCGACGGCAAGCCGGTCGAGTACGTGGGCCAGCTGCAGCAGCGGATCGCCTTCCGCAAGCCGGGCGAGACGGTCAAGGTCGAGGTGGCCCGGAAGGGCGGCGTCCGCAAGACCTATGACGTGAAGCTTCAGGCCTTGCCCGGCACCACGGCCGTGGCGGACCGCAAGAACGGCGGCACGGGCGAGGAGTCCAACGAGGCTGGAGCCGCCGTGGGCAAGCTCGGCGTGACCGTGGCGCCGGTGACCCGGGATGACGCGGCGCAGTTCGACCTGGCCCCCAACCAGCGCGGGCTCCTGGTCACCGACGTCACCGCAGGCGGCCCGAGCTGGAACGACCTGGCGGACCCCGATCGTGGCGGGCCGGACATCATCCTCGAGGTCGAGGGCAAGCCGGTGAAGACCACCGCCGAGCTCCGCGACGTCATCAAGGGCATGAAGGCGGGCGACATCGTGAGCCTGCGGGTGTACAACACCCAGACGAAGACCCGGCGGGTGGAGCGGATCAAGTTGGGGGAGTGAAGGCGGGCGTTGTCACCCTGAACGAAGTGAAGGGGACCATGACAGCCATGGCCCCCTTCGCTGCGCTCAGGGTGACACTTCCTATTTGACAACCACTCTCGCCACCCTCGCGGGGATCCCGGGTGACGCCCCGTACGCCAGCCACACCGCCCCGTTTCTCGGATCCACCGCCAGGTGGCGCACCAGCGCGCCTCGGCTCGGCAATGAAGGGTCTCGAACTTCCCCGACCGCGGCTCGCAGCGCAGCAGCGCGTCCGCGGCCGAGGTGCCGATCCAGATCGCGCCGTCGCGTGGGTCCACCCGGGTCACGTACGGCATCGCGTCCTTCAAGGGCAGGGGGATCTCCTTGAACTTCCCCATGGCGGGATCGAGCCGCACCAGCAGGTTCGCCGAGTAGGCGGGGATCCAGAGCACACCCTCCGCGTCCACGTCGAATCGCCGCGGACCGCTGTAGGGGGTGGGCCTGCTGTAGGTCTGGAACCTTCCGGTCTTCGGCGTGTAGGAAATCAACCGGTTGCCCTGCAGCTCTCCCAGCCAAATCCGGCCGTCGGGGGCGGCGCGAATCTCGTAGGGAATCGGGCCGCCCGGTCCCTTCGCCAGCGTGGGATGGGCCGGCACGTGGTAGGTCACGACCGTGTCGCGGGACGGATCCACGAACCCGAGAGCTCGGGCTCCCGGGTGAAGTGGCCGTTGAACCAGACCTTCCCGTCCGGCGCGACGGCGAGGCTGTGGGGATACATCCCGACGTCCCAGCTCCGCCATCCGGTATCGCCCGTCGCCATCGCCAGTCGCATCGGCTGCCCAGCACCAGCCAGGTACGCCCCTCGGCGTCGCGGTCGATCGCGCGCGGGTTGGCGCTCGGCACCACGGGGATCTCGATCTCGCTCAGCGCGCCCGACTCGGGGTTCAGCCGGTAGAGCCGGTGGGTGAACATCCCGGTGATGAGCACCTTGCCGTCGGGCTCCACGACCAGGTCGTGCGGCAGGTCCTGCGGGACCGGCATCATGTACTCCCGCACGTCGGCCCGCCGCGAGGCTGGCACCGATACGTCCGCCACGTCTCCGGCAGGCAGGCTCTTCGCCAGCCACGCCGCGGTGGCCTTCGCGTCGCGGTCGGCCGCGATCACGGGAAACGACGTCGCGGCCCCGGCGTAGCCCAGCATCCGGGTGACCGCCTCGACCCACTGGGCCTCGGTCCGCGGCGAGCCCTGGGGCCGCGCGATCTTCTCGTCGAACTGATGGCAGCCGGTGCAATCGAGGATGAACTTGCGCTTGGCCTCTCCATCGGGCAGGAGCGACAGCCAGGCGGAGCTGCGGGGTGGGTCGGCCGGGCTGACGGCAGCTGCTGTGACCGTCGCGGCTAGTCCGCCAAATACCAGGGCGACCGAGCGGACCCGCGTCATCCCTTTTCCCCGGGCTTGGTTTCCCAGAGCACGTTCACGATCACCCACCGCCCGTCCACCTTCGCGATCTGGAGGTAGTCGATCCAGTCTGCCATCACCGCCTTCACGCTGGCGGCGTTGCCGAAGATGTCGAGGATGGTGACGTCCTTCTGCCGTCGGTCGGCGGGCGTCTCCTTGCCCCAGCCCCGGCACGAATGGCCGACGAGTCGGCGGCGGTCTGCGCGCGTGCGACGGCGGGGACGGCCAGCGCTGCGAGCAGCAGGCCGTAGCGGACGATCATGAGGTCTCCTGGGAGGCTGTGCGAGTCTGGGCTCTACGGCCGGCAGGGCCGGGGTGTTTCGCGGGTAAGCGGCTGCGTGAGCGCGATCACGGCATAACGCCGTGCCGGCGGGTAGGGTCGGTCATGGTGCGGTGGATCACTCACCCCCTGCTTTGCGTTGCGGCCATCGGCTTCGCCCTGCCCTGCGGGCACCACACCTACGGCGTATCCGCCGCGGGGGCCGGTTTCTCAGCGACCTGATAGGCGTTTCACGTGCCAGTCTCGCGACGCGAGTTCCTGCGGATTTCGGCCGCCGGTGTCGGCCCGGGGACGGCGCTGGGCTCCCTGCTTGGGCTGGGCGCGAGCTTGGCGCCGGCCACCGCGAGAGCGCAGCAGCTCCGCATCAAGGACGCCAAGACCACCCCCAGCGTCTGCCCCTATTGCTCCGTCGGCTGCGCCACTCTGGTCCACACGATCGATGGCGAGATCGTGAACATCGAGGGCGATCCGGCCAGCCCGCACAGCGAAGGCTGCCTCTGTCCCAAGGGCGCGGCGATCTACCAGCTCCACAAGAACCCGAACCGCGCCACCAAGGTCCTCCACCGCAAGCCAGGGGCGACCGGCTGGGAAGAGGTCGATCTCGAGTGGGCCATGGACCGGGTCGCGGCGCTGGTCAAAAAAACCCGGGACGAGACCTTCGTGGAGCGCCTGGCGGACGGCAGCCTGGTCAACCACACGACCGCCATCTTCGCCCTGGGCGGCGCCACTCTGGACAACGAGTGGAACCACATGCAGCAGAAGCTGATGCGAGGACTCGGCGTGGTGGCGATCGAAAACCAGGCTCGAATATGACACTCCTCCAGCGTCCCCGGTCTGGGGACTCGACTCGGTCGCGGCGCCGGCACCCTCTACCCGCGCAGCATGCTGTTCTCCGACTGCATCGTCATCGAGGGCTCCAACATGGCCGAATGCCATCCGGTCGCCTTCCGGTGGCCGATGAAGGCCAAGGTGGAGCACGGCGCCAAGCTCATCCACGTCGACCCCCGTTTCACCCGTACCAGCGCGATGTGCGACCTCTACGCACCCATTCGCGCGGGCACCGACATCGCTTTCCTCGGCGGGCTGGTCAACTACGTCATCAATAGCGAGCGCTGGAACAGCGATCCGTTCTTCCGCGAGTATCTGCTCAACTACACCAACGCCGCCACGATTGTCCGGAAGGACTTCAAGGACACCGAGGAGCTGGACGGTGTCTTCTCGGGGCTCATGGAGTACAAGCGAGGCCCGGAGTGGCCTTACGACGGCTTCATCGGCACGTACCAGACCGATTCCTGGCAGTATGCCCGGCAGGGGGAGGAGCTCGGGGAGCCGCGCGGCGGCGAAGAGCATGCAGCTCCAGGACGCAGGGACTCGCAGCGGCCGACCCGCCCGGGCCAGCCGCTCGAATCGGTGATCCGCTCCCTCCGCAAGCCCCCTCCCCTGCGCGACGACACGCTCCGCCACCCACGGTGCGTGTTCCAGCTTGTGAAGCGTCACTTCAGACGGTACACGCCGGAGATGGTCGAACGGGTGACCGGTTGCCCCCAGGCCAGCTTCCTGAAAGTGGCCGAGACGATCCTGGAAAATTCGGGGCGGGTCCGGACGACCGCGTGGACCTACGCCGTCGGCTGGACCCAGCACACCTATGGTCCGCAGATGATCGGGTGCTGCGCCCTGCTCCAGCTCCTGCTCGGCAACGTCGGCCGGCCGGGCGGTGGGATCATGGCGCTCCGCGGCCA
>JBKPDQ010000101.1:0-39453 GCA_046728015.1 Actinomycetota bacterium
ACGGCATCTCGGCCGGCAAGCCGGCATCAGCTCCCAAGCGTCCGTAGGGCAGGGCCGAGGCGCTGCTTCGTCTTCAGCACGCCCTCATAGAGGTCGCCGTGGCGGTCGAGCCGGTCGAGCACCGCGTCCATGGTGTAGATCGACGGATTGAGCTTCTCGTCTACCTCGTCCCAGGGGAGCGGCGTCGAGATTGGCGCTCCCGGCATCGGCCGCACCGAATAGACCGACGCCATCGTCTTGCCCTTTGCGTTCTGACTCGCGTCGATCAGGACGCCTCGTCGCTTTGCCTTCGACCACTCGGTCGTCGCGACGTTGGGGTGCGTGCCGGCGATTTCTCGCGCGACTTCGGTGGCAAACCGGCGCGTGTCGTCGTACGTGTGCCGTCGCTCGATCGGCACGAGAACGTGGAGGCCGAGCGCACCCGAGGTCTTCGGGAACGAGGCCAGCCCGAGCGCGTCGAGGGCCTGCTTGACGAGCAGTGCTACCTCGACCGTCTCGGCGAAACCGACGTCGTCTGATGGGTCGAGGTCGAAGACGACCCAGTCCGGCCGCTCGAGCTTGTCGATGCGCGAGTACCAGGTGTGGCACTCGATACAAGCTGTGTTGACCATCCAGAGCAAGGCGAGCTCGTCGTTCACGACCGGGACTTCGATCATCCGGCTCTGCTGCGGCGGTCCCCGACTCGTCACGCGGACGGCGACCCGCTTGACCCAAGCGGGCACGTAGTTGGTGGCGTTCTTCCGGAAGAAGGGCTTGCCCTGCCAGCCGTCCGGGTAGCGCTTCATGGTGAACGGCCGATTGCGGAGGTGCAGAAGGAGCGTGGGTGCGACATCGCGGTAGTAGCGGAGCAGGTCGCCTTTCGTGATCCCATGCTCCGGCCAGAACGGCTTGTCGAGATTCGAGAGGCGCACGATGCGTTTGCCCCGCCGGATCTCGCTCGGAACGGACGGCTCGCGCGAGCCTTCGCCCTGCGGCTGCTCGGAGATCCGCTTGCGCGTGCGCACGATCAGCCATTATCGGGATCGCCGCCGACGCCAGCCGCTTCGAGGGCCCACCTTCCCTCCAGCCGCCGGCCGTGCAAGACGGACGATCAGGGTACTGCCTTGCTTCTCCTCGACGAGCTCGTACCAGCCCGAGTCCCAAATCTCGCGGTGCCTGCGTCGTATTGGCCCGGCGGGATCTCACCCTCGAACAGCGCATGCTCGAGCGGATGATCCTCGACGCGCACGGCAGCGGCCCTCTGGGCGACCTCCCCGCCGCTGAGTGAGAGCCGCTCCCGGCTCCCCCGTGCCTGCCCGAACAGCTGCGAGCAACCGCTCGACGCCAGCGATGTGGGGCTTTTACAAGGTTTCGCTAGGATTCCATCCGCGGCCGACTCTAACGCCGCAGACGCCGTGGCTCGCCGCGAGAGGCGTCGCGGGGCGTCGCGCAGGGAACTCGGTTGTCCTGCGAGGCGCGGCGGCAGATCGTCTCTCAGAAGCCGCAAGCCTCGGTGACCCCGACTGACCGCGGGCCGGGGCGAGCGTGGTCGAACTTCCGGGGGCTCGGATGTTTCCTCGCGAACCGCCCCGGCCGCCTTCAGTCTGAGCGATCGCAGCGACTCTGCCTAGACGCCGTTCGAGGCAGGGCCGTTCTGGCCGGGGTCGTCGCTGCGCGGGGTGATTCGGCGCGGCGTGGTCTAAGCAGACGGCGGGTCGAGCGGCCCGTAGTTCGTCCAGCGGTCGTCATCATCACCGCCCGTCGAACGCGCCCCCACTCGACCCTGCTCTAGCTCGAACCCGGCAAGCCGAGCAGTCACGGCAAGGCGTCTGAGTTCCGCGCCCGCGGCCTCGACGCTTTCCGCCTCGAAGCGGAATACAACCTCTGCGGTGAATGGTGGCATCGCGCTAATGGTCGCCGACCGAACTCGACCGCGCGCTACTCGACTTGCCACAAACTTGCCACAGGGGATCGCCTCTTCCGTTCCGAAAACGGAAAACCCCCCGTTTCCGGGGGGTTCTTCCTAGCGGATGATGGGACTCGAACCCACGACCTTCTGCATGGCAACGCGCGCGCGTAGGCGCAGGCTCGACGGATTTGGCTTCGTTGAGCGGAAACTCGTGCGGCTAGACAGGTCGGAATCAGGATGAATCAGCCTAGTTTGGGACACAAACGGGGACACGAGAGCCCAACCTTCTGGATGCAGACCGCGCCGGAGAGTAGTGTGAGCGGCGACCGACGAAGTAGCACGCCCGGGGCACTCGACGCCCCGGGGGCACCGGAAGGAGTGAGCTCCCGTGCACGCCGAGAGCAACCGCCGCCGCCCCGTCAGCGGCCAGATCTACCTCCAAGAGCGGGCGAAGGGTCCCGTCTGGTACATACGTGTGCGACTTCCGTTCGGCGGCGAGGAGCGCAGGGCAATCGGGCCGGCGTGGACCGGTCGCGGGCGCACGCCCGAGGGCTACGTCACGCGCCGCTCCGCGCTGGCGACCCTCAATGCTCGCCTGACCGACCTTCGCCGCGGCGTCGGCATCCCGACGACGTCGAAGGCAACGTTCCGCGACGCGGCCGAGTACTGGTATTCGACCCGATCTCTTCGCGAGAACTGGAAGCCTGCGACGAAGCGCGACTACCGCTCCGCCCTCGACTATCACCTCCTCCCCGCGTTCGGCGACCTGCCGCTCGAGCAGGTCACCGCCCGCGCGATCGAGCGCTGGCGCGCGCAGGAGACAAGCGACGCCGACCGGACCGACGAGAGGAAGCCGATGAGCCGCCGCACCGCCGCGAAGCTGCTCGCGATCCTGCACGGGATCTTCGAGGAGGCGCGCAGCGAGTACGGCCTCACGGGCAACCCCGCCCGCGAAGTCCCCCGCTGGAAACTCGACTACCAGACGTCCGCCCTCGAGTTCCGCTTCTACGAGCCTGAGCAGGTGTACGCCCTCGCCCGTGCCGCCGCCAACGAACAGGACGGCGCCATCTACGTCACCGCCGCGTTCAGCGGCCTCCGCCTCGGCGAGCTTCTCGGCCTTCAGGTGCGCGACATCGACTTCGTCGGCGAGACGATCCGTGTGCTCCGCTCAATCGACATCCGCGAGGGCGTCGGCGTCCCGAAGAGCAGCAGGGGCAGGTCCGTCCCGCTCGCACCTCCCGTGGCGACCGCCCTCGCCAAGCTGCTTGACCGCGAGCGGTTCACGGGCTCTGACGACTTCGTCTTCGTCGGCGCCGACGGCCGCTATCTCGACGGCTCCGCCCTCCGCCGCCGCTACCGCGACACGCAGAGGAAGACGAAGCTTCCGCCGATCCGCTTCCACGACCTCCGCCACACGTTTGCGACCCTTGTCGCCTCCGACCCCGACACAAGTGAGCGCGAGCTTCAGGCGTGGCTCGGGCACGCCGACCTCCGCACGATGGAGCGCTACCGGCACTACCGGCCACAAAAGACCGCGGCGCAGAGGATTGGGCGGATCTTCGCATCCGAGCCTCCGGAGAACGAGCAAGAGGCACCATTGCGGAGTGACGAGTAGCCGACTCCGCAAGCCGAGGCGCTCGAGCTGACCGTCGACGAGCGCGCTCTGCGGTCATCACCGGGCCCCTCACCAGACCACCTAGACTGCGAATCCGTGAAGGGCGCCGCGGCGCCACGGCTGGGGGCATTCGTCGTCCCAATGGTTTCGGGGCCGGACCCGGGCCTAGCGCGTCCCGCGGACTACTCCTTGCGGTCTGCTGAAGGGGCACTGTATCTGCAGATGTCGGCCGCCCTTGTCCGCCGATGGTGCGAGACCTAGTCGCTGGGTCCTGGCGTGACCGCGAGGTTGGGAGTGGAGTTCCCCCGGTTCCGTAGACAGGTCGACGTTACGCGGCCTCTTTCTCTCGGTTGTCTGATCTGTTGATCGATTCGTACTCCTCCGGGGTGTAGTAGGCAAGCGTCGAGTGACGCCGGCGGCGGTTGTAGAAGATCTCGATGTACTCGAAGATCGCGAGCCGGAGCTCGTGCTTCGTCGGCCACGAGCGGCGGTCGACGAGCTCTGCCTTGAGCGTCTTGAAGAAGGCCTCGCAGACGGCGTTGTCGTAGCAGTCGCCCTTGGAGCCCATCGAGAGCGCGATCCCGTTTCGCCGGCACTCCTGGCCGAACGCGAGCGAGACGTACTGCGACCCCTGGTCCGAGTGGTGGATCAAGCCCGCTCGCGGACGCCGCCGAGCGAGGGCCTGCTCGAGTGCGTCGACGACGAGCTCGGCCCGCAGGTGGTCGGCGATCGCGAAGCGACCACCGGGCGGGAGAAGCAGTCGAGGCAGACGGCGACGTACAGCCAGCCCTCCCAGGTGCGGGCGTAGGTGATGTCGGCGACCCAGAGCAGGTCCGGCGCCGGAGGGTTGAGGTCGCGCTCGACGAGATCGTCGGCCACCCGCACGCCGGGCACGCTGATCGTGGTGCGGCCTCGCTTGCGCTTCACCAAGCCGCTGACGCCGACGGCGCGCATCAGCCGCTCGACCCGCTTGCGTCCGACGCGGACGCCGCGGAAGCGAAGCTCGGCGTGCACCCGGGGCGCGCCGTAGGTGCACCGGTTTGCCTAGGAGACGAACGCCTTCCGCACGTTCTTCGCCGTCCACTTGGAGCTGCCATGCGGCCGCCGTATCCCTTGCTGGGTAAGCTTCTGGGCGATCTCCTCGAGTGACATGTCTTTCTCGAGCATCCGCCTGATCCTCCCGCGCCAGACGTAGTCCTCCTGGTTGCAGTGCACGTGCGCGAGCCGGACGTTCGAGGCGACGAGCTTTCCACCGTCAGCCTGGAGCAGGGGGTAGTGATCCGCCGAGGGCGCCCAGACCGACCGCTGAGGATGGGTTCTCTGCTCGAAGTGGGACCGGCCCTTGTGGCAGTAGCACGTCGGCATCTCGCAGCGGAGCTCGAGGAGCTGCCCGCGTTGCGCCATCCGAACGAGGACACCGCGTCGCACCCCGAGCTCTCGTAGCTGAGCTGCGAGCGCCTCTCCACGGGTGGTCTCAGGGCTACTTGTCTTTTCCGTCATGGCTTGTTCTCCCCTTGGTCGCTCCTTCGGGCGGGCAGACACGCCCCTCAGCCTAGGCCCTCCGGGTGCCACCGAGAGGGGCCGCTTGCAGAATCGTTTGCGCCTCGGGTCGCCGTCGCCCATTCCGGCAACGAGAAAGCCCCCTGTGCGGGGGCTTCTCTTAGCGGATGATGGGACTCGAACCCACGACCTTCTGCATGGCAAGTGCAAGTGACCGTTCGCGACCGTTCGCGCCCGTTCGCTCAAACCGGCTGTTTGCAGAGGTTTCCGGGCAGGCGAGCGAACGGGAGCGAACCCGAGCGAACGCCGAACCTTGCCATCCTTGCCACGGAGTCAGGCGCCGAAGCCTGACTCGGCGAGTCGCACCAGCCCACCGCGCACGACGCAGAGCGTGAGGGCGGACGCTCGCCGCAAGAGCGTCCGCCCTCTGTCCAAGCAGCTAGTTGCGCTCGACGACCTGGGTCGACGCGTCCGGGAACCTTGTGCCGTCCACCCCTCCGAGGAGGCCGAAATTCTCGAGGTCGACACCAAATGAGCCGGTCGAGCCGATGTTCAAGAGCGGCGGCAGCGGTATCTTGTTCAGGAACTCCGCACAGCCACCGGGTTTGCCCACGTGGCCCATCGCGCGCAACGGATCAATCCGGTGCGCGAAACCGAGATTGAGCTGCGAAGCGCCGTTCGACAACTGGATCCAGACTCGCGGCGCATCGATCGCCTCCTGCAGCGTCTGGTCATATTCGATCAGGTTCAGCACCACATTGAGCACGAGGCTCTGGATGAAGCCGCTGCCGAACGTGCCAGTTCCCGCAAACGGCTCGCCGTCCTTCAGGATCAGCGTCGGTGTCGCGTTGCCCATGGGCCGTTTTCCCCCTGCCGCATCGTTTGCACCAGGGTTACCCGTCGCATTGGCACGGGGTGTCCGATTGAAGAGCCCCAGGCTGTCGTTCAGCAGGAACCCGTAGCCGGGGACGGTAATTCCGGTTCCGAAGGCGTCTCGTAGTGTGGACGTCATCACGACCGCGTTTCCCCACCGGTCGATGATCGAGAAGTGGGTCGTATGGCCCTGAGCCTCGGAGTCGAATTCTGCTCCAGCTTCCGATAGTTCGGCGTCGGACAGCGGATCGCCGGGCTGCACTGGGTTGCACATCACTGTCTCGCGCCCGATGAGCGAGCTGCGCGCCCGCAGATAAGCGCGGTCGAGGAGGCCGGCCGCGGGCACATTCGTGAACCGGTCGTCGCCGATCCAGAAGTCGCGATCGGCAAACGCGAGGCGCATGGCCTCGATGAACACATGGAGTGAGTTCCTCGTCCCGAAACCCCACGCGTAGCCAGCGTTGCTTGGGTCGGCGAGGAACTCCCGCATGAGCCCGAGCGACTCGAGCAAGACCAGGCCGCCGCTTGTCGACGGGCCCGGCGCGTAGACGTCGTAGCCCTTGTAGGCGAGCTTGAGCGGCTGCTCGACGTCGATCGTGTAGTTCCGGAGGTCGGCGGGTGTCATCTTCCCCTCGCGCCCTGGTGTTTGCGCCCGCTGCTGTGCCCCGACGATCGCCTGAGCGATCTCGCCCTCGTAGAAGGCGGCTACTCCGTCACGCTGGAGCACCCGGAACGTCTTCGCGAGATCCGGCTGCCTCAGCTTCCAGCCCTGCTCTGGCGCGGTGCCGTCGGCTTTCAGGAAGATCTCCTTCGTCTCAGGCTGGAAGATGCCGGCCTGCAACGCGACGGGGATCTCCCGGGCGAGGTGATAGCCGATCGGGAACCCGTCCTCGGCGAGCGGGATGGCGGGCCCTATCGCATCGGCCAGGGTCGTCGTCCCCCACCGAGCAAGCAGGTACTCGACAGCCCGGAGCGTGCCCGGAACGCCAACGGCGAACCCGTTCGGCCGCAGGGCCCCGGGAACTGCGTAAGTGGTCGGGGTCGTGGCCGCCGGCGCCGTCTCCCGAGCGTCGATCGCGAAGAGCTCGCCGGTCTTGCCTTCTCGGACGACGATGTTCGATGCGCCACCGAGCCCGGTGAAGTGCGGCTGTACGACGTTGAGGGCGAACTGCACCGCAGCGGCAGCGTCGAACGCGTTGCCGCCGTTTCTCAGGACCTTGACGCCGATCTCCGTTGCCAGCGGATGATCGGTGGCGACCACGCCGTTCTCGCCGTAGTGGTTGACGTACAGCTCCCGTTCGCGCGCGTTCGGGGCCTCGCCCCACTCCTCGGGGGTGGCGCCGCTCACGAGCGCGTTGAGCGTGTGGTCTCCCGGACGCGTGAGGGTGATGCGGAAGCTGACCTCCGCCGTGCCATCCGCCGGAACAGCGAACTCGGACGCTGCGATCCGAGTGACGCCGTCGAAGAGCTCGACGAGCGCATTAGCCCCGACGTCGCGGCCGACCTCGGCGACCTCGATCGTGACGTCGAAGGGGTGTGTCCTGACGACGTCGGCGGGAACGTCGATCCGACTTACGGTCAAGTCCGGCCGGCGCCGAACGGTCGTCTCCGTCTCGAGGTTGTGTTGCGGCCCGTCCTTCACATGGGCCCGTATCTGGAGGCGCTCACCCCGTTCGCGACCCGTCAGAGGCAGCGTCGCGACTCCGCCCGGAGACGCGACGTCGAAGAAGTTGCGCGTGACGGCTTCCTCGGCCCCGGCCGGCCAGGCCTTGACCTGCACCTTCTCGAGGACCGTGGGGAGCACCGGCCCGTCCAGGCGTAGCGTCACGTCGGTTTCGGTCGCCGACAGTAATGCCTGTGCCTGCATTGAGTAAGGACTTGATCCGGCCGCGCCCGCGCCGGAAGCGAAACTCCCGAGCGTGGCGATGGACGCGGCGAGAGCGAGGGACCCGAGCACGAGCCGTCCGAGTGGGTGCGGCGCCGTCGTCATAGCCATGCCTCCGATCTGAGTCGAGTTTTTGACCCCGGCATCGAGGTCGACGCTATGGGTCGCCGCTCATACCGCGCTAACACGCGGGTCATGCACCGACTCCAAGGCGATGTACGCGGGAAGACCTCCGTACCGCGGCTCCTCAAAAAGCCGCCCGTCTCCATCACGAGGATCGCCACGGCGCCGAGCGGGAAAGGGGATCGCCGGTTCGCTTACCGTTCGTCGTCGCTGCGGTGGTTGGCTCCCACACGGGCTGGCGATCGTCTCCGCGCTTCGTCAACGCTCGTGCGTTCGTGCCGTCGGCGTTCATCACCCAGATGTCGTGGTCACGAACGAATGCGAGCTGCTTGGAGTCGGGCGACCAGGCGAGCGAGTGCCCTTCGCCGATCCTTCTTCGGTTGCCGCCGTCGGCGTCGAGGACATAGATGTTGATGTCATCGCTGAGGGCGAGCGTCCTGCTGTCGGGTGACCACACGAAGGAGTCCGGAAAGCCGAAGCCGACGAACGCAGCGAGAGTCAAGCCGCTGCCGTCCGTGTGGACGGTGTACATGTCGCCCTGGCCGCCGTAATCCCAACTACAGACGACGAGGAAGGCGATCCGGTCACCACTGGGCGCCCAGGTCGGCTTACCGATGCTCCTAGCGCACCCATGTGGATCCGGAAGGTCCGGGCCGACGACGCGTCGCGCCGGCCCGCCTTCCCGCGCGACGAGCCAGATGGCGTCACCGGCCACGAACGCAAGTGAGTCCGACTTGGGGCTCCAAGCGACGTCGAACCCTCTTCCGCCCTCGCGGGCGCCTCGACCGTTCGCTCGTGCGATGAAGATTCGTTTTCCCCGGAGGAAAGACAGGCTCCGTCCATCGGGCGACCAAAGCGGCGCTCGCCCCGCCCCAACTCGGCGCACGCGCGAGCCGTCCGCCGACGCGATGTAGACGCTGAATCCACTCGTCTCTTGCCTTTCGAACGCGTACTGCGCTCCCTTTGGAGACCAGGATGGCGCTCCATCGATCGCGGGCTTCAGGAGCCGCATCGGACGGCCACCCGCGCGCAAGAGCTCGAGATACGCGAGTGGTTCCCGGAACTCGTCGCCGACGTGTGCCTGCACAAACGCCCGCCCGTTTGGAGCCCACCGTTGATCGCCGCGAACGCCGACGAAGCCTGCCGCGCGTCTCGTACTGAGAGGCTGGGAGCCGTCTCCGCGCACACGCGTGACGAACAACCGCGTGCCGGAGACGCCGGAACTGCCGGTCAGGATGTCCTTGCCGCTGCCGGACCAGGCGAGCGCGAACTCAACGCCGGGAGGGTTTCCCACGGTTCGGCGTCCGCGCCCGTGTAGCTGGATGACCTCGATCCCCTGTTCGCTGACCACGGCGATCCGGCGTCCATCTGGCGACCACCGGGCATCCTCGAACAGCCCACGAGCGAGTCGTTTGGCGTGGCTTCCGTCGGCGTTCGCGACGATCAGGAGGAAGACCGGGGAGTCCTCGACATATCGTCCCGTCTCACGGACGAAGGCGACCTGCCTGCCGTTCGGCGCCCAGCCTGCCGGCCAGAAGAGTTGTTCGCCCTCGATCTGCGCCTTCGTCTGGGGAGGGGTGATCCGCCGAAGCTCGCCGCCCCGTGCGCTCACGACCGAAACGCCTGCGCCAATCTGGTCGCCACGCCAGTCAGAGACCATGAGCCGACGGCTGTCCGGCGACCAGGCGACGTCGAGGGCGCCGACCGTGTCCGTGGTCAATCGAACCACCCGGGACCCATCTGGACGCATGACGTAGAGGTCGCCGTCAGCGATGACTGCAAGGCGGCGCCCGTCCGGGGACCACTCGACTTGGGATGCATCGTCCATCGCGCGCACCCGTCGGGGCCGCCGCCCGGTCGGGTCGACCGTCCAGATCGCCACGCCACGGCCGCGCGTCCACCGGTCGCCCGTCTGCTCGAGCTTCGGCGCAATGAACGCGATTCGCCCGCCGCGTGGCGACCAAGCTGCGGAGTGCCCCTGCGGCGAGTTCCGAGTTAGCCCCGTGGGAGCGCCTCCGTTCGCTGAGATGGCGTGGATCTCGCGGCTGCCATCTGCGGCGGTGTCGCTCGTGTAGAGGATGAGATCTCCGCGCGCCTGAGGCGTAGCGCTTGCCGTCCCGACGATGCCGCCCACTGCGAGCAGCACGAGAGCGAGATTCAGCGTCGGACCTCGCCGTCGGGCCATGCTGACGGCGCTTAGTCCGGCGATGAAGCTGCGAAAAATCGCGGGCGTTCACCGTGGCGGTCGACGACCGCGACTGACCTTGACGTGAACTCTCGTCCCGCGCGGCAGCCGGCGCCCGACCGATGGCCTTTGCGAGATAACGCGGCCTCTCCTGACCGTCCGTGAGTAACGCCTAGTGACGCGACCGAGCGCACACCGCTTTGACGCGAGCAGGCGGCGAGCTTTCGCAAGCGTCTTGCCCTTCACGTTGGGCACGACGCATCGGAGCTGCGCCCCCACCGGCGGCGGCGGGAGTACGGGCGGTGGCGAAGGCGGTGGAGGCAGTGGAGGCGGCGGTGGCGGTGGAGGCGGCGGTGGCCGGGAACCCGCGCCCATGAGGCGCGCGACCGCAATGTCCCGGCCGCTCGTCCCTGCAGCAACGATCCTCCCATCCGGGAGGAGCGCGAGTGCTTCTGCCCAATCTGCGCTGCCGAACTCGACGGCGCTCCCGCCTTCCAAGCCGAACTCTCCGTCGAGCGCACCGTTCGATGCGAAGCGGGCGAGGGCGAGATCGGCGTTGCCGCTTTCCAAGGCCACGCCGGCGGCCACGATCTTGCCGTCGGGCTGAACGGCAACGTCGCCCGCGCCGCCGTCCGAGAAAGGCGAGGGAGAGATCCCGTCGCCGTCGAAGCTCGTATCGACGCTGCCGTCCGGATCGAAGCGTCTAACGTTGAGGGCGGAGAACCCCGTCGTGACGATCTTTCCGTCGGGCTGAAGAGCGAGAGCGGTGATGATGGTGTTCGGTGTGGCGACGACGGCCTTCCCGTCACCGTCGAAGGAACTGTCGAGACTGCCGTCCGGCATGTAGCGCACGAGCACGGGGCTGCTGGTACCGCCTGTGCGCGTGGCGCCGCCGGCAACGATCCGCCCGTCGGGTTGAACGGCTACGTCCTTGGCCCAGTCGCTCGATCCCGCGGAGATTGGAGTGATGAGTTTCCCGTCGCCGTCGAAGGAGCTGTCGAGTGACCCGTCCGCGTTGTAGCGCACCAATGCGATGTCGGGTGGGTCGGGCCCAGGACTCGTCAGACCTGCGAGAACGATCTTTCCGTCGGGCTGGAGCGCGATCGCTTCCGCCCCCTCGATCCCCGACGCGAAGTCGGTCACGACCTTGCCGTCACCGTCGAAGCTCGCGTCCAGCGTGCCGTCGCTGTTGTAGCGCACGAGGGCGAAGTTCCGGTTGGTCGCGTCATAGGTGACATCCCCGGCCGCGAGGATCTTCCCATCGGGCTGGATCGCCAAGGCAAAGGCGAATTCGCCCGAGTTCGCGGTGAAGTGGGTGCTGACCTTGCCGTCGCCGTCGAAGCTGGCGTCGAGGGCGCCATTGAGGTCATAGCGGGCGACCGCGAAGCTGGGTGATGAGACGACGTCACCGGTGGCGGTTCCGGTCCAGCCGACAACGACGATCTTTCCGTCGCCCTGCGCCGCGACGTCGTAGCCGTAGTCAACGGAGTCGCCGGAGAAATCCGTCACAACCGTGCCGTCGCCGTCAAATGTGGGATCGAGGTCGCCGGCGGCTCCAAAAAGCGCCGCCGCAAGCACACCGGCCGCCAGAGCGGCCAGCAGACAGATGACCAGACCGCGTCCGAACATCGCTACCTCCCTGTTGAGGGGGTCGAAGCATGCGCCCGCGTGCTCACACGCGCCTCACGCGCCGCTCACGCGGGTTCTATGTGCGGCGGGCCGAGATGGACAAGCCAGCAGCTCACTCGGCGCGGCGCCGAGAGCCAGCGTGGGCGAGCCAGCGTCGCCGAGGCCGAGGCGGCCGCGAGTCGAAAGATCTTCATCTCGGCCGAGGCTAGGGCGAAAAACGCGCTCTCGCGCCGGGGATTTACCTAGTTTTCGGGCGACGAACGCCTTACGATTACAGCGTGCCTACAGTTGGCGCGTCGCCTGACACGGGCGTCTTGGGCCGTGATGCCGAGCTCGAGCGCTTCGAGACGCTCCTGAGGGCGGCAGCGGCGGGCCGAAGCGCTGTCCACGTGCTGCGCGGCGAGGCCGGTGTCGGCAAGACGACCCTGCTCACGGAGCTGAGCGAGCGTGCCGCGAGGTTTAGGGTGCTCCGAGCCCAGGGGCTCGAGGCAGAGGCGGACTTGCCGTTCGCGGGCCTGGCCAGTCTGCTCAGCCCGATCTTGCGCTTTCTCGGCGCGATCCCTGCGCCGCAGGCGAAGGCGCTCGAAGCAGCGCTGGGCCTTGGCCCGCCCTCTGCCGGCGACCCCTTCACGATCTCAGCGGGCACGCTGAGCTTGCTCGCGGCAGCGGCCGAGGATGCTCCCCTGCTCGCCATCGTGGACGACGTCCACTGGATCGACGCCTCCTCGGCGCAGGCGCTCGTCTTCGCCGGGCGGCGACTCGTTGCCGAGGGCGTCGTGCTCATCTTCGCCGCGCGGGAGGACGTTCCGGCCGTCATCGACAGCGCGCGTTTCCCCGAGGCCCACCTCGGAGGCCTCGATCACGACGCGGCCCGCGAGCTCCTCTCCCGCGTCGGCGCTGATCTCTCCGAAGACGTCGCCGAGCAGATCGTCGAGGCGTCGGGTGGGAATCCGCTCGGGCTGATCGAGATCCCGCGCCTTCTCGACACGGCGCAGCGAATCGGCTCCGAGCCGCTGCCCGACCCACTCCCGGTCGGCGACGCGCTCGAGGCGACGTACCGGGCCCGCGCCGGTGTGCTCTCGGAGGAGGCCCGCCGCGCCCTCCTCCTCGCGGCCGCCGATGGGACGGGCGCGGTCGCCGTCGTGACCGCGGCGCTCCGCGCGCTCGGCTCGACGCCGGCCGCGCTCGACGAAGCCGAGGGGACGGGGCTGATTGCCGTCAACGGCGACATCCGCTTCAGACACCCGTTGATCCGCTCGGCGCTCTACCACGCCGCGACGGCATCCGATCGCCGGGCCGCACACCGAGCCGTTGCGGCGAGCATCGCCGACGATCCGATGCGCCGGGCCGCGCACCTGGCGCAGGGCACCGCCGCGCCGGACGAGCAGATCGCCGCCGCGATCGAGGTGGCAGCGAGGGAAGCGCGTAGCCGCAACGCGCCCTCCGCGGCGGCACGGGCCTGGGACGAGAGCGCTCGGCTGACGCCCGATCCGACCGGACGCGTTCGACGGTTGGTCGCCGCCGCCGAGGCTTACCAGCTCTCGGGCCGGCTCGACCGTGCCGACGCGATCCTCGACGAGGCAGCACGGGCAGCGACTGATCCATCCCTCCGTAGCCAGATCCGACTGCTTCGAGGGCGCGTGGAGCTCTTTCGCGGCGCTCCGCATCAAGCTCACGCTCTGCTCGTCGAGCAGGCGCGAATGATCGCAGGCGAAGAGCCTGGCCAGGCCGCGGCGCTCTTCGTCGAGGCGTCGATGGCCGCGATGCCGGCCGGCGAGGCGAGGCTCGCGTTCGAGGCGGCACGACGGGCGCTTGAGCTCGCGCGGAAGACCGGAGGCCCGGAGGGGATCCCCGCAACGCTCGCCTACGCGAATGCGCTGGTCATCGTCGGCGGCGCCGTCGAAGCCAGCGGGTACATCGAGAGCGTCGCGCGGCTGGAGTCGCTGGACCCGATCGCAGACGTAATGCTGCTTCAGGCCGAGGTTGGCATTCGTTCGGTGCTCTGCCAGTTCGAGGAAGCGCGCGCGCAGGGCGAACGGATCGTGGCCACGGCGCGGGCGGCAGGCGCGCCGGGAATGCTGCCGTTTCCCCTCTCGGCGCTCGCAGACATCGACTACAGGACCGGCAGGTGGGCGATCGCGCGCGCCGAGGCCGAGGAGTCATACGTGCTCGCGAGCGAGACGGGGCAACCGAACTTCGTTACCTACGCGCGCATCGTGCTCGCGCGGGTCGAGGCCGCGATGGGGCTCGACGAGGACTGCCGGGCACACGTCGGGGAGGCGATCGCGATCGCCGAACGCCTGGGCGCCGACGCGATCGCGTTCTACGCAGACGCCGTGCTGGGGTTGCTCGCACTCGGGCTCGGTCGCTTCGAGGATGCCGTCCTCCACAGCGAGCGCGCCACGAGAGCGTTGCGGGAGCGTGGCGGCCGCGAGCCGGCGCTCTTGATGTCCGCACCCGACCTGGTCGAGGCCTACGAGCGGGTGGGCCGGAGAGAGGAGGCCCAGGCGGCGCTCGAGGCGCTGGAGGAAGAGACGGAGGCCAGCGGCGGTGTCTGGGGCCGCGCCGCCGCGGCCAGGGTCCGAGGCCTCTTGGCGGCCGACGACGAGTTCGAGTTGCCGTTCGAGGCAGCGTTGGCGCTTTACCGGGAAGTGACTCTTCCCTTCGACGAGGCACGAACCGAGCTGTGCCTGGGCGAGCGCCGCCGCCGCGCGGGACGCCGGGCGGACGCACGCGCGCCGCTTCGGAAGGCGATCTCGACGTTCGATCGCGTTGGAGCGCAGCCCTGGGCGAAGCGAGCTCGAAACGAGCTGCGGGCGAGCGGCGAGACCCTACGAGGCGCCCCGGAGGCGGCCGAGAAGCTGACCCCGCAAGAGCTTCAAGTCGCTGTGGTCGTTGCACGCGGTGCGACGAACCGAGAGGCCGCGGCCGAGCTATTCCTGAGTCCGAAGACGATCGACTTCCACCTGAGTCGTGTCTACCGCAAACTCGGGATCCGGTCGCGCACGCAGCTTGTG
Organism: Actinomycetota bacterium; assembly: GCA_046728015.1. Taxonomy (GTDB): domain Bacteria; phylum Actinomycetota; class Thermoleophilia; order Solirubrobacterales; family 70-9; genus DATAFO01. Next base: position 14,716 of record JBKPDQ010000101.1, read on the forward strand.
AGTGCGCTCCCAGCCGATCAGCCGCTCTCCTCGTAACCGATTTCGGCAGATACGCCGCAGCCACTAGCACGGCGAGCGCTGGAGCCGGCAGGACGTCGGAGAACGATCGCGCCCGCTTGACGACGCCCAAAGTGTGCGCCGAACGCCTGCCCAGCGGCCCAATGAGCGAGCTGGTGATGGTAGGGCTGACGAGAGCGAAAAACTAGGCATTCACGTGGCGCGATCCGCGAGCCGAACCCCTACTTTGGGCACAGGAGACCAGGGAGTGAATGCCTACCCGGGACTCAACTGCGCGAACAGCTTCTGCGTCGATTATCTGCGCCGACGCTGAGCAGAAGGGAGGGTCTCATGTCCGCGATCACGCGCCTGCGGCCGTCGCCGGCGCTCCTCGTCGCCGGCCTTGCCCTGCTCGCCTCGCTGGGCGGGGCCGGCTATGCGGAGTCGTCTTGCCGCCCAACAGCGTCGGCGCCAAGCACCTGAAGCGAAACGCGGTCGTCTCGTCGAAGGTCAAGGACTTCTCGCTGCTTGTCCGCGACTTCCGGCGCGGGCAGCTTCGCGCCGGGCAACGAGGGCCGCAGGGGCCGTCGGGGGCGCAGGGCCGCCGGGCCTGCCCGGGGCACAGGGTCCGCAGGGGCCGGCCCGGCCCCAGGGGCCGGCGACCGGCCCTGCGGGTGGCGACCTCAGCGGCAGCTACCCGAACCCATCGATCGCCGCCGGCGCGGTCACGCTGGCCAAGCTCGGCTTCGACCCGGCCACTCAGCCCGAGCTCGACGCCACCATCGACCGCCTCAGGCCGCCCGCGGCGAACGCGCTCGCGACCTTCGACAGCGCTGGGGACGTCGGCTTCCACACCTCGGCGACGGTGGGGGCGGACGGGCTCGGCCTGATCAGTTACTTCGACGTCACCAACAACGACCTCAAGATCGCCCACTGCGCGAACGTCGCCTGCACGAGCGCGACGACGCAGACCCTGGGCAGCGCCGGCTTCGTCGGCGCGTACACCTCGGTGACGGTGGGCGCGGACGGGCTCGGCCTGGTCTACGACGTGACGAACGGTGACCTCAAGGTCGCCCACTGCGCAAACGCGCTCTGCGTCGACTACCTGCGCCGACGCTGAGCGGAGTCGGAGGCGAGCCGAGAAGGGAGGAAGGCAAGGAAGTCAAGACGACGGCACGCCGACCGCCCGATCCGCCTGCGCGCGCGTCAACGGGCCTGGCAGCTTCCGGCCGTCGCTGCCGGCGCGTCGCCACGCGCAAGCTAGTGCGCCGCACGATAAGCGTTGGTTGCCACTCCGCGAGGTGCCGCCTCGTCCAGCTCGGGCTTGGCGAGGGGGCAGCGGCCATGGGGTCGCCGAAATCCGTGAGAGCGTCTCGAACGCTGCGGCCCCGAGTGTTCTCAGATGCACTGTGGGGCGGCGCGTGCCGCCGCTCCGAGCCGCCGAACCCGCCGCAAAAGGCCCCTTTTTTGGGCCTTTGTCATGGGCCGAACCGAGCATTACGCGAACCGTGGATCCGAGACGCAGTTCGTGGGAGGAGAGTTCGCGATCTCGCTCCATCGGCGACCTCGTCGTTGCGCCCCCTGGCACAGGTAAATCCTCGCAGTCGCGCGCCTCGCACGGACTCGGGCAGACTGGGCGGCCGTGATCGTCGACGCTCACAACGACCTGCTGCTCGAGCTCGTCGTGGGGCGCGGCGAGGAGCAATCCTTCGAGCTCGTCCTGCGCCGCGGCCAGGAGCGCCTTTTCGAGCGCTACTGGCTGCCGAGGCTCGAGGCGGGCGGCGTCGGCGTCCAGATCTGCCCGCTCTATGGCGCGAGCGCGCCTCGCGACGAGGCGCGTGAACGGTCGCTCGAACAGGAGGCCGAGTTCAGGCGCGCCGTCGAGGAGAACGCGGAGCGCGTCCACCAGGTCCGCACGCGCGCCGAGCTCGAAGACCCTCGCTTGCGGCTCGTGCTCTCGATGGAGGGTGTCGAGCCGCTCGAGGGCGATCCCTGCGCGTTCGAAGAGTGGTACGGGCGTGGTGTGCGCACCGCGAGCCTGACATGGAACCACGCGAACGAGTTCGCCGGAGGAATCGACACGCCGACGCATGGATTGACCGCGCGGGGCCGGGCGCTCGTCCGCCGCTTCGGCGAGCTCGGCGTCGTCCTCGACCTCGCGCACGCGTCCGAGCAGACCTGGCGCGACGTTCTCGACGAGGAGGTTCCCTTCTCGGTTACTCACGCGGGCTGCCGCGCCGTCCGCGACCATCCACGGAACCTCGCCGACTGGCAGCTCGAGGCGCTCGCAGAGCGCGGGGGCGTGCTCGGGATGATGGCGCTCGCGTTCGTCGTCGACCGGGAGGCGCCGACGTTGTCCCGCTGGCTCGACCACGTCGACCACGCGGTCGCGGTAATGGGAATCGAGCACGTCGGGCTCGGGGCGGACTTCGTCGACCAGGTGGCCCAGACGAAGCAGGAGCACGCCTTCGACGAGGTGCTGTACGCGGAAACGGCCGCGGTCAGCAAGTCGCGCCTGGGACTCGAGGGCTTTACAGGGCCGGACGACTATCCCGCCCTCGTCGCTGCGCTCCGAGGTCGTGGCTACGACGGCGAGCGGCTCGAAGCGATCACGAGCGGGAACTGGCTCAGGATCCTCCGCGAGGCGCTCCCAGTCTGACACTGTGAGACTTGGAGACTGCGCCGAGCAAGAGATCCACGCCTGCAAGCCGACTCCGGATCGTCCCCACGTACCGGATCCTGCCGAGGTTCGCAGCGAGCCGTCGGTCCTGCACGTACCGTTGCCTCTCCTGACAGCACATCGCGAACGCTAAACGGACACAACCAGCAAGTGAGACGCGCGACGTCTCGCGAGGCATACCCAGTGCCGCGAATAGCGACCGCCCAGCTGTCCTAGCCACTATCGAAGTGCCGCCAACAGGGCTCCGACGGAGGATTTCGGTGCTGCAGCGCTTGTCGTCGGAGGCAACAATCCGCAGCCAACGTTGTCACGCCGCTTTGCTCCGTTTACGGACCAGACGACACTACTTGCCCGTTTGCAGGACTTTTAAGAGCGGATGATGGGACTCGAACCCACGACCTTCTGCATGGCAAGTGCAAGCGACCGTTCGCGGCCGTTCGCGTCCCTCCGCTTACAGCTTGCGTTTGCAGGGACTTCCTGTCAGGTTGGCGAACGCGCGCGAACCTGAGCGAACGCCGAGCGTTGCCATTGTTGCCATTGTTGCCATTGTGCCTGGTGCCACGAGCTCAGGCGCGAAACCCGGACTCGGCGAGTTTCTCCGCGACCCGCTCGCGCGCCTTCTCGGACAAGCCCGCGTAGACCTGCGCCGTGACGCGCGGGTTCGCGCGTCGCGCGAGAATGGACGCCTCGGGCAGCGTCAGACCGTGCTCGAAGGCGAGCCCGATGAGCGTGTGCCTGAGGTCGTGCAGGCCGACGCGCTCGCGGTCCGGTTCGGGCCTCCGACCGTGCCGGCGCGCTGACCGGGTTCGGAGGGCGGCCACTGATTCCGCAGCCTGTGGGGTGCACAAGCTCGGTCCCGGTGTAGATCTGCCGGATTTACAGGCGGATCGAGTTTACGAACCCTACGGGACCTCCGCGTCATCGAAATCCGGCCGGGGAGGGATCCGGACGACGAGCCCGTGCTGGTCAAGCCGGCGTAGACGAAGCAGCCAGTCCGAATTCGGGCTTGGTACGGTCACAGGTACCCGGCGCGTTGCCGCAGCGCGCCGGGCTGATGCCTTGCAGACCGTAAGGACGGACGTCCGCGGAAGGTATAGGTTTGATGCAAGGGGCCGGCCCCTCACTTTGCGGCGATGGGGACCCGGCCCCTCTCTAACTCGCGACACTGTGTGCGATGGCTCGGCGGGAAGCGCTAGGCGCGTTCGGCTCGCCCCGGCCCCCTCATCGCCTGGCTGCCAGCGGTAACGTGTTGCCCAGGAGTTCTTGGCGCCCGTCTACCGCTTTCTGCTCATGCTCCCGAACGGCGAGGCGGCCGACCCTCCTGCGTTTCTGACCGAGCAGCGGGACTGGCAGCCAGTCGATGTGTTCGTCGCAGCCAATGGGCGCGCGTTCCGCATCGTGGGCACCACCTGTGAGGTGCGCGAATTCGGTTCTGGGATGACGGTGTGCCGGAGTTCAGCTGCCTCCGGCCGCGGGCTTGCCGGTCCGTAGAGTCGGCGGCCCCGTAGGGTTCGCAAACTCGATCCGCCTGCAAATCCAGCAGATCTACGCGGGACCGAGTTTCTGCACCCCATACGCAACTGAGTCAGGCCCGCAAGCACAATCGACAAGACTCGCGTCGGAGTTCGCGAACCCTACGCGTCCTACGAACGACTTTGGATCCAGTTGAGATGCGCGCACGGCGACTCCGATCGTAGAGCCGAGCGTGCGGAGCCCTATGGCAGGTCGCTCCGGCCAAAGAGTCGTTGGGAAGAATCTAGCTCTCGCGACCGGTGGCCCCGTGGAGCCGTCGGAGCTGTTCGCGGCATTCGAGGACCGCCGCATCACCGAGCTCATCGAGCACCGCGAGTGCCTTCGTGGCCTCGTCCTTTGCCCGACGCAGGTCGCCGATCTCGGCTAGGGAGCGGCTTAGCCCAAGGCGGGCGTATCCCTTCGACTGGCGATCGTCGAGCTCGTCCGCCACCGCCAGTTGCTGCTCGAATAGCGAGATCGCCCGGTGGTGGTCGTCGAGTGCGGCGTACGCCCTCCCGAGATTGCCCAGGGCGTAGGCCTCGCTGCGGCGGTCTCCGACGGCCCGATTCAACCGAAGCGCCTGCTCGTGTATCTCGATCGCCTTACGAGGCTCGCCGACAGCCGTGTACGAGTCGCCCAAATTGCTTCGGTAGATCCCCTCTCCCCACGGCGCGTGGATGGTCTCATAGAGGGTGAGCGCCCGCTTGTACCAGCGGATCGCTTCCGGGTGATCGCCCTTTGCAGCGTGCAGTAGCCCAAGACCGCCGAGATTGGAGGCCTCGTACTCGGTGCGACCGATCTCGCGGTTTATCTCAAGTGCCTGCTCGACACATGAAAAGGCGCGGTCGAGCTCGCCGACGTCGAGGTACGCCATGCCCAGCTTGTGCAGATGCGCCGCCTGGGCAGCCCGATCGCCGATCCGCTCGGCGGCGGCGGCAGCGTCTCTACACCACTGGATGCGCTCGGCCGGCGGCACCCTCAGGTAGACGATCAACTCGCCGTCATACGGATAGCGGCTGCACAGCTCCGCCGCCGCGTCGAGGTCTCCGGCGTGCTCGGCCGCCCAGGCACGGCCGTGGACTATCTGCTGCCGCTCAGCGTCGAACTCCTTGAGCGCCTGGGTCTCGTCGCCCTCCTCGAGGCGGGTGTTCGCAGCGGCGAGCAGCGCGGCGTAGTATCTGGCTTGACGCCGGCCCGCTTCCGTCAGGCTCGCCACGACCCGCTCCTATGCCCGCAGCAGCGAGGCTGCGTGTTTCACGAGCAGTGCATGCATCTGGAACCGGCCGGTTCCGATCAGCGGCTCGAGGAGCCCGCGATCGGTAAGCGTCCGTGCGGTTGGCCTCGCATCGCCGACCTCCCAGACGTCCTGCATGGCTCCCAGGTCGAACGTCGCCGGCTTCGGGGCGAAGGCACCGAGGATCGCGAAGCGCTCGCGGGTCTGCTCGTCGAGTCGATTGGTGCTCGTCCTCAGGAGCGCGGAGACGGTGGGCAACTCGCCTGTGGCGGCGTCATACCGGTCCTCGGGTGCGCTCTCGGACAGAATCCTGTCCCCGCCCGCAATCTCCTCGAAGAGCTCGTCTATACCCCAGCCGAGCTGTACTTCATTCTCGAGCAGCCGGGCGGCCACGCGCAGGGCGAGGGGCAGGCCCTCGAGCTCCTGCACGAGCCGGCGCGCCTCCTCGCGATGGTGCTCGAGGAACGTCGGGGCTAGCTGCCCGATCAGCTCGAGCGCAGGGGCCTCGGCGAGCTGCTGAAGCAGGTAGACGTCTTCGCTCGCTGGGGCGACTTGACTAGCAACGTCGCGAAAACGTGTCGTTACGAGAGTCGCACACCCCGGACCGCCGACGTCGAACGGCGCCGCCGCCCCGGACTCCCAGACATCATCGACGATCAGGAGAGCCTTGCGCTCGCGCAGCAGCCCCCTGACGCGGCGGATCGCGTCCGCGAGGGTCTTTGGGGCCTCGGTGACACCGCCGAGACGGCGACTCCAAACGCTGAGCTCCGCCAGCGGGTCCGGCCGCTCGCCGAGGGAGGCCCACAGGATGCCGTCCGGAAACGCGGTGCTTACCTCCGAGTCGTGCGCGAGGGCGTTGACGAACGTGGTCTTCCCCACGCCAGGCCAACCTCGAATCACGGTCGTCCCTGGCCGCCCGTCCGGTGCCCCGATCAAGCGACGCTTGACCCGCGCTGCGTCGTCGGATCGTCCCAGCACGAGCGCAGGTGGAGGTGGTTGCGTCGTGGGGGCGGTCTCCGGGGCTCGGGTGGCCAACCCGTCTCCATCACGGTCAACCCCGCGGGCATCGCGCCAGTTCACGAGAGCATGCATTAGCTTCCTCGCGAAGTCGTCGACCGTTGTGAAGACCCCGCGTATCAGCTCCGCATCGATGCGGGCCTTGAACGTCTTTAGCCGCTGCCTGTCCTCTTTTCGCTGGTCCATGGCGTCCGGAGGCCAGGGGTACTTTCCGTCAACGACGAAGCAGAGCCGTTCCAAGCCCTGCTCACCGGCGAAGTCGAACTCGAGCTCCGTCACCGAGCGGTCATGACCAGGCACGATGGTTCCGTACCGGTGCGCGAAGATCCCGACGTAGACGTCGCCCTCGGCGAACTTCCGCAGGCTCCCCTCGACCGCCCCGAGCCCGACTGCTGGAAAGTGCTCCATCGCGGTCGCTAGGAGTTCGAGGTCGGCGCAAACGTCCATGGCGGCCTTGCGATAGGACGCCAGGTCCTCGCTGGTGCTGCTGATCAGCACGCTCGGCATTCCGACCAGTCTCAGTGGGCTTCGGCCACCAGGTTACCGCTGCCCCTCCGCCAAGTCATCAGGCAAGGAGGGCGACGGCATAGATGACGGCGAATACCGCTGGCACGAGCTGCTCGACCACGCCGAGCTCGGCATAGCGGCCACGCAGGCGCGCCCTCAGCCTCGGGTCTTCGCCCTTGAGCTTCTTCCACTCCGCGGTGAAGACCTGTACGGGGAGCCCCTTCTCCAGCTCCCCGATGACCTCGAACTTGACCGCGTTCAACTTCCGGTAGCTCCGAAGCAAGAGCCACCAAGCGCCGGCCAGGACAAGGCCCGCGCCCGCGACGGCGTCCTCCGCCAGCCCTTCGACACCAAGCAACGCAACGAGCGCCGTCTGGACGGCGAGGAAGAAGCTGTTGGCCGCCGTGCGCCTGGCGGAAACCCGATCGGCCATCTCGACGGCGAGCGTGTAGAGCTCGACCAAGCCCGGTTGGAGCGGGCGTTCCTTAGGATCCACGCGTACATCTTGTCGCGTCGCAAGGACGCACTAGTTCATCGACGGAGCGAGGTGTTCACACGGTGCGGAGCGGAGCAACGCTTAAAGCGACGCAAACCCCTTTACTGAAAAGAAGCCGACGCCCGGACTCGAACCGGGACCATTTCATTACGAGTGCTGGGGTCACCGTCGTCGGTAACCGCATGGTCCAAGAAAGAGGCCCCGTTTTCGGGGCCTCTTTCCTCGTGTGGGCCGGTGGGGGCAGGTTTACTTTAGGCCGACTCCCGCCTCGGCCCTACCAGTGGATCTAGGCCGCCATCGACTCCGGCGCTCGCGGCCGAGTCGAGAACGACAGCCGCCAGTCCTCATCGGTCTCGCCGTTGATCGACAGCCGCCACTCGAAACGACCACCGGGCGGGAGCGGCAGCGGGGCGAAGTTCAGTGCCATCGGAATCGGAAGCGGCGTACCCGCCTTGATTCCGAGCGGTCGCGTGACCTCGAACTCGCCGCTCCCCGTGATCGGCTGCTCGCCCTCGCCGGTCTCCACGGTGACCGGCTGACCATCCGCGTCCACGAGTTCGAGCTGAAACGTGTGCTTAATGTTTGCCCGGTCCCACGGAACCTCGATGTACATGGCAATCCCGAACGGGATCGGGTCGGGGCCGGTGAGCGTCCAGCCTCCGCCGTTGATGAACAGCTTGCCCTCCGCGACCTCTGCATGGTCGGCAAGCAACAGAGTTACCTTCACCTTCCTTCTCCTCCTTATCCATGGCCGAGTATTACGAGGGGAAACTCAGCCAGCCTGTGGCTGCCGAAACAGTACGGGCCGTGCCGGACCGGAATGCAGGCCGCCCCGTCCCCACGGAGCGGCCTGGCGGGTTACAGGCGCCGCGAGGGGAAGGAACGCGGCGCATCAAGGCTCTCAAACCGCCCGGACGGTCCTGCCCGGGAAGGGGCCGGTCTACGCGAGCCGGATGATCGTCCCGGCGACTCGCTTGTCGCGGATCTCGTCCCGACGCCGAGCCCGCTCGAACTGACGCTTAGCGAGGCGGAACTCTCGCTCGCCCTCGCCACCATTCGGGGAGAAAACGGGGAGAAAAAGCCCTCGCCATCAACCCTCGCCAAAGAGAAAAACAGAAAAATCCCCATTTACGGGGGTTTTAGAAGCGGATGATGGGACTCGAACCCACGACCTTCTGCGTGGCAAGTGCTGGCGACCGTTCGCGGCCGTTCGCGCTCCTTCGCTTACACCCTGCGTTTGCAGGGGTTCCCTGTGAGGTTGCGAACGCGCGCGAACCCGAGCGAACGCCAAGTGTTGCCATCGTTGCCATTGTGCCTGGTGCCACGAGCTCAGGCACCAAACCCGGACTCGGCGAGCTTCTCCGCGACCCGCTCGCGCGCCTTCAACGGTGGCTGCCTCCTCGATGACCTGCGGCGGTGCCGTGTAGTGCTCGACGGTTACTACCGGTTCCCACCCAAGCCGGGCGGGATCCTGGACTCGGACAAGCCGGGCGTTCGAGCCCGCAGTCGAAGACTGCGTAGAGCCAGAAATCCTCGCCGAGGCGCTTGGCCGTCCGGTACTCGTTCGATGTGAGCGCAACGGGGGCGAAGGTCGCTCTGCCCTTCACCTCGATGAAGCGCACGCCAGGGCCGCCACGCTGGTGGGAGAGCACGTCGAAGCGGCGGTTCTCCTTCGAGACATCCTCGGGTGCCCACCCGTGAGCCTCCTCGTAGGCCATCGCCTCGCGCATCGCGATTCCCTCGATGACAGGATCGCTGACCATCGGCGCGAACGTCCCGGTTCGCTCGCAGGCGTGGCTCGAGCGGTTCGTGATCGGCGCTGCCGGACGCGTCCGGCCGCGGCCGAAGACGATTCGCGTTGCCGAGGACTGCCTCCGCTACCTCACGCCGCTCAACGACCTCGCGGTCGAGCGCATTCGCCGGCCGCTCGTCGAGGACCTGCTCGCAGACATCGCAAGCCATGCGCCGCGTCGCGCGGAGATGGCCTTCTCGCTCCTCAAGCGAATCCTGAAGGCCGCCGAAGATCGCGGCCAGCAGGTCGACCGGGCGATCTACGGCATCCGCATCGCACGAGCCGACGAGCGCGAGCCCCGCTTCCTCACATGGGAGGAAGCCGACGAGCTTCGGTCGTGGATGCCCGAGTACATCGCGCGGATCGTCCCCGTCGGCATCCTCACCATGCTCCGCGCGGCGAGATCCTCGGCCTGCGCGACCGCGACATCGACTTCGCGACCGGATCGGTCGCGGTCTTCTCGCAGCGCCAGGATGGCGAAGAGGTCCGGACGAAGACGCGCGCCGGCCGACGAACGATCGACGTGGGCCCACAGGTGCTCAGGCTTCTGCGCGAGCAGCAGCTCGCGCGGCCGGCGACACCCGAGGGCTACCTCTTCCCCGCTCCCTCCGGCGCGCCGTTTGACGGCGACAACTTCTTCGCCCGCGTCTTCAAGCCCGCCGCCTGCCATGCCGGGATGCCCGAGCTCACCTTCCACGACCTCCGCCACACCGGGGCGTCGTTGATGATCGCTGCCGGCTGCCACGTCAAGGTGATCGCCGAGCAGACGGGCCACTCCGACGGCGGCGCGCTGGTCCTGAAGCGGTACGGGCACCTCTACACGGGCGCCCGCCGCCAGTCGGCGATCGCGCTGGAATCGCACGTTTTCGCGGCGCCTCGAGATTCCGCTGTACGGAGGACGTACGGTGAACAACAGCTCTGGTAACTACTCCGGAAACAGAAAAGCCCCGATTTGCGGGGCTTTCAGAAGAGCGGATGATGGGACTCGAACCCACGACCTTCTGCATGGCAAGTGCGACCAGCCGTTCGCTCGGGTTCGCTCCCGTTCGCTCAAACCGTTTTGAGTGGTTTTCGGTCGGAGCGAGCGAACGGGAGCGGCGTGTGCAGATCCGGCGTTCGTCTCTCCCCATCCTACAACCTGGCCGCGCCCCGTTAATGCCCTCGGCCCTGCTCTCCCCGGTCGCCGAGCGTACCGAGGTCCAAGATCTTCCCGTCCTGCCAGAGGAACGCGTGCCGATGCTCCCGCGCGCTCGTGGGACGACGCGAAGCAGGCGGACACGGACCGCTTCGCCCGCTTCCATCGCGCCATGCTCGATCGCGGCGTGCACCTCGCCCCGTCGCAGTTCGAGGCCGGCTTCCTCTCGACGGCGCACGGCGACGACGAGATCGACGCAACGGTCGAGGCCGCGCGAGACGCGTTCGCGATGCTCGCGTAGCATCCGCGGCTCTTTACGCTGCCTGTCGTGAAGGTGCTGTTCGTCACGTACTTCTTCCCTCCCGCCGGGGGCGCCGGGCCCCACCGCGCGCTCAAGTTCGCCGCTCATCTTCCGAGCCTTGGGGTCGAGACACACGTCGTTGCCCCCGCCGACCCCAAATGGGTCTACGCCGACGCGGAGCTCGAGCCTCCGCCGGACATGCGCATTCGGCGCGCTCGCTACGTCGGGCCGAGGACTCGCCGCCGAGCGGAGGAGATCTACGGGACCCGCGGGTTGCGGCGGCTCGTGCGCGAGCTCGGCTTCGTCCTCCCGCGCGTGCTGCTCCCCGACCAGCACGTCCTGTGGAACCTCACCGCGGTTCCCGCCGCCGCGCGAGTCGCGCGCCGCGAGCACGTCGACGTCGTCCTCACGACATCCCCACCCAGCTCTGCCCATCTCGCAGGCGCGCTCCTGAAGCGCCTGCTGGGCGTGCGCTGGGTGGCCGACCTGCGCGACCCGATGGTCGGCCACCAGCACCGGCGGGTGGAGCTCCGCGCCGTCCGTGCGAAGGAGCGCGCGGAGCAGGTCGCCGCGAGGCTGGTCGCGCGCGAAGCCGACGCGATCGTCGCCGCCTCCGAGGGCGTTGCCCGTTCGATGCACGCTTTCTCGCCCGCCGGGCGCGTCAGGGTGATCCCCAACGGCTGCGACTTCGAGGACGTCGCCGCGCTCGAGTACCGACGCGGCGACCGCCTCCTCGTCACGCACACAGGGATGATGCTCGGCAGGCGGACCCCGAGGCCGTTCCTGAGCGCGCTCGCGGCATCCGACGTCGACGCGGTCGCGCGCTTCGTCGGCGGCTTCCGAGCCGCCGACCGCGCCTGGGCGGAGCGGCAGGGCCTGGGCGGGTTGCTGGAGATCACGGGCTACGTCTCCCACCGCCGGGCGCTCGAGCTGCAGCGCGCCTCGGATGTCCTGCTCCTCCTGATCCCAGAAGCGGAGGGTCGCGGCGACGGAGTCGTCTCCGCGAAGGTGTTCGAGTATCTGGCGGCGGAGCGGCCGATCCTCGCCGCCGTCCCTCCGACGGGCGAGGCTGCGGCGCTCCTGCGCCAGACGGATGCCGCCGTCGTCGTCGCTCCCGACGATATCCCCGCCCTGCGGAATGCCCTCACCGAGCTGGCGAGCCGCTGGCGTGACGGCGGGCTCTCCGCGACGCCCCTCGCGCCACCCGTCCGCGAACGCCTCTCGCGCCGAGCCCGCGTCTCCGAGCTCGCGGAGGTCCTGAGGAGCGTCGCCTGAACGTTCGTCGCTGTGTCGACGGCCTCTTCTTCGCGGCCGTCTTCACGGCGACGTTCTCGCAGCTCAAGTGGGGCGCGCTCGCCAGGCTCACGCTCTTCGACGTCCTCGCGCTCCTGTTCATGGGCGCGTTCGCGCTCGAGCTCTTTCTGGCGCGGGACCAGCGGCTCGGGCGACCGGAGGCGGTCGCCCTCGCGACGGCCGTCGCGCTGTCGCTGGTGTACGCGGCCGGCGCCTGGCAGCTCGAGTCGACAGACCTGACGCAGTTCGGGAAGGGGTTCGCCAAGTTCGCGATCCACTTCGGGATGCTCGCCGCCGCCGTGGCCTACCTGCGCAGGCGGCCACCGCGGTTCTACGGCCTGACGCTCGCGTGGTTCGTCGGCGGCTTCGCCGTGAGCGCGCTGTACGCCTCTCTCCAGCTCGTCGGCGCGAAGGCGGGGGTGAACATCGACGAGGTGGTCCTGGAGCCGTTGACGGGCCTCGAGGCGAGGACGCTCGACTACACCCTGGGCGGAGGGCCGAGCGTGACGCGGGTGCGCGGGCTCACCCACGATCCGAATCACCTCGCGATCATGCTGTTGATCCCGGTCCTCGTCCTGCTTCCGCGCGCGTCGCAACTGGAGCGGCGCAGGCGGATGCTGTGCGCGGTCTTGCTCGCGTTCTTCCTCGTGGTGATCGCGGCGACGCTGTCGCGGAGCGCCGTGGTCGGGCTCGCGGTCGGCCTGGCTGTGCTGGCGGTCGCCTTCCGCCGCTCGCTGCTGTCGCGCGAGCTGGCCGTCGGGCTCGGCGCGGCCGCGGTCGTCGTCGTAGCCGCCGTTGCGGCCGACCCCGGCTTGAGCGAAAGGGTCGCCGACGCGCGCGTCGACGTCCACGGTCCGGCCGGCGAACGCTACGTCCGCCTGTACGAGGCGATCCCGGACACGATCCGGTCGGACCCGCTGGTCGGTCGTGGCCTGAACAACTTCGCCGAGGTCGCGCTCGCCGTCGCGGGCAAGCGCGACTACGGGCCGCACTCGTTCTACGTGCAGCAGTTCGTCGAGACCGGCGTGGCCGGTGCGACCGTGTTCGCGCTCTTCCTCGTCTACGTGTGGGCCCGCGTGCTGCGACAGCGCCGCAGCAACCGGCACCTCGCCTGGGGCTTCGCGGCCGCGCTCGCCGCGACGATGGCCGCGAACGTCTTCTACCTCACGATGACGTTCGCATACTTCTACGTCTTCCTCGCGCTGGCGCTTGCGGAGCTCCCGGGTGCCTCAGTCGCCGTCGAGGGTCCGGAACGCGCGCGCGAGGAGCCCGACGAGGCGGCCGGGCGCGTGCTCGCGGAGGACGTACTCCCTCCCCCTCGCGCGCATCTCGAGCAGCCGCGCGGGGTCGCGTAGCAGCTCGACCACGGTCTCTGCGAGTTCGTCGCGCCGGAAGCTCGAGAGCACGCGCCCGCCGCCCGATCGGTGGATCATCTCCTCGGGGCCCCCGCACGGCGTGACGACGGCGGGCACGCCACAGGCCAGGGCCTCGGCGACGGCGACGCCGAAGCCCTCCTGGATCGAGGGAAGGACGAACAGCGTCGAGGTTCGCAGGAGCTTGACGACGGACGCCACCTCACCGGTGAGCTCCACCCGCGGCGGCACACGAGACAGCGAGGAGGGCCGAGGGAGGCGCCCGACGATGCGCAGGCGCGCTCTCGGGAGACGTCGGCCGATCTCGGCGAACGCGTCCACGAGGAGCCCGACGTTCTTCCTCGGGTCGGGGCTCCGGCCGACGAAGACAACAATCGGGGCGTCAAGGCGGGCGTACCACGCCTCGTCCAGCTCCGGCCTGAAGACGTTCGCGTCGATTGCGATCGGCAGGAGGCCGACGGCGTCGGGGTCGAGGTCGGCGGCTGCGACGACGGCGCGTCGCGAGGTGGGCGACGTCGCGTACACGGCCGCGGCGCGCTTGAGCACCTCGCGCTCGAGCTGCCGGTAGACGGGCGCGTTCATGCGTAGCGACAGCCGACGCGACAGGGGGAGCCCGGCGCATCTGGCAGCGGCCTCGTCCGTGAATCCCGTCCCCACCCAGCATGCGTACGGGCGGCCGCAGACGGCGGCCGGAAAGCCGTAGTGCGCCGACGTCGTTACCACCCACACCGACCCGGCGCGGGCGAGCGCGCTCTTGATCCGGCTCGCGTTGATCACGTGGTTCAGGGCGCCGAGCTCGGGCACGATCGCCGGGTACGCCGTGCGGCTGAGCCGCTCGTCGAGGACGCGCCGGGGCCTCACCGCGAGGCTGTGGCGGACGAGCGAGGTGGCGCGGTCGTGCGCGATGCAGAACAGGTGAGGCTCCCGGCCCAGCTCGGCGGCCGCGCTCCAGAACGCGGCCGCCTGCGACCGGTAGCCGCCGCGGAGCCAGGGGTCCTGACCGACGACGGCGATGTCGGGCAGCGGCACCGCCGCGCGGGCGTCGGAGTCGGCGGACGCGAGCGAGGTCGACGCGCTCCCGGTGTCCTCGCCGGCCACCGCTGGTCGAACGCCGCCCACCGGACTATCGTGCCGTATCTTCCTCAAGGCTCTCTTCTGGGGCTGCGCCGGCGCACTGGCGTGGACGCACGCGGGGTACCCCATCGCTGCGGCCCTGCTGAGCCGGGCGAGGAGGAGGGACGTCCGGAAGGCCGCGATCGCGCCGGCCGTGAGCGTCATCGTCGCCGTCCACGACGAGGAGTCCGTCGTCCGTCACCGGGTCGAAAACCTCCTCGAGCAGGACTATCCCGAGGGCCGACTCGAGGTCGTCGTCGCCTCCGACGGCTCGACCGACCGCAGCGACGCGATCGTCGAGGAGCTCGCCGCGGAGGACTCGCGCGTCCGTCTCGTCCGCTGCCCGCGGGTCGGGAAGTTCGCGGCGCTCGACGTCGCGAGCCGGGAGACCTCGAGCGAGGTCATCGCGTTCTCCGACGCGAACACTCGCTGGGCGAGCGATGCGCTCTCGACGCTGGTTCGCAACTTCGCGGACCCGGAGGTCGGCTACGTCTGCGGCCGGCTTCGCCTCGAGGAGGCCGACGGGACGAACCGCGAGCGCGTCTACTGGCGGTACGAGCTCTGGCTCCGCGCCCGCGAGTCGGACCTCGGCTCCATCACGTGCGGGAACGGCGCCATCTACGCCGTGCGCCACGGCGACTACGTCGAGGGCTGCTACGGCCATGACCTCGGCCTCCCGCATCTCGTCGCCAAGAGCGGTCGTCGCGCCGTCTACGAGCCCGAGGCGCTCGCGTTCGAGAAGCCGTCGCGGGATCTCGAAGACGAGTACCGCCGCAAGGTCCGGATGCTGCGGCAAGCCTGGCGCAACGTCGTCGAAGGCGGATTGCTCAGAGGCGGCGATCCGGTCTACCGGCTCGAGCTCGTCTCGCACCGTCTGCTGCGATACGGCAGCGGCGTGCTCCACCTGATCGTCCTGCCGACGAGCATCGTGCTCGCGCGTCGTGGCGCGACGTACGGGCTTGCGCTCTCGGCCCAGGTCGCCTGGCTCGCGCTCGCGGCCGCGGGCCGCAGCGGCGTTCGCGTGCCGGGGGCGGCCCTCGCGTACTACTACCTCCTCGTCACCTCGGCCACCGTGGACGCTCTTGTCCGGTACCTGCGGGCGGGGAGCCCGGCGACGTGGGCGAAGGCGCCGGGAACACGGTGATCGGTGCTCCATGTCAGTCGCCCCGGCTCGCGCCGGCCCAGCGAGCCAGGTAGTCGGGCAGCGAGCCCTGGACCATCCGGGGCAGCCGGACGGCCGTGACGGCGGCGCTGAAGGGGAGCGTGAGGAACGAGCGGCCGACGGCCAGAGGATGGAAGCCGACCGGACGGCGGTCGAACCCGTGCCGTCGGACGAGGCCCCCGGCGACGGTGTTCATCCAGAAGACGTCTCCGGCCGTGAGGCGCGGCTTCGCGGTCCTGGCGAAGCTCGAGTTGCGCCGAAGCGGGTCCGCCGTGAGGTCGTGCGGTTCCAGCCCGAGGAACCCCTGAACTCGGTCGAGTGCGTCCTGCGGCTGCGCCAGCAGCTCCCGCGTCTCGAGGAGCAGCGTGCGGCTGGGCACGTCACGCAGTGCGCGTTCGGCGGAGAGCATGTACGCGCGCCAGGCCACCGAGGCGATCAGCGGGTGCCGCCACGAGCGGTCGGCCCAGCGTTCCGTCGCGCTCGGCAGCCGGTCGCCGAGGTGCAGGAACGAGAGCATGAACTCGTACGGGTCCCGCGCGAGGATCACGAACCTCGCCTCCGGGAAGGCGACCGCGAGCCGCGGAAGCCAGTGGACGTGGTGCGGCGTCTTCTCGATGACGTGTGCCGTCTGCTCCGAGCGCGCGACGGTGCAGGCGATCCGACGAAAGGCCTCGGCCGGCGTGATGGGTGCTCGCATGTCGGCGAACGCCGCGTCGACGAGCGCCGCGTAGTCCTCCGGCGGGGTGTTCCGCAGGGAGCCGGTGCGGTCGCCCGTTGTCGCGGTCCACTCCTGCCGCCGCTGGATGTCCACCACGCGGGCGAGCTCGCGCGGGCCGTAGGTGCCGTCGGGCCGCGGCGGCACGAACAGCCGCCCCCAGAAGCTCGTCTCTCCGAACACGGCCACGTCCGGATGCTCCGCGAGCGTCTTGCCGAGCCACGTCGTCCCGCTCCGCGCCATGCCGACGATGAAGTCGAGCCTCACGGGGCGAGCCACCGTCGGAGGTATGGGGCGCTGTATCGGCGCTCGCGCAGCAGCGGGAGCATGCGCGCCGACCAGGGAACGACGGACGCCAGGGACCGGAGGACAGGCCACGGTGCGAGCGGGGTCGGGCGACGCTCGTAGCCGTGCCGCTCGACGAGCCGCCCGGCGAGCACGTTGAGCCAGAACGTCTCCTCCGCCAGGCAGTCGCGTCGGTGGCCGCCGGGCAGGAAGCCGCCGCCCTCGAGCGGTCCGGCGAGATGGTGGACGCGGACGCCGAGGAACCGCTGGATGCGCTCAAGGGCGTCGCCGGGCCGCTCCACGAGCTCCGAGCAGTCCACGGTCACGAGCCGGTCGTCGTGCCGCTCGAGCGCGCGCTCGTAGGCGCGCAGGTATCCGCGCCACAGCAGCGCGGTCGCGATCGGATGGAACGGCGGCTCCTGGCGGCTCTGCTGGCGGGCGAAGACGTAGGGCTCGGCGACGAGCACGACGAAGCGCGACTCGGGCAGGTGGCTCGCGATCCGATCGAGCCAGTTGAGGTGGTGCGGCGTCTTCTCGAGCACGAGGGTCTTGTCCTCCGCGGCCGCCAGGGCCTCGGCGAGCGCGAGGAAGAGGCTCCCCGGCGGGACCGGCGTCTCGAGGTCCGCGAGCGTGCTCGCGAGCAGGCTGCGCCAGCTCTCCAGCGTGAGGTTGGCAAGGCAGCCCGGCCCGCCGCCGAGCGTCGCTCCCCACTCGTGCCGGACGAGCGTCTCGGTGATCTGGTCGACCTGGCCCCGGCTGTATCCGGCCGCGGTCTCCGGCTCGACGTAGCACCGTCCCCAGAAGCGCGACTCGCCGAAGACGGCGATGTCCGGATGGGTGTTGAGGCACCTGCTGAGCGGAGTGATCCCGCAGCGCGAGACCCCGACGACGAAGTGGACGCGCTGCGGGGTCACCGGGCCGGATCCCAGGGGAGAAGCGCGCGCCAGGCGAGGCCGAGGGCGCCGACGGCCGCGAGGGCGACCGCGATCGCCGCGCCCGCCGAGGCATGCCCGAGCGACCACGCTGCCACGGCCAGGGCGGCGGCCGCGCTCCACGCGACGAGGTCCGTCTGCCAGCGCGTCAGCCCCGCGGCCTGTAACCGCAGCGCGACGTGGTCGGAGCTGCCTCGCCACCACGGCAGGGACTTGCGAGACCGCGCGACGACGACGAACGCGAGCTCGAACAGGGGAAGGGTCACGAGCAGGAGGATCGCCACGAGCTCCTCGAGCGAGATCGACTCTCCCGCGCCCACGACGGGAAGGGCCGCGAGAGCGAACCCGAGCAGATGGCTTCCGGCGTCCCCGAGGAAGATCGACGCCGGCGGCGCGTTGAAGACGAGGAACCCGAGGCAGGCGCCTGCGACGGCCAACGACGGCGCCCGGACGGTCTCCTCCATCGCGCCGAGTGCGACGAGCGAGACGGCGGCGATGCCGGCGACGAGCCCGTCGCAGACATCCGTGAAGTTCACGGCGTTGACGAGCGTGACCGTCCACAGGACGGTGAGCACCGCGTCGACTGCCTCGACGCCGGTGGCGTGCAAGGTGAGGCCGAGCGCCACGGCGACGGACGCGGCGGCCAGCTGCAGGCCGAGCTTGGTCGCGGCCCCCAGGCGCAGGAGATCGTCCGCGAGCCCGACCACGAGGAACGCAGCACCCCCGAGCCAGAGCGTGGCCGGCACCTCGTCGCCGCTCACGAGGAGCGTGAGCCCGGCGGCTGCCCCGACCGCGACCCCGCCGAGCACGGGGATCGGGCTCCGATGCTGGGCGACGAGCGGGTCGGGATTCCGGACGACGCCGACCCGTGCTGCAACGACACGCGCCGAGGCAGTCGCGACGACGCCGAGACCGAAGGCGGCAGCGGTCAGGGCCACCGGGCTCACGGCGCTCGTCCAAGGCGTTGCCGGAGCAGATGCTTGACGCCCGCGTCCGGCGGCGTGCGCGGGACGAAGCCCAGCTCGTCTCGCGCCCGCGTGAGATCGAGGAGCTGGCGGTCGGGCGTGCCCTGCCCCGCTACATGCACGAACTCGAGCGACGGCTCGACCTCGTGCATCCACCGTGCGACGTCCAGTACGCGGCTCTCCCGCCCGCTGCCGACGTTGAACACGCAGCACGCTGCAGAGGGGAGCGCGAGGTCGAGCGCGAGGCGGCACGCCGAGACGACGTCGTGCACGTGCACGAGGTCGACCGTCTGCGTGCCGGCGTCGTGCACGGGCAGCGGCTCCCCGCGGACCGCGCGCTCCATCCACGCTGCGATGAAGTGCCCGCGCTCTCCCGCTGCGGGGCCGGGCCCGTAGACGGTGGGGGGCCTCAGGACGACGGCGGAGAAGCTCCCGGCCGAGGCCGCCTCTTCCGTGAGCCGCTCTCCCATGAGCTTCGACCACGCGTAGATGCTCGCGTCGCTCGTGGGCGAGTCCTCGGGCGTCGGGTAGCGCGCGGCCGGAGTGGCGTACACCGAGCCGCTGCTGAAGAAGACGACCCGCGGTCGCGCGCCCGACTCGACGATCGCAGACAGCGTCCGTGCCGTGCCGTCGACGTTTGTGCGCCACGCGTCCGCGGGATCCTCGTCGCACTGCTTGGCCAGCTTGGCCGCCATGACGACGACGGTGTCGGCGCCGGCGAGCACGCCTCGGAGCGAGTGGCCTGCGGCGACGTCGTGGCGCTCGAAGGCGCACAGCCCTTCGAGCTCGGGCGGTGCCGGTCTCACGTCCACGACCGTCACCGAGGCGCCGTCACGCGCGAGGGAGAAAGCGAGGTTGCTCCCGAGGAACCCGCAGCCGCCGACGATGACCGCGCGGTGGTGGTCGGGGAGGCGAGCCGAGCGAGTCATGGGCTCGCCTTCAGGACGGCCGCGGCCGCTTCCAGGCCCGAGTCGAACGCCTCTTCGACCGAGAGGTAGTCCCAGCTGCCGAAGCGCCCCGCCAGCTCGATGCGATGCGTCGCGAGGAGCCGCCTCAAGCTCGCGAAGTCGTATCTCCCCGGCGCGCGGTGGACGACGTACGCCGGAGAGATGAGGAAGTCCGCGACGAACAGGCATTCCTCGACCTCGACGAAGCCGTGGTTCGAGACGAACGCGAGCGCCGCCTCCGCCACCTCCTCGGCACGCAGGCGTTGCTGCCGGTGCGGAAGCGTGTACTCGACCGAGAGGCTCGCGTAGCCGGGTGGGCAGCTCCGCGGGCTCACGTTGGACGGAAAGCCGATGCGGTGGAACGGGGCGTCCTCGTCGACCGTGTAGATCCAGTGATACGGGGCGCGGACGGTGCCGCGGATCCCGATCCGCACGTTGAGGATCTCCGTGGCGTCGAAGAGCTCGCCGACGCCGTCGATGCTGCACATCTCCGTGAGCCGGCCGAGCGGGACGGTGCTGATCAGCGTGTCGAAGTGGATCGGGCCGACGCGGTCGGTCTCGACGACGCGCCGCTCAAGGTCGATCCTCTCCGCGCGGGTGTCGTACGAGATCGCGTCCCCGATCGGTGCGGCGAGCGCGCTCATCACGTCTCCGAAACGGCCGGATGCCGGATAGAGGAAGGCCGCGTTGTAACCGCGATACTCCACGCCTCCGCGGGCACCGCTCTCCGCGAGCGGGACGTCCGGCCGCGGCAGATACCGGCCCGCGCAGTCCGGCGGCAGCTCCTCGAGCGCGCGGCCCCAGAGTCGCTCGTTGTAGGGGCGGAAGAACAGCCGCGTCAACGTTCGGCCCCAGTTGGACGTGATGAGGTCGCCGAAGGAGGCGGGAGTGCCGGTGCCGTCCGCCTCGGCGGCTCGCATCTCCGCCAGCGCGGCGTACGCGACGTCCGGCGAGCGCAGGGCCCAGAGGTTGTACTGGAACGGGTACGGAACGACGTGCTCGTCGACGAAGATGGCGGCGCAGCGGATGGTCTCCTGGAGCGGCACTCCGAGCCGCCCGAAGCGTCGCCGCGTCGCCGGGCTCTTGAAGTGCAGCAAGTGGCCGGTGCGGTCGAAGTAGAAGCCGTCCACGGAGTCGGTGCGCCCGAGCCCGCCCGGGCCGTCCTCGGCTTCGAGCACGACGAACGGTCGCCGTGCGGCCCGCAGGGCCAACCCGGCCGCCAGACCCGCGGCGCCTGCTCCGACGATCACGACCGGCATTCGAGCTCCTCGGCCCGGGCGAGCACCGCCGCCCCTGCGGCGACCTTCGCCATCGCGTCGCAGTACGCGTCGATGACGTACGTGCTGGGCTCCGTGAACGCGGGAAACTGGATCGTCTCGGCCGAGAAGCTCTCGGCCCGCGGGAAGTCGCCCGGGCCGTAGACGGGTGCTCTCGCCACGTGCGGCCCGCGCCTCGGCCACCCCGACCGGTACATCCCGTCGTCGAGCGTCTGGAAGAGCGCCGTGAGATGGAGGGGCCTGACGAGGCTGCCAGGAGTCACGTCGCGCACCCCCTCCGCGCGCAACGCGTCGACGTAACGGCTCACGGGGAGGCCGTGGAGCGCGTC
Source organism: Actinomycetota bacterium (assembly GCA_046728015.1). Lineage (GTDB taxonomy): Bacteria > Actinomycetota > Thermoleophilia > Solirubrobacterales > 70-9 > DATAFO01. The sequence continues at coordinate 35,778 of JBKPDQ010000101.1, forward strand.
CGGATCGCAGCGGAGCAGGTACCGGAAGTAGCCGCCCCGCGAAACCCCGGGACGCGTCGGCAGCGGCCGGACGCCCTCAACCGTGCCGGCACGTGAGTCGAAGTGGGCAAGGTTCTGCTGCCGCTGCGCTATGTGTGCCGCGAGCTTCCCGACCTGCACCAGCGCGAGCGCGGCGCCGAGTGGATGGAGGCGGCTCTTGAGCCCGTACCCGGTCTCGACGAAGCGCGCGCGCCGCTCGCTCGTGGCCGGCGTCGGCCGGCGGAAGTGGCTGAGCATCGTCGCTCGCTCGAAGATCCGCGCGTCACTCGTGATCAGCATCCCGCCCTCGCCGGCCGGGACGATCTTGTCCGCCTGCAGGCTGAAGCAGACGACGTCGCCGAACGTCCCGGCAAGGCGACCGCGATCCGTCGAGCCGAGCGCGTGCGAGCAGTCCTCGACCACGAGCAGGTCGTGCCTCTCGGCGAGCGCGAGGATGGGCTCCATGTCGCAGATGTGGCCGTACTCGTGCGTGACGACGAGTGCGCGCGTTCGCGGCGAGACGCGCGCGGCCGCGTCGGACGGGTCGAGATTCCCCGCGTCGTCGACGTCGCAGAGCACGGGGACGAGATTCGCGTGCAGCATCGGCAGGACAGTCGAGATGTGCGTGTACGCCGGTGCGAGCACCTCGTCCCCGGGCGCCAGGTCGAGCGCGAAGAACGCCGCGTGCAGTGCGGCGGTCCCGGAGCTCGAGGACATGGCGAACGGCACGCCGTGAAACGCCGCGAAGGCGTCCTCCAGCTCGGCGACGACCCCGGCGCGGTCGGACAGCGAGAGCGGGCCGGTCCGGAGCTGCCGGAGCACGGCCTCCTCCTCCTCGCGACCCACGATCGGCCACCGGAAATGTGGAGGCGGGATGTCGACTGCGGGGGAGCCGCCGAGAATCGCGAGTCGCCGATCCGTCACGACGCCAGCGTGGCGTACAGCTCGAGATGCGCGTCCGCCGCCGCGTCCCACGTCAGTACGTCGCGCGCGCGCGCGGCTCCGGCGCGTGCCCGCGCGAGCGCCTCCGGATCCAGCACCTCCCGAATCGCCTCGGTGAACGCGTCCACGTCACCCGGGACGACGACTCGCCCTGCCTCGTACCTGCGAACGGGCTCCGCGAGCGCCCCGACGTCGTACACGACGGCCGGGATCCCGGCGCCGAGCACGCGCATCAGCGCGCCGCTCTGGTCGACTCGGTGCCGGTACGGAAAGAGCGCGATCGTCGCCTCGGCGAGCGCCGCCTGGATGTCGTCCTCGCTCAGGTACCGGACGCGCCACTCGGCGCGCCCGCCGGCCGCCTCGCGATGGGGGTCGATCGGGATCATGGCGTCGCCCGCGACGAGCAGCCGCGCGTCCTCGATGCGCTTCGTCGCCTCGATCGCATCGGCGAGTCCCTTGTACGAGCGGATCAGCCCGAGACACAGAAGCGTCCGGCCGTCGTCACGCCGCAGGACGTCGCTGCGGAAGACGGGATGCGGGATCACGCGCACGCGCTCCCGTTCGACCCCGCTTCCGACGACGTGCTCCCGGCCGAGTCCGCTGTGGACGACGACGGCCTGGAAGCGACGGAGCAGGCGCCGGAGCAGCGACCGCCGTGACTTCGAGCCGGAGAGGGAGAGGTTGTGCGCGGTGAAGACCTTCGGCACCCGTGCGTGGAGCAGGATCCACTCCAGCTCCGGCACGACCAGCCACTGGAGATGCAGGACGTCCGCCGCCGGCCGCGCGAGGCGCGCCAGCCCGAGCGGGTGCTCGAGGAGCTTCAGCGGGAGGCGTGCGGAGGAGCGCCGAAAGAGGCGGGACGAGACCGGGTAGAAGATCTCACGTCGGTGATACCCGTCGGGGGCCGGAGCCGGGCCGAACCGGAGCCTCGAGGTGAGCAACTCCACGTCCACGCCTCGACGGGACAAGGCTGCTGCAAGCTCGTGGTCGTACTGCGGCGTGAAGGCGGATGGATCGGCGATAGCAACTCGCACTGGCGGCCTCGACTGCGCTCTGGCAAAGGCGGGAAATCGTACCGCGGTGCCGGATGACGAGGCGCCGCGTTCGGGCCCCCGCGCCGGTCGTGGCGTAGCGTGCACTCCGGCTCGCTCTAACCTTCCTCGCCGATGTCACCCTCCCGTCGACACCGCTCGTGCGCGTCCTGCTCGTGACGAGGTACTTCCCGCCGGCGGAGGCGGCGGGGTACCTCGGCCGCCGAAGCTGGCGCAGTACCTGCCCGCGCTCGGGATCGAGACGCACGTGCTCGCGCCGGACGACCCGGCGACGCGTCTTGCCGCTGATCGTGCGCTGAAGCGAAGAGGGGGGCAGCGACTCTCGGCGCGGAAGCCGCGGCATCGCTTTCGTGTCAGCGAGGGAGGCGTCGCGCGCATTCGAGGCGGTGGAGCCGAGCTGGTCGCCGGATGGCCGCCGGATCGCATTCATGGGCCTCGGGAAGTACTCGCATCTGCATGACGAGATCTACGTCACTGACCCGGGCGGTCGCTTGCGTGTGCGGTTGACCAGCAAGACGGTCATGGACTACCACCCCGTCTGGTCGCCAGACGGGAGCCGAATCGCCTTCCTGCGCTCGGACGGAGAGGCGTGCTGGTTCAAGTGCCCCACCGAGAAACGTGCGTCCAGCCAGATCTCCGTGATGAATGCACACGGGACTGGGGTGACCAGACTGACGCACAACTGAGTCGGCGAATGAAGTCCGGCGTGGCAGCTGGTCGCCGCTCCTTAACCGGGACGCGATGTGACGACTGGAAGGGGCCTCCATGACAGGCCCTTTACTCCGGGTGCTCGCAGAGCGAAGAAACGGGCGGGACGTCCGGCGACTGCCGCCCTTAGGTCGAAACCCTGATGACTGGCCCTGTTCGTGTCGCATGCGCATGACCTTCTGTATACGTGACCTTCTGCAGACGCGGCCGGCGCGATGCCGCAGGAAGATTCAGTACCGGCTGCCTGCGTGTGCTCGCCAAGGGCCGTGGCCGAGCGATTCTGGTGATTTGCAGGACTTTCGCGCTCTCCGTGTGCACCAGTGTCTCACGAGTCTCGACGAGGTCGAAGGCGATTTGGGATGTCGTCGCTCGCGTAAGCGACAATGAACCTTGCCACGCGCTTCGGGGCCGTTTACCGTCGAGACGACTGAACCTGCTGATTTCCAGGGACTTCCTAGAGCGGATGATGGGACTCGAACCCACGACCTTCTGCATGGCAAGCAGACGCTCTAGCCAACTGAGCTACATCCGCACGCGACTTGAGTATAGCCGCGGTTTTTCAAGCCTCTAGCGCATCGAGGGCCTCGTTCACCAGCCGGTCGGCGAGCTCGTTGTGCTCGCGGCGCACCGCCGTGTAGCTCACTGACGTGAACTGCCCAGCCAACTCGGCGGCCTCCTGCCAGAGCTCGCGTAGCGTCGGCTTCTTGACCTTGTACTCGCCGCGCATCTGCTTGACGACCAGCTCGGAATCGGAGACGACCTCGAGCTCGTCGACGCCGAGCTCGAGCGCCTTCTCGAGGCCGGCGACGAGCGCTCGGTACTCGGCGACGTTGTTCGTCGCCGTGCCGATCGTCTCGCCGTGGGCGGCGAGCACGGTGCCGTCGTCCGCCTCGAGGACATAGCCGTACGCAGCCGGGCCGGGGTTGCCACGCGCGCCGCCGTCCGTGGAGAGCTTC
>JBKPDQ010000102.1:0-20876 GCA_046728015.1 Actinomycetota bacterium
GCCTGCTCCTGCTGCTGCCTCCGACGCGGGCCCTGATCCGCCGTGGCCTCGGGCGCCTCGCTCGGAGGCGCGCGTATTTCCACTGGCGCGTCGCCACACCCGGTGCCTCCGGGCCGCGGACGGGCCCCTGGCCGCCTCCCCCGGATCGCCGCGACTACGACTACGAGGGCACGGCGCGAGAGGTCACCGACCCAGACGCCGAGCTACCGCGAGGCGGCGATGAGTGAGGTCGTGGCCGTCGAGTTCTCCTCGCCCAGCGGGGAGGCGCTGCGCGTCGAGTGGCCGGCCGAGGCGCTCGCGGCGGCCGGCGACTCCCGGGCGTGGCGACTCGAGGGAGAGATCGATTGGGACGAGGTCGAGGCGCTGCGCGTGCTCGAGGCGGGTCTTGGCGACGGACGGGCGGTGGCGATCGCGGCGCTCCGGCCGGCGAACGCGGCGGGTCACGGTGACGAGCTCGTGGTCGGGGTCCTGGTCGCCGAGGGCGAGGTCGAGGACCTCGACGAGGTGCTGCTCTCGACCGAGTACGCGCCCGACGGGCTGCCCCGGCGGCTGGGCCTGGAGCTCTACCGCGACGAGGACCCAATCCCGATTCGAGTCGCCGCCAACCTCGAAGACGTCTCGGCCAGTCGAGAGGGCGGCCTCCAGGAGGTGCGCGCGACGCTCGAGGTCCGTCGCGACGCGAACACGGCCTCCGGGACCTTCGAGATCCTGACCCCCGCCTAGGCCCTCATCCTTCAGGATTCCGCTGTGCCGATCCGCGCGGTGATCTCCGATTTCGGCGGCGTTCTGACCACGCCGCTGCTGCACTCCTTCGTCGCCTTCCAGGACGAGACCGGGATCTCGGGCGAGACGCTGGGCCGCGCGATGCAGCGGCTCGCCGAGCGCGACGGCGCTCATCCCCTGTTCGAGCTCGAGAAGGGAAACCTGACCGAGCCCGCCTTTCTCGCCCAGGTGTCCGAAGCACTCGAGCCGGAGCTCGGACACCGCCCCGAGATGCACCGCTTCAAGGAGATCTACTTCGAGGCGCTGCAGCCGAACGAGCCTATGATCGCCTTGATGCGCGAGCTTGGCGAGCGCGGGTACCGCATGGCCTTGCTGACCAACAACGTGCGCGAGTGGGAGCCGTACTGGCGCTCGATGCTCCCCGTGGACGAGATCTTCGAGGTTGTGGTGGATTCGGGCTTCGTCGGAATGCGAAAGCCCGAGCGCGAGATCTACGAGCTCACGCTGGAGCGCCTCGGTGACGGAATCGCCGCCTCCGATTGCCTGTTCATCGACGACGTGGAGGTGAACATCGAGGCGGCGCGCGAGTTGGGCATGACGGCGGTCCACTTCCGCGAGTCCGACCATGCAATCGGGGAGATCGAGAGGGCCCTGGGGGGCTGAACGATGGCGCGCGACGCCGCCCTCGAGGCGGTCTTCAAGCCCGTTCGCCCTCCCACCACGTTCGAGGAGACGGTGGAACGGCTCGGCACCGCGATCCGGCTCGGGCTGCTCATGCCCGGCAGCAGGCTTCCGCCCGAGCGACGGCTGGCCGCCGAGCTCCGAATCTCGCGCTCGACGCTGCGCCAGGCGCTGACGACGCTGGTCCAGAGCGGTCACCTCGTCTCCCAGCGCGGCCGCCGTGGGGGCACCTTCGTCGCCGAGCACCCGCCGCTGGCCGAGACGGCCGCCGAGTTGGGCGACGACGCCTGGGCGATCCTCGACTATCGCGTCGCGGTCGAGTCCGGAGCCGTGGTGCTCGCCTGCGAGCGCGCGGAGGGCGTCGACCTCGAGCGGCTCGACGAGCTGGTGTCGAAGATGGCGGAGGCGACCGACTTCGAGGACTACCGGCGCGCCGACATCCGCTTTCACATCGGGATCGCCGAGGCGGCACGGTCACCGCGACTCGTACGGGCGATGACCGAGGTGCAGGGGCACATGAGCGACCTGATCGCGCTGATCGCCCATCCCGAGCAGGTGCTGACGCATTCCAACGAGCAGCACCGTCGGCTGGTCAAGCTGCTGGACAAGCACGACTCGGGTCCTGCGGTGCGCCTGATGCGCGAGCACATCGAGGGCACTGAGCACATTCTCGCCGGCTTGATTTGAGCTAGAGCTCGGCGGCTTTGGAGACGAAGTCGCGCCAGGCGGCGTGCTCATGCTCGCGCCACGCGTCGTCGGCTTGCGGTTCGATGCGCTCACTCGTCGGAATTCGCTCCCCGATCTCGAGCGTCGACTCCCAGACGCCGGCGCCGACCGCAGCGAGGGCGGCGGACCCCGCCGCCGTGGCGTCGATCGCGCCCGGCTGGACCGCGACGCCGCCCGCGTCCGCCTGAAGCTGCAGGAGCAGAGCGCTGCGGGTCAGGCCGCCGTCCACGCGCAGGACCTCGACGGGGACCGTCTCGCGAACCGCCACGAGGACATCCGCCACCCGCCAGGCGATCGCCTCCAGCGAGGCGCGACCGATGTGGCCGGGCCGGGTGCCGGAGGTCGCTCCCGCGATGACGGCCCGGGCGTTCGCTCGCCACCACGGCGCGCCCATGCCAGCCAGCGCGGGGAGAACTCGTACTCCGCCGCTGTCCGGCATCTCCTCGGCCGCCGCCGCGAGCGCGGCAGGGTCCGCCGCAAGGCCGAGGTCGCGGCTGAGCCACTCCAGCAGGGCCCCGGCGGTAAAGACTCCTCCGTCGAGCGCCCACTCGACGCTGCCGTCGATCCGCCAGGCGACGGTCGGGAGCAGGCCGCCGCTGGGCTTGGGCTGCTCGTTCCCCGCGTGGGCGAGCAGGAAGACACCGGTGCCGTAGGTCGCCTTCGCCAGCCCGGGCTCGACGCAGCCCGCTCCGGCCAGCGCGGCCTGCTGGTCGGGGCAGCGCGCTCGCAGCGGCAGCTCCACAGGCCACGAGTCGTGTTGCAGCACGCCCAGGTCTCCTGCGGTGTCGGCGATCGCCGGCAGCACGTCGGCCGGGACGCCGAAGATCTCGAGCAGCCTGGGATCGAACTCCGGGGCACCGAGCTGGGTGCGCGACGCGGTGGCTGGGTCGGTCGCGAAGCCGGCGCCGAGTCGGTCGCAGAGGAAGGAGTCGACGGTCCCCATGCGCAAAGTCCCGGCGTCACGCGCCTTCGCGACCGCGTCGTCGTGTTCAAGGAGCCATGCCAGCTTGCCCGCCGAGAAGTAGGGGTCGAGAGGCATGCCGCTGCGCGCGGTGACCTCGTCGGCTTGCCCCTCTTGCTCCAACCGGTCGAGGATCTGCTGAGACCGTTTGTCCTGCCAGGTGACGATCGGGGTGAGCGGTCGACCGGTGTCCGCCTCCCAGGCAACCACCGACTCCCCCTGGTGATCGAGCCCCATCACGACCTCGCCGTCGGCGGCTCGGAGCACCTCGGCGATTGCCCCGGTAACGGTGTCGAGCACTTCCCCGGGGTCCTGCTCGACCCAGCCGGGCTGCGGGTGCGAGAGTGCCTTCTCTCGCCGTGCCTCGGCCAGCGGTCGCAGGTCGGAGTCGAAGAGGACCGCCTTGACGGCCGACGTTCCCTCGTCGACGCCCAGGAGCTGAGTCATCGGCGCGCATTCTCCATGCTCCGGGCAATCGGCGCCAGCCGACCCCACGCCGGGTCCCGGGCCACCATTACGGTTGGGCCGTGGACCGTGACGCGGTGATCATCGGCGGTGGGGTCGTCGGGACCGCGATCGCGCGGGAGCTCTCCGGGTTCGAGCTTCGCCTGACCCTTCTAGAGGCTGGAGCCGATGTCGGCGCGGGGACCAGCAAGGCGAACACCGCGCTCTTGCACACGGGCTTCGACGCGAAGCCCGGGTCGCTGGAGTCGAGACTCGTTCGGCGCGGGCACGAGCTGCTCTCAACTCATGCGCCCGCGGTCGGGATCCCGCTCGAGCGAACCGGAGCGCTCCTGGTCGCCTGGAGCGCGGAGCAGCGCAAGCGCTTCGAGGGGATCATCGAACGTTCTCACGCGAACGGTTACAGGGCGATCCGCGTGCTCGGCGTCGAGGAGTTGCGCGCCCGTGAGCCCCACATGGGCTCCGGCGTGCGCGGCGCGCTGGAGGTGCCGGACGAAGGAATCATCTGCCCGTTCACGAGCACGCTCGCGTTCGCCACCGAGGCCGTGCTCGCCGGTTGCGACCTCCGGGTCGGCGCGGCGGTCACCGCGATCGATCGCCTCGAAGGGGGTGGATTCCGCCTGCGAACCCGCAGCGGCGCGCTCACGACGAGGTTCGTGATCAACGCCGCGGGTCTGCACAGCGACGAGGTGAACCGTATGCTTGGCTACGAAGGCTTCAGGGTCATACCGCGACGCGGTGAGCTGATCGTCTTCGACAAGCTCGCGAGCCGGCTCGTCGAGCACATCCTGCTCGCCGTGCCGACGGAGATCACCAAGGGCGTCCTTGTTGCCCCGACGGTGTTTGGCAACGTGATCGTCGGCCCTACGGCCGAGGAAGTGGAGCGCAAGGACGACACCTCGTCGACGCGTGATGGCCTCGCGTTTCTCGCCGCCGAGGCGAAGCGGATCGTGCCGAAGCTCTCTGAGCACGACGTAACCGCTGCCTACGTCGGCCTGCGCGCCGCAACCGAGCACAGCGACTACCAGCTAACCGTGCACGCCCCCGAGGGGTACGCGTGCGTCGGAGGAATACGGTCAACGGGGCTCTCCGCTTCGATGGCGATTGCGGAGTACGTTCGCAACGAGCTCGAGACGGCAGGCCTCGAGTTGCGCCCGAAGGCTTCTCGTCCGAACGTCAGGATGCCGAACATCGGCGAGGCATTCCCACGGCCATACGCCGAGCCGGACCGAATTGCTACCGATCCCGACTATGGGCGGATCGTCTGTTTCTGCGAGCGCGTCACGAAGGGCGAGATCCGAGACGCTTTCGCAGCCCCCATTCCGCCGACCGACCTCGACGGGCTCCGGCGCCGAACCCGGGCGCTGATGGGTCGCTGCCAGGGGTTCTTCTGCGGCGCTCGCGTGGCCGGCATGCTTGCCGAGGCACGGGGCGAACCGATCGAGCCGACCCTGGCGATGAGTCGCGATGGAGACGATCGGTGAGCGCCGGCGCCGGGGTCGTTGTGATCGGCGCCGGCCCCGCCGGTCTCGCCGCCGCCCTGGAACTACGCCGCCGGGGAGTCGGCGATGTCTCGGTTCTCGACCGCGAGTCCGAGCCGGGCGGAATCCCGCGTCACGCCGTACACCAGGGCTTCGGCCTCCGTGACCTCCGGCGCCCGATGTCGGGACCGCGCTACGCGCGACGCTACGCCGAGCTTGTCCGCGATGCGGGCGCCCGCATCGTCAACGAGGCGACGGTGACCGGTTGGAGCGCGCGGGGCGGACTCGAAGTAACGAGCCCGGAAGGGCGCGAGGCGCTCGAGCCCGGCGCCCTGATACTCGCCACGGGGTGTCGAGAGCGCCCACGGCCTGCGCGGCTCGTCGCGGGCTCGCGCCCCGCAGGAGTGATGACCACGGGCGCCCTCCAGCAACTGGTCTACCTGCACAACGCCCGGCCGGGGAAGCGGGCACTGATCGTCGGCGCCGAGCACGTCAGTTTCTCGGCGCTGCTCACGCTCGCACACGGCGGCGCAGAGGCCATCGGTATGACCACGGAGCTACCGCATCACCAGTCGCTTGCGATCGTCCGCCTCGGCGCCGCCCTCCGGTACAGAGCCCCGCTCTGGACGCGGACCGCGGTGAGCGCGATCCACGGCAGGCAGCGGGTCGAGTCCGTGGAGCTGACCGACCTCGACTCGGGCCGCACCCGGGAGGTCAGCTGCGACACGGTCGTCTTCACCGCCGACTGGATTCCCGATCACGAGCTCGCGGTGCTGGGCGGCATCGAGCTGGACCCCGGGACGCGGGGCCCGGCAGTCGATGGTGCCCTGCGCACTTCGAAGGTTGGGACGTTCGCCGCGGGAAACGTGATTCACGCAGCCGAGCCAGCCGACATCGCCGCCCTCAGCGGACGTCATGCCGCGGCAGCGACGGCCCACCACCTCCGCGCGCCGACCGAATGGCCGCTGCCGGCGATTGCGATCCGCTGCGAAGCTCCCCTGCGCTGGATCGCGCCCAACGTCGTGGCCCAGGGACCCGCGCCGCCACCGCGAAACAGGTTCCTGCTCCGCTCGAACGCATTTTGTGCACGAGCCGAACTTCGGATCACCCAGGGAGATCGCTCCCTGTGGTCAGGCACGGTGGGGCGACTGGTTCCCGGCCGTTCATTGCGCTTGCCCGCAACCTGGACGAACTCGGTAGATCCGGAGGGCCAAGCCGTACACGTCCGGGTGCGCCAGCAGGGCGCTGCACATTCCGCTGCTTGGGAGAAAAACTCTTGACATCTGTCCCTTCGCCGCAATATGGTCGGGTGCTCATAGGTTGGGCCATCAAACCATTCTCGTTGACTCGACCGCCCGCCCACCGCACGGAGGAGGTAGGACGCCGATGGAAGCCGGAGCACCGCGACCCCCCGAGGAGCCCAGGCCGGCCGTAGTCCGCGAGGAAGCGGTCGACGAGGAGATCAGGCCCGACGTCGAGCGCCTCCACGAGCTCGGCTACAGGCAGGAGCTCTCGCGCGCGTGGTCCGGGTTCACCAACTTCGCGATCTCGTTCACGATCATCTCGGTCCTCGCGGGGACGTTCACCAACTTCGGCTTCGCCTGGGTGAATGGTGGCCCGGTGAACATCTCGATCGGCTGGCCGGTGATCTGCGCGTTCGTACTCCTGGTGGCGCTGTCGATGTCCGAGCTGACCTCGGCCATGCCCACCGCCGGCGGCCCGTACTGGTGGGCTGCCAAGCTCGGCGGCCCCCAGTGGAGCTGGTACACGGGCTGGTTCAACATCATCGGCCTGATCGGCATCGTCTCCTCGGTCGGCTACGGCGCGGCGACGTTCCTCAACGCGACGCTCGGACTGTACGGCGTCGACATCTTCGGGATCAACTTCGCCGATACCGAGAGCTTTCTGGCGGAGCAGTGGTTGCTGTTCTTCCTGATCCTGGTGCTCTATACGGTGGTGAACGTCTTTGCCGATCGGGTTTTGGCGTTGTTCAACAACATCTCCGTCGGCTGGCACGTCCTCGGCGTCGCGATCGTCATCGCCCTGCTCGTCTTCGTCCCCGCCGACCATCAGGACGTCGGCTTCGTCTTCGGCGAGCGCCTCAACCTGGCCGGCTTCGGCGATGGGGCCACCGGTGGCGCCGCCTTCTGGTTCCTCGTCCTGCCGATCGGGTTCCTGCTGACGATGTACACGCAGACGGGATACGACGCCTCCGCGCACACTGCCGAGGAGACCCGCGGGGCGGCGGTCGGCGCCGCCCAGGGAGTGTGGCGGTCGGTCTTCTGGTCGGCAATCATCGGCTGGTTCGTGCTGCTCGCGTTCCTGTTCGCGGCGACCGACACGACCGCGATCAACGACGCCGGCGGCGCCTCGACCTCGGTCTTCACCAGCGCCCTCGCCGGAGACCTGTGGGCGGCGAAGGCGATCCTGATCATCGCCACGGTCGGGCAGCTCTTCTGCGGGGCGGCCGGGTTGACCAGCGCCTCGCGCACCTGGTACGCGTTCTCGCGCGACAGAGGGATTCCGGGCTGGCCGCTGTTCCGGCGGCTAAACCGCGACCGAGTGCCGAGCTACGCAGTGCTCGCGATCTCGGTCTTCTCCGCGATCGTCGCGATCCCGGCGTTCTGGAGCACCGACGCGGCGCCGACCTTCCCGTGGGCGTTCTTTGCCATCGTCGGGATCTGTACGGTCGGCCTCTACCTCGCCTACATCATCCCGGTCTACCTCCGCCTGCGACAGGGCGAGGCGTTCGAGCGAGGCCCCTGGAACCTGGGTCGCCACTATCGCTGGATCAACACGATCGCGATCGTCTGGGTGGCGATCACTGTGATCGCGTTCATCCTCCCGTACGGCCCGGCGAGCGTGCCGTGGTTCGACGAGTGGGACGCGCCCGCGTTCAACTACACGATTCTCGTAGGGGTCATGTTCGTGCTGGTCGCGATCTGGTGGCACGTCTCGGCGAAGCGCAAGTACACCGGTCCGGTGCGTACCCTCGAGGAGGACGTCGTCACGCGCGACTGAGGTAGTGCACGCGAAGCAGGAAGGAGAGTCGCGCCCCGGCGGTCCCGGCGGGACCGCTGGGATGCTGTCGGTGGACGACCTGCGCAAGGCGGGCGAGGCCGGCGAGATCGATACCGTCGTCGCCGCGTTCACGGATATGCAGGGGCGCTTGTTCGGGAAGCGGATCAACGTCGAGTACTTCCTGGACGAGACCGTGGACCACGGGATCGAGGGCTGCAACTACCTGCTGGCGCTCGACATGGAGATGGATCCCGTGCCCGGATACGACATGGCGAACTGGGAGAAGGGCTACGGGGACTTCGCGATCGTCCCCGACCTGCAAACCCTGCGGGAAGTCCCATGGCTCGATCGCACCGCGATGGTGCTCTGCGATGTCGCCAACCACGATGGCTCGCCCGTTGTCGCCTCGCCGCGGCAGGTCCTGATCGCCCAGTACGAGCGCGCGAGGGAGATGGGCTTCACGCCCATGATGGCCTCCGAGCTGGAGTTCTACCTCTACAAGGAGAGCTACGCCGAGGCCCACGCAAAGGACTACAAGGACCTCACGCCGACGATCCCCTACATCCTCGACTACCACATCCTCGCCACCACGATGGACGAGCAGTACCTCGGGCCGATCCGTCGCGGCATGCACGCCGCGGGGATCCCGGTCGAGTTCTCCAAGGGCGAGGCCTGGCACGGACAGCACGAGGTCAACACCCGCTACGCCGACGCGGTCACCTCCGCCGATCGGCACACGATCTACAAGAACGGCGTCAAGGAGATCGCGTTCCTGGCCGGGATCTCCGCCACGTTCATGGCCAAGCCGTCAGAGAAGGACATCGGCAGCTCCTGCCACATCCATTCCAGCCTCGTCGACTCCGATGGCAAGAGCGTCCTCGTCGACGGCCACGAGGAGACCGATGTATTCCGCCACTACCTTGGCGGCCAGCGGGCTCGGATCAGAGAGCTCGCCCTGTTCGTCGCCCCGTCGGTGAATTCCTACAAGCGGTACGCAACCGAAAGCTGGGCGCCCACCTCGGTGTCCTGGGGACGAGACAACCGCACCTGCGGGTTCCGGATCGTCGGCCATGGGGACTCGACGCGGGTCGAGTGCCGCATCCCCGGTGCGGACGTCAACCCGTACCTCGGCTTCGCCGCGATCCTCGCGGCGGGGCTCGACGGGATCGAGAACGAGACCGACCCCGGGCCTGAGCTGGTCGGCAACGCTTACGAGGCGGCCGAGGCAGAGCCCTTCCCCTCCTCCCTGCGCGAGGCGGTCGACCTCTGGGAGTCGAGCGACTTCGCCAAGCGCGCGTTCGGGGAATCCGTGCACAAGCATTACCTGAACTACGGCCAGACGGAGCAGCGCCTGTTCGACCAGGTGGTCACCGACTACGAGCGGCGGCGCATGTTCGAGCGCGGCTGAGCGCCATGCGACTGATCGCGACCGACTCCCGGGGGGCTGATCGGGGGCCAACGTGAGCACGCCCGTGATCGGGATCTGCGCCGCAATCGAGCGCGCGCGCTGGGCGGCGTGGAACGTGGAGGCCAACGTCAGCCAGCGCATCTACTCGGACGCGGTGGACGAGGCGGGCGCTGTCGCGATCGTGCTGCCCCCCGGCGAGGGTGCCACGAACTCGCCGGATGGAGTCCTCGACCTGCTCGACGGCCTGATCCTCTCCGGAGGCGGCGACGTCGATCCACGCCTGTACGGAGCCGTGGCCGGACCCGGAACCACCGGCGCGCGCGTCGAGCGCGACCGCTTCGAGCTCGCCCTTGCTCGCCGGGCTCTGGAACGGGATCTGCCGCTGCTCGGGATCTGCCGCGGCATGGAGCTGCTCAACGTGGCCCTCGGAGGCACTCTGGAGCAGGAGTTGCCAGAGGCGCAGGTCCACCTCCACACCCCGGGTGAGTTCACCGACCACGAGGTCCGGCTGGAGCCCGGGTCGCTGGCGGCCGAGGCGCTTGGCGCCGAGTGGGTCAACGTGCGCTCGCACCACCATCAGGGCATCGGCGAGCTGGGAGCCGGATTGGTCGTCAGCGGCCACTCTGTTCCCGACGGGATCGTCGAGGCGGTCGAGCTCCCGGATCGGCGCTGGGCGCTGGGCGTGCTCTGGCACGCCGAGGAGGAGCGCCGCAGCCCGATCATCGAGGCGCTCGTCGCCGCCGCGCGCCAGGAGGTGCCCGCGTGATCAGCATCGTCGAGCCGGCCACCGAGCAGGTGATGGCCGAGGTCCCTCGGGCCGGGGTCGAGGAGACCGATGCGGCCGTCGCCCGTGCGCTCGGCGCCTTTCCCGCCTGGCGTGACGTGCCGCCCGGCGATCGCGCCACGATCGTGCTCCGGCTCGCCGAGGCACTCGATGAGCGTCGCGATGAGTTGGCGACGCTGGAGGCCCGCAACGTCGGCAAGCCGATCGCCGATGCGCGCGGCGAGATCGGCATGGTCGTGGACACGTTCCGCTACTACGCGGGGGCGCCCGAGCGCCTGCTGGGGCAGACGATCCCGGTCGCCGGCGGGGTGGACATGACCTTCCGCGAGCCCCTCGGCGTCGTCGGCCTGATCACCCCCTGGAACTTCCCGCTGGCGATCGCCTCCTGGAAGGTTGCACCCGCGCTGGCGGCCGGGAACACGCTCGTGCTCAAGCCCGCGGAGCTGACGCCGCTGACGGCGCTGGAGCTGGAGAAGATCGCGCTCGACGCCGGCCTGCCCGAGGGCGTGCTGAACGTGGTCGCAGGCCCTGGCAGCGTCTGCGGCTCGCGCCTGGTCGAGCATCCCGACGTCGCCAAGATCGCGTTCACGGGCTCAACCGAGGTCGGGCGCCGGATCGCCGCGGGCGCCGCCGAGACGATCAAGCGGGTGACGCTCGAGCTCGGCGGCAAGTCGGCGAACGTGGTCTTCGCCGACGCGGATCTCGAAGCCGCGGCCAGAGCCGCCCCCCTTGCGGTCTTCGCCAATGCCGGCCAGGACTGCTGCGCGCGCTCGCGGATCCTGGTCGAGAGCTCCGCGGTTGACGATTTCCTGGCCGAGCTCGAGCGAGCCGTGAAGGCGCTGCGCGTGGGCGATCCGCTCGACGACGATACGCAGATGGGGCCGCTGATCTCCGCCGACCAGCGCGAGACCGTCGCCGCCTACGTCCCAGACGACGCCCCCGTAGCGATTCGCGGCACTGCCCCCGATGGCCCCGGCTACTGGTATCCCCCGACGGTCCTGGCCCCTGTCTCTAATTCCGACCGGGCCGCGAGGGAAGAGATCTTCGGGCCCGTGGCCTGCGTGATCCCGTTCGCAGACGAGCGCGAGGCCGTGGAGCTCGCCAACGACACGGTCTACGGCCTTTCGGGCTCGATCTGGACGCGCAACGGGGCCAGGGCCCTGCGGGTCGCGCGCGGGATCGAGACCGGGGTCCTGTCGATCAACTCCAACAGCTCGGTGCGCGTGACAACGCCCTTCGGCGGCTTCAAGCAGTCGGGCTTCGGGCGCGAGCTGGGACCCGACGCGCTCGACCACTACACCGAGGTCAAGAACGTCTTCTACGCAACGGAGGAGGACTGATGCCAGGAAGGCTCGAGGGCAAGGTGTGCGCGATCACCGGCGCCGCAGGCGGGATCGGCGCCGAGTCGGCTCGCCTCTTCGCCGCCGAGGGCGCTCGGGTGGCCGGCCTCGACGTCAGCGCCGACTCCGAGGGGGAGCTAGCGCTCGAGGTCGACGTCACTGACGAAGACCAGGTGCGCGACGCTTACGACCGGATCGCGTCGGAGCTGGGCAGGATCGACGTGCTCTTCAACAACGCCGGCATCAACCCCGACGACGACAGCACCGTGACCGAAACACCGGTCGAAGTCTGGGAGCGGGTCCAGAACACGAACCTCAAGTCTGTCTTTCTGTGCTGCAAGCACGGCATTCCGCACCTCCTTGCTGCAGGGGGTGGCTCGGTGATCAACACCGCCTCATTCGTCGCCGTCATGGGTGCCGCCGTTTCGCAGATCTCGTACACCGCCTCGAAGGGCGGGGTGCTCGCGCTCTCGCGGGAGCTCGGGGTCGAGTTCGCCGACCGCGGCGTGCGCGTCAACGCTCTCTGCCCGGGCCCTGTGAACACGCCCCTGCTCCAAGAGCTGTTCGCCAAGGATCCGGAGAAGGCGGCGAAGCGCCTTGTGCACATCCCAATGGGCCGCTTCGGCGAACCCGAGGAGATTGCCGGCGCGGCCCTGTTCCTGGCCAGCGACGAGTCGTCGTTCGTGACCGCGACGACCTTTCTCGTCGACGGGGGTCTCTCCTCCGCGTACCTGACGCCGGGACAGGCCTAGTCCAGACGGCTCGTTTCGGAGACGAGGTAGGCGAGAAGCCCGCGCATGCCCTCCTCCGCGTGGACCTGCCGCTGCAGGTCGGCTCCGGAGCCGTGCTCGAGGATCACCTCGACGTGCGCTAGCTCTGCCTCGCACGCGAGCTCGCCGGCGACGGTTCCCGCGAGCCCCAGGCACTCTCTCGCGAGCTCACGCGCGGGCCGCGGCCGGCACCCGCGATCGAGCAGTCGGCCATCGAGCCCGTGGCGCGTGGCTTGAAAGCTCGACTCGGCCAACGCCTCCCGAGCGGGAATGCCGGCCTGATCGCGTTCTGCCTCGATCCGGGTGAGACAGTGGACGAGCGCGGCAAGCGCAGCGGCCCGGCGAAGGTCGAACTGGGTGTCGGCGGCACGGATCTCGATCGTTCCCAGAGCGGGGTGAATCCGGACGTCCCACCAGATGTGCGTGTAGTCGTCGAGGCCGCCCGCCGCACAGACCTGACGGGTCACCCGGCAGAAGTGCTCGAAATCGCTGAACTCCGGGGCCATCGCCGCCCGTGGATAACTTCGGAAGATCACAGTCCGCGAGCTCGCCAAACCAGAGTCCTCGCCGAACCAGAAGGGCGAGTTTGAGGCAAGGGCGTTGAGCAGCGGGACGTGAGTGCGGATTCCGTTGTAGGCGCGCACGGCCGTCGCGGCGTCCGGCATCCCGACGTGGACGTGCTGGCCGCAGATGGGAGTCCGCAAAACGCCCTGAAGCGCGTCTTCGATCAGCGCGTAGCGCGGCGTCCGGTAGACGTCGCCTTCCCCCGGCGACGCGTTCGGGTGCAGGCCGGCGCCGATGATGCGCGTGCCTGAGTCGAGGAGCTCACGGCGCACCTCCCGCAGCGCCGCGACGGCTGCGCCCGCGTTCTCCGAGACCTCGGAACGGCCCTCGACCATCGCCTTGAACAGCTCGCGGCCGACCTCTCCCTTCTCGGGGTCGGCGTCGCCGAGCACCTGCGAGCTGCGATCGACCAGCTGGTAGTCGGGGCCAACCAGGAGCAGCTCCTCCTCTACGCCGAGAGCGAACGCCGCCTGTATCCCGAAGTTGCTCTCCCAGAGGTCTCCGGCTGTAGGAGCGAGCGTCACTCCAGATTTGCCTTACGCGCCCCGGCGCGTCTCCACGTCCTGATCTGCGGGCTCACGTGTCTCGGGCTCGACCGGTCGCTCGTCCACGTCCGCATCCGGATCGAGCTCGGCCGCCCGCTCGGTGTGGGCGCGGGAGGCCTCGCGCTGGCGTTCCGCGGCGCGGTACAGGCTCTCCGCCTCCGCCGCCTCGCGGCGCGCACGCGCCGCCTGCTCATCAGCCGCCGCGGCCTTCTGCTCCGCCTCCAGGCGCGTGCCGGTGGCCTCCTCTCGGTGCTCGATCGCGATGTTGCGACGGTCCTCCAGGCGTCCCTCGCGAGCGCGCCTCCAGGCCGCGAAGGCCAGTGCGATCAGGATCACAGCCCCGATCACGATCAGGATGACGGCGAGTGTGCTCATCTTCGAATCCCTTCTCTTGTCAGCTCTCAATGCGCCCCTGCGCCCTGCAGCCAGCCGCGAACCGGCGCCTCTGCGCCGCCCGTGCCGAGAGAACTACCCGCGTAGGCGGAGTTCAAGCGCGCGCTGTCGGGGGCCCAACGTAGGCGGGCTGCGGACCGCGCGCGACCAGCCCCGCGCCGAGTCCCAGCGCGATGCTGAGCCCGGTGCTCTCCGCGCCGCGGCGGCAGCTTGCCAAGCATCCGCAACGCCGCGATCTCGGTGCCGTTGACCAAGCGCAGCCAACGCGGCACGTGCGCCCTCCGGGCCAGCGTCCGGTCGCCCCGAGTTCAGCGCGATCCAACGCGGTCTCGACCATGGCGTCGTGCCAGCCGATCAGGATCGGCACGAACGGCCGCATCCACCGCGGGCTCTCCGCATCGAGTGCCTGGTTACGCCGGCTCGGGGCAGGGCTCGGTTCGCATCCGGCGTCGCAGCGCGATCGCTGCGACGCCGAGCGTCGCCGCGATCACCGAGACGACGATCGCCGCGTGGAAGCCGTCGAGCAGCGCGGACGGCGATCCGCCAGGACCGGCGTTGGCGCTGTTGACAGCGGTGGCGATGGCGAGCACCAGCGCGCCTCCGAACTGAAACGAGGTGTTGACCAACCCTCCTGCCAGCCCCTGCTCCTCCGGCGCGACGCCGTTGGTCGCCGCGATGTTGAGCGGTCCATAAGCAAGGCCGAATCCAAGCCCTGTGAGCAGGAACGTGGGCAGCATCGCCGCCACGTAGCTCGAGTCGGCCCCGATCGGGAGGAACAGCGCGTATCCGGCGGCCGTCGACGCCAGGCCCGCGGCGATCAGCCGGTTGGCGCCGAAGCGTTCCACCAGCGGCGCGACTCGCGGCGCCAGGAACGCGACCAGCAGGCCGGCCGGGAAGATCGCCAGCCCGGTCTCCAATGCCGACCAGCCGCGCAGCTGCTGCAGGTAGAGCGTGACGATGAACTGGAATCCGAACCAGCCGCCGATCAAGGCCATCGCCCCGAAGTTCGCCCGCACCAGCGGGCCGGAACGCAGGATGCCCAGCCGCACCAGGGGCGCCTCCGTCCGGCGCTCGTGGGCTACGAACGCCGCCAGCAGCGCGACGGCGCCGGCAATCGTCGCGAGCGTCCTTGCCGATGTCCAGCCTGCATCGGGCGCTTCGACGAGCCCGAAGACGAGCAACAGCATGCCCACCGTGACAGCGACGGCCCCGACAAGGTCGAAGCTTCCACTGATGTGGGGCGGGCGGGCCGAGTCGGGCACCAGCTTGATCGCCGCAAGGAGCACGATCAGCGCCAGCGGGACCGGGAACAGGAACACCCAGCGCCAGCCGATCTCGGTCAGCAGGCCGCTGAACACGAGGCCGAGCGAGAAGCCGGTCGCGCCGGTTGCCGTGTAGATCGAGAGCGCCTTGTTGCGGGCAGGCCCCTCGGCGAAGCTCGTGGTGATGATCGACAGGCCTGCCGGCGCCGTAAAGCCCGCGGCGATCCCCTTGATGAATCGCGTCGCGATCAGGAACGCCCCGTCGCTTGCGAGCGCTCCGAGGCCCGAGGCAACTACGAAGACGCCGAGCGAGATCAGGAAGACGCGCCGCCGGCCCAGGAGATCCGCGGCCCGCCCGCCGAGCAGCAGAAAGCCGCCGTACCCGAGCACGTACGCGCTGACGATCCACTGCAGCGAGCTCGTCGAGATGTCGAGGTCGGAGCGGATCGACGGCAGGGCGACACCAGTCATCGAAACGTCAAGCGCGTCGAGGAACAGGGCGCCACAGAGCACGAGCAGCGCGCCCCACGCGCGCTTGCTAAGCCTTCCGGTGCCGTCATCGAGGGGCAATGCGGCTGCTTGGGTCACGCTCGACTCCTTCGGTGCGGGACAACAAGACGCTGACGGGGAGTCGAGGACTTGAAAGCACCGGACCCCCCGGCTATTGTTCGATGAGCATCGTACACGGTTGTTCGATATTTGTCAAACAATGCTCTCGCCAACCTCTGCCCCAGCAGCGACGACGGAGATCGCGGACCTCGCGAAGATCGACATCGAGACCGTTCTCCAGGCGCTCGCCGATCCGGTGCGACTCCAGATCGTCCGTCAGGTGGCCGAGTGCGCCGGTGAGCTGAGCTGCGGCCAACTCGAGCTGCCCGTCGCAAAGTCGACGGGAAGCCACCACCTGAAGGTCCTGTCGGGGGCCGGAGTGCTCGCCGAGCGCGAAGAGGGAACGCGCAAGTACCTCCGGCTTCGCCGCGACGAGCTCGAGCGGCGGTTCCCCGGGCTGATCGAGTCGGTGCTCAACGCGCGGTAGCCACCCGGCACCTCCCGCGAGAGCGGGTCGCCGGGGTCAGGCCGCCGACCGCACCGCCGCCACGGCGAGAAAGCGCTCGCACAGGGCGCGGCCCAGGTCGTTCCAAGCGTCGATCTTGGCCTCTGTCTCGGAGCGCAGCGCCCGCGGATCGATCTGCAGGCGGATCGCGTCCTCGTCGCTTCGGTAGTCGTCGATCCACCTCGCGGCATCGGACGCGGTGACCTCCGCGTGGAACTGGATCCCCCAGGCGACTGCTCCGATCCGGTAGGCCTGCAGGCACACCGGGCTGGTGGCCAGCGGGACGCCGCCGGGCGGCAGGTCGAACTCGTAGCTGTGCCACTCGAAGGCGTCGAAGCGCGGCGCGTCCGCCCCGATCAGCGGATCGTCGGCGCCCTCGGAGGTCACCTCGACGTCGTACCAGCCGACCTCGGGCTCGCGGGCACGTGCCACCTCCGCGCCCGCGGCCGCGGCGAGGAGCTGCGAGCCCAGGCAGACGCCGAGCAGGGGCATGCCCGACTCCAGCAGCTCGGCGAGCAGCGCCTTCTCTGAGGCGATCCAGGCGTGCTCGTCCTCCTGATCGGCGTGCATGGCGCCGCCGAACGTCAGCACCGCCCCGTAGTCGCCCATCTCACCGGGAGGCCGGTCAGACTCGGCCCGGTACCAGGGCTCGAGCTCGACACCCTCCGACACCATCGCGTCCGCGAACACGCCCGGCCCGGCATCGCGCTGGTGGACGATCGCAAGCGCCCGCATCCGCAAAGTCTCGCAGGCACGAATCCCTCTCACCGTCCGGCTTCGCAGTCGCAGGACGGCAGCTAGCAGGACAGCGGGGCGCCGCTAGTTGTCCGAGCCAGCCCGGTCCCAGATATACAGCTCCATCGCCTCAACGGCGAGCTGCATCAGGCGCGGGCCCGAGAGCCAGTCGAGCACGGTCTCAAGCGCCACCTCCTCGGTGACGCCGCGGTCGACCGCCTCCTCCCCGCGGAAGCCGGCGGCGAGCTTCAGCGCCTCGCGACGGTGCGCGCCCAACGAGCTGAAGGCGCCCATCAGGAAGTCGCGGTTGGGAAGCGGAGTGCCGACGTCCATCGAGGCGTGCCAGGCGGCGAGCATCGAGATGTCGTGCTCGTCGAGCTCGGAGATCGCCTTCGCGTAGTGGGCCTCGAGCTCGTCGTCCGGGATCTCGTCCACCCAGGCTCGAACGGCCTCGCCGAGCAGCTGACGACGCGCCTCGCGACCGATTGAGTCGGCGATGGCCCGAATGGCGTCAGCTGGGTCGATGAAGCAGAGCATGGGCGATCGGCGCGCAAGATAGTTACGGCGGTGGACGGCAAAATCGGGCGTCAGGGAACCCGCCAGACCACGACCTATGCTGAGAGCCAATGGGTATCTCGGTGATCGTCGGACCCCCGAATTCCGGTCGCGCGGTGAAGGTGCGCGAGCGCCTGGAGGCCTGCCTGGATCGCGATCCGGTGCTCATCGTCCCGACCGGGGATGACGCGGCCCGCTTCGAGCGCGAGCTGTGCAAGCCGCGAGGAGCGGTGCTGGGCCTGGCGATTCGAACCTTCGGCTCGCTGTTCGAGGACGCTGCGCGGATGGCGGGCCTGCGGCTGCCGCCGCCGCTCACGGCGCCGCAGCGGCTGGCGCTGCTCAGGGCGGCGACGACGGCCACTCCGCTGCGCCTGCTGGCCCGTTCGGCTCGACGGCCGGGGTTCGTGCCGGCGCTCGAGGCGCTCGTGGGTGAGCTGGAGGCGGCGCTGGTCGATCCGAGGGAACTCGAGTCCGCCGCCGCCGAGCTCCCTGACCCCGATTATGAGCTCGAGCTGGCTGCCCTATACCGGGCGTACGTGGACCTGCGCGACCGGGCCGGCCGCAGCGACGCGGGATCGCGCGCGATCGCCACCCTCGGCGCGCTGCGCGCCAACGCGGAGGCGTGGGGCGGGCGGCCCGTGTTCGTGTACGGCTTCGACGACCTCACCCGAGCCCAGCTCGAGCTGGTGGCGGTGCTGGGCGAGGCAACCGACGTGGTGGCCGCGGTCAACTACGACGACCGGGAGGCGCTGGTTGCCCGCGCCGCGCTGCTCGCGGAGCTGCGCGAGGAGCTCGGCGCCACCGTGGCCGAGGAGGTCGGACACGATCGCGGCTACACAGACGTCGTCAGCCTCCGCCACCTCGATCGCCATCTGTTCGAACCGGGCGCACCGACAGTGGCGCCGGACGATGGCGTCGTGATGCTCGAGTGCGCGGGCGAGCTCGGCGAGGCCGAGGCGATCGGAGCGGAGGTGGCGCGACTGCTGGCCGCGGGGGTCAAGCCCGACGAGATTGCGATCGTCGTCCGCGACGCGGCCAGGCGAGCGCCGACGCTGGGCCGGATCCTCGAGCGCCTGGAGATCCCGGTGGCGATCGAGGCGTCAACGCCACTCGATCGCACCGCCGTCGGGCGCTCGCTGGCGGCCCTGTGCCGGGCTGCCGGCGCAGGCGGCAAGCCGAGCGACCTGCTCGACCACCTGCGGTCCGATCCCGACCGGCCCGCCGGAGTGGCGGACGCGCTCGAGCGCACGATTCGCAGACGCCGGCCCGAGACCGTCGGGGAGGCGATCTCCAGCTGGGAGTCCTCGCCGCGGCACCTGGCCCGCCTGCAGGCGGCGTCCGAGCCCGTGGCGCGGATGCGCGCTCTGGCCGCGATCGCGCGGGAGCTCGCCGAGGCCCCGCACGCCGGCGTCGCGCCCGCCGTTCCTGGAGCACGAGCCGCCCACGACAGCCCGCCGTTTGAGCCGTTGGAGCTGCGGGCGGCCGTGGTCGCCGCCGAGCTCTGCGGCGAGCTAGCGGAGATCGGCGAGCTCCCGGACTGCGAGCCGCCCGACCTGCCCCAGGCGCTGGAGGCAATCGAGTCGGCCTCGGTTCCGTTGTGGCGCGGGCCGACCGATGGCCGAGTCCGCATCCTCGACCCGTATCGGATGCGCGCGGGTCGCGCCCGCTATCTCTTCTGCGCCGCCCTGGGCGAGGGCGAGTTCCCCCGCCGCGTCACCGGCGACCCGCTGCTCTCGGACGAGCGGCGCCGCGCGCTGGGCATCTCCAGCCTCGTTCGCCGCGATCCGCACGACGAGGAGCGCTACCTGTTTCACGCCTGCGTCTCGCGCCCCACCGAGCGGCTGTACCTGAGCTGGCAGTACTGCGACGACGACGGCACGCCCGCCGCGCGTTCGCCTTTTGTCGACGAGGTGCTCGATCTGCTGGGCGTCGCTGCCACGGACCGCGTGCCGGTCGCCCGGCGGCGCGGGCTCGAACGCGTGGTCTTCGAGCCCTCGGAAGCGCCGACCGAGCGACATCTCGCCCGCTCGCTGGCGCTCGCTGGGCCCCGGGTGGAGCCGACACTCCCCGGTCCCCTCACGGTCCCGGCGATCCTCGCCGAGCTCTCGGAGAGGCGGCAGATCGGCGCCAGCACACTGGAGAGCTGGCTCGAGTGCCCCTACCGCTGGTTCGTCGACCACGAGCTCCGTCCGGAGCGCCTCGATCCGGTAAGCGATTCCCTGCGTCTCGGGACGGTGGCGCACGACGCGCTCGAGCGGCTTTACAGGGATCCGCCAGGATCGGATTCGATCCCGCGCCCGGGCGACCTCGGACGCTGGAAGCAACGACTCGGCGAGTTGATCGAAGAGGTGGCGCTAGAGAAGGGCCTGCGCCCGGACCAGCCGCCTGACTCCGTCGCGCTCGCGCGATTGCGCGCACAGATCGCCCGCTTCCTGGAGGAGGAGTCGGAGCTCGAGACCGAGCTGCGTCCGCGCCCCGATCTGCTCGAGGCGTCGTTCGGGTTCGAGGACGAGGACTGTCCTGAGGGGCTCGACCTCGGCGGCGCGACGCTTCACGGCCGCATCGACCGAGTCGACGTGGCGCCCGACGGCGCCGCGGTCGTGCGCGACTACAAGACGAGCGCCAAGGTGCCCGGGCGGAAGGCCTGGGAGGAGCAGGGCAAGCTCCAGCTCCAGCTGTACGTGCTGGCGGCTCGGGAGCGCCTCGAGCTCGATCCGATCGGCGGCCTCTACCACGCGCTCGGGTCCCGCGACGAGCGCAAGCCGCGCGGCATGGTCGTCAAGAACGACCCGCGACTCGAGGGCCTGCCGCTGGTGCGCACCGATCCCTGTGAGGCCGACGAGTTCGAGGCGGAGCTCGAGCGGGCCCGCGCCCAGGCGGCCGAGAAGGCAGCCGCGATGCGGGCGGGGCTGATCGGCCGAGAGCCCCACGGCGGCGCCTGTCCCACGTACTGCACCTTCCAGCCGATCTGCCGGCTCGAGCGCGCGATCGGACTCGAGGAGATCGAGGGCGAGGGCGACGAGAACGGAAACGGCGCGCCGTGAGCGACGTCCACGCCCCCACCCCGGAGCAAGCCGCGGCGATCGCCGCCCGCGATCGCGACGTCCTCTGCGAGGCGGGGGCTGGCACGGGCAAGACCCGAGTGCTCGTCGACCGCTACTGCGAGGCGGTGGACGCCGACGGGCTCGGAACGGAGACCGTGCTCGCCTTCACCTTCACCGAGCGCGCGGCCGCCGAGCTCCGCGCGCGCGTCCGTCGCGAGCTGTCGGTGCGGGCGGCGGCCGCCCGAGACGGGGGTGACGGGGAGCGAGCGACTCGACTCGGTCGCGCCGCCCGCGAGACAGAGCGCGCCTGGGTGACGACGATCCACGGTTTCTGCCGCCGGCTGCTCGCGAGCCATCCCGTCGCGGC
>JBKPDQ010000103.1:0-30854 GCA_046728015.1 Actinomycetota bacterium
CGACGTCGGCATCGAGCTCGGCCAAAAAGGCGTCCAGATCATCGGCATTCCACGCCTCGACGGCGCGTTGGACGGTCTCGACGTTCTCCTGCGACATCGCCCGTGCAGTATCTCGCGATCCATCGCTTCTACCGCTTTCCATGCAAAGCGGGTGTTTTTGGAAAGTTCGGTCCGGACACCAGCACTCGCGCCGGCTGCGCCTCGTTAACGAAGCGCGATCCCGATCCGCTCTACCCGCCGGCGCTCGGCCGGCCGGCGCAGCCGGCGGTCGAGCGCCTCGACTCGCGCCGCAGCGATCTCAGGCAGCTCGGTGTGCGGCACGTCGCGCCGGCCCGCCCCAGTCGCGCCCCAGTCGCGCACCAATTAGGCGGGTTTCAGCGGGACTCAGCGGGCCAAAAACCCGCATGAACACTGAAACTTACGCCTGGTAAGCGGGGCGATGCAGATCTTCAAGATCGGCAAGCTGAACTAGCGAGCGCCGGCGCGCGAGCCCTGGCGCGCCGGCCCTCACACCGGTCGCGAATAGCCAGCGGCCTCTACACCGCCGCGAGGCCTGCCTGTCGGCGGCCGTACAGGTAGCCGACGAGCGCTTCGACCACGTTCGCGTCGAACTGGCTGCCCGCGTTGGCGGTCAGCTCCGCCATTGCCTCGCGGTGCGACATCGCCTGCCGGTACGGGCGGTCCGACGTCATCGCGTGGTAGGCGTCGCAGGCGAGGATGATGCGGGCGCCGACCGGAATCGCCTCCCCGGCCAGGCCGTCCGGGTAGCCGGCGCCGTCCCAGCGCTCGTGCTCGTGGCGAACGATGCGGGCGATCGAGCCCATGCCCGGGATCACGCGGACGATCCGCTCCCCGATCACCGGATGCTGGCGCATGATCGCCCACTCCCGGCTGTCCAGGGGCCCGGGCTTGTGCAGGATCTCGTCCGGGACGCCCACCTTGCCGATGTCGTGCAGAAGCGCGGCCGTTCGGACCCGAGCGATCTCCTCAGAGTCGAGCGCAAGCGCCTCCCCCACCCTCGCGGTCAGCTCGACGACGGACTCCGAGTGCTCCCCCGTGTAACGGTCCCGCTCGCCGAGCGCCGAAGCGAGCGCCGCGATCACGTCGCCGTGCCCGGAGGCCAGCGCGTCCTCCGACTCATGGTCCGCGCCCCGGAAGATCACCGCCTGGCCGCCGCCGGCGGCCCGCGACTGCTCAAGCGCCGATCCCGCAGCGGCCAGCAGGGCCTCCGGCGACTGGTCGGGCTGCAGCGCCGCGATTCCGACCGAAGCCGAGTGTCCGCGCACCCCGCCGGCGTCGAGGTCCTCCATCTCCACGAGCACGCGCTGCATTGCATCCGCCGCTCGAGGCGCGCTCGTCTCGGCGAACATGATCGCGAACTCGTCCCCGCCGATCCTGCACGCGAGGTCCGAGCCCCGCGTGCGCGCTGCGATCATCGTCCCCACCGCGCCGAGCAGCAGATCGCCTGCGCCGTAGCCGTGCTTGAGGTTGAGATGCCGGAAGCGGTCGATGTCGAGCACGGCGACCGAGAGCGGGCGCTTGTAGCGCTTTGCGCGCTGGACGTCGAGCTCGAGCTGGGCGCGAAACGCCGCGAGGGTCAGGAGCTCGCCAGTGATCGGATCCCGCGAGGCCGCGCGCGCGAGCTCCGTCTCGAGCTCGCCGATGCGCTGGCGCGCAGCGGCCAGCTCGGCCGCAAGCCTGTCACGGTCCCGCGAAAGCACCTCCCCCGACGTATCGGCGGTGCCTGACGCACGCTTGAGCTCACCCAGGCCCTAGGGCGGTCCAGCGATGCCAAGGGTGGTAAGAATGAGCACATGGAGGCCCTGGACTCGCCTCGCGGCCAGCGCCCGCTGGAGCTGATCCTGGCGCGCAACCTGCTGACCAGCATCTCGACCCCGGCCTTCCTCATCGACGATCAAGCGGCGGTCGTCTTCTACAACGAGGCGGCGGCGGCGCTGCTCGGCCGATCGTTCGAGGACGTGGGTCGCATGAGCGCCGAGGAGTGGACCACGACCTTCGGGCCGATGGACAGCAACGGCAAGCCGCTGGCAGTGGATCAGCTGGCGATCACTGAGGCGATCCGCGCCGGACGGCCGGCACACGGCGACTTTGTGATCCGCACCGCGCGCGGCTCAAAGCAAGCGATCGAGGCCAGCGCGTTTCCGATCGTCGCCTCGGACTCGGGCTCCTCGGGAGCGATGATCATGTTTTGGCCACTCGGTGACGAGGAATAAGGGGGGAAGAGATGAAGCTGAAGGTATGGGGCGCTCGCGGATCGGTGCCAGCTCCCGGGCCGCACATGAACCGCTATGGCGGCAACACGTCCTGCGTTCAGCTTACGCTGGCCAGCGACGAGGAGCTGATCCTCGACGCCGGTACCGGTATCCGGACGCTAGGCCTGGGTCTCACGGGTAGCTCGCGGATCCACATCCTGCTCACCCACCTGCACCTGGACCACATCCAGGGGCTGATGTTCTTCCCCCCGTGCTTCAGGTCCGACGCGGAGATCACCATCTGGGGGCCGTCCTCGCCCGAGGCGTCGCTGGAGGACCGGGTGGCGCGCTACATATCGGCGCCGCTGTCGCCGGTCGAGGTGCGCGAGCTCCCGTGCTCGGTCTCCTTCCGCGACACGCCGGCCACGGAATGGGAGCTCGGGGGCGCGCAGATCCGCTCCGAGGCCGTGACACACCGCGGGCCCACGCTCGGCTACCGAATCTCGGACGGGGACACGACCGTCTGCTACATCCCGGATCACGAGCCGGCGCTCGGCGCCTCCCTCTCTCAGCTGGAGCCGGAATGGATCTCGGGCTTCGACCTGGCGCGCGATGCTGACCTGCTCATCCACGACTGCCAGTACACGGACGCGGAGTACCCGGCGCACGTCGGCTGGGGGCACTCCGCCGTCAGCGATGCCCTCACCTTCGCGCGCCGCGTCGAGGCGCGCCGGCTCCTGCTCTTCCACCACGACCCGCTGCATTCGGACGAGTTCCTCGACGATTTCCACGCCTCGGCGAGGCGTCTCTGGAACGAGCTCGGCGGCGACCCGATAATGGTCGAGATGGGCATGGAGGGAGGCGAGCTCGAGGTCCTCGCCCGCAACGGCCACGCTCCTATGCAGGCAGTTTCGACACCGGGTACAAGCGCCGCCGCCGAAGTCTCGACAGGCGGATAAAGACTCACCGGACGCCAGTTCCTACCTTCGTCGCGAGTGAACCGCGACGCCCGGGCTTGACGCTCTGGGAGGGCAAGGAAGGAATCAACTAGATGAGACGTAGATACCTAGGCGCTTTGGCGCTCGGGGCGGGAGGCCTGTTGGCTTTTCCCGCCATTGCGAGTGCGGACACGCTTGAGGCCGCCACCAACGGCGTACTGCCGGACTCGGTGGCGATCAACTCGCTGTGGGTGATCCTGGCCGCCTGTCTGGTCATGTTCATGCAGGCGGGCTTCGCGTTCCTGGAGATCGGGTTCTCCAGAGGCAAGAACGCGGGCACCGTGATCGCGAAGATCCTGACGAACTTCTCGATCGCGGCGCTTGGCTGGTACGTGTGCGGCTTTGCGTTCGCGTTCGGAGCCGGCGAGGTCATCGGTGACACCGGGTTCCTGCTCAAGGACTTCGGCGATCCGCTGACCGCGTTCCCCGTCATGGGGCTGTCCGACGCGACCGTCGAGTCGAAGTTCTTCTTCCAGTTCGTGTTCTGCGCCGTGTCTCTGGCGATCGTCTGGGGCACGACGCTGGAGCGCATCAAGTTCGGCGTGTACATGATCTACGCGCTGGTGTTCTCGACCCTGATCTACCCGATCGGGGCTCACTGGGTGTTCGGCGGCGGCTGGCTGCAGTCAAACATCGGCATGCAGGACTTCGCCGGCTCGACGGCGGTCCACCTGATCGGCGCCACCGGCGCCCTGGCCGCCCTGCTGCTGCTCGGTGCCCGCAAGGGCAAGTACGACGCCGAGGGCAGGCCGCGCCCGATTCCCGGTCACTCGATGCCGCTGTTCGGGCTCGGGGTGCTGATCCTCTGGCTCGGCTGGTTCGGGTTCAACCCGGGGTCGACGCTGAACGCGCTCGACGGGCGCTTTCCCGAAATTCTGATCATCACCAACCTGGCCGCGGCAGCCGGTGTCGTGGCAGCGGCCGCGACCAGTCGTCTGCTCCAGAAGACGCTGGACATCGGGATGATCGGCAACGGCGCGATCGCCGCGTTGGTCGCGATCACGGCGCCGTCGGGGTACGTCGAGCTCTGGGCGGCGCCGGTGATAGGCGCGGTCGCCGGCGTGATCGTGGTCGTGGGCGTGCTCGCGATCGACAAGATCCTGGACGACCCGGTCGGCGCGCTGTCCGCGCACGGCCTGGCGGGAGTCTGGGGCACGCTGGCGTGCGGGCTCTTCAGCTCACCGCGGCTGTCGAGCTACAACGCCTTCGGCGTCACCAACGACCAGGGCGAGTTCATCGGTGGCCTGTTCTATTCCGGCAGCTTCGCGCAGCTGGGTGCCCAGGCGCTCGGTGTCGTGGTCGCGTTCTCGTTCGTGTTCGCGGCCAGCTTCGCCACCTTCTGGGCGATCAAGAGGGTCATCGGCCTGCGGGTCAGCGAGGCCGAGGAAGACGCGGGGCTGGACATCTCCGAGCATGGGATGTATGGGTATCCGGAGCAGTTCATTCCGCCCGAGGAGTATCCGGGCGGCGTGACTGGACCGGCAACCGCTAAGGCACCCGCCCCGTCCCCGGCGCCGGTGTCGGCGATGACCGCCGAACAGCCGAGCGAGGCATAGGAGAGGCCATGAAGAAGATCGAGGCGTACATCCGCCACGAGGCGTTCGAGCCGATCAGGGCCGAGCTGCTCGAGAGGGGCTTCCCCTCCCTCTCGATCGGTGAGGTCAAGGGCTCGGGTCGCCAGAAGGGGATCGTCGAGCACTATCGAGGTTCGAGCCTGACCGTCAACGTGCGGCCCAAGCTCAAGCTCGAGGTGGTGGTCGAGGACAAGGACAAGCCCCTTGTCGTCGAGACGATCCTCAAGCACGCGCGCACGGGCGACGTCGGCGACGGGAAGCTGTTCGTGCTCCCCGTCGAGGAGGCGATCCGCATCCGCACCGGCGAGGAGGGCGAGGCCGTTCTCCAAGCCCACACCGAGGCCGAGGTAGCCGTCTAGGGGCAGCGGGCAGCAGGTGGAGGCGCGGCTCTAAATTGCCACCCTCCGCCTGCTGTCGGCGGCGCGCATCCACACCACTTCAACAAGGAGGAAGACAAGGAATGGCAACCGCAACCAAGCCGAGCGGCAGTCCTTCGGACGTGCTCAGCCGCGTCCAGGAGGACGGCGTCGAGTTCATCCGATTCTGGTTCACCGACATCATGGGTCAGCTGAAGAGCTTTTCGGTGGGCCGCGAGGAGCTCGAAGGAGCGCTCGAGGAGGGCATGGGCTTCGACGGCTCGTCGATCACGGGGTTCAACGCGATCGAGGAGTCGGACATGGTCGCGATGCCCGACCCCGACACCTACACGGTGCTGCCGTGGCGCACCGACGGCGACAAGGGCAACGTCGCGCGGATGTTCTGCGACGTGCTGAAGCCCGGCGGCGAGCCCTATGAGGGCGACCCGCGCTTCGTGATGCGCAAGGCGCTGGCCCGCGCGTCAGAGCTTGGCTTCGACGCCTTCTACCTCGGCCCCGAGCTCGAGTTCTTCTACTTCAAGAACGACGAGCTGGGCGAGGACGGCCTGCCCGAGATCCTCGACAGGGGCGGCTACTTCGACCTCACGACGCTCGACGCCGGCTCCGACTTGCGCCGCGACACCGTCAACGCGCTGAAGAAGGTCGGGATCCCGGTCGAGTACACGCACCACGAGGTCGGCCCGTCCCAGCACGAGATCGACATGCGCTACGCCGACGGCCTGCGGATGTCCGACAACGCGATGACCTATCGCATCGTCGTCAAGGAGATCGCGCAGCAGTACGGGGTGTACGCGACCTTCATGCCGAAGCCGCTGTTCGGCGAGAACGGGTCCGGGATGCACACCCACCAGTCCCTGTTCTCGGACGGATCGAACGCGTTCTTCGACGCCGACGACAAGTACCACCTGTCCGACAAGGCCAAGGCCTACATCGCGGGCCTTCTGCGCCACGCGCGGGAGATCGCCGCTCTGTTCGCGCCCAACGTGAACAGCTACAAGCGACTCGTGCCGGGCTATGAGGCGCCGGTGTACTGCGCGTGGTCGCAGCGCAACCGCTCGGCCCTGGTCCGCGTGCCGGTCTACCACCCGGGCAAGGAGCAGGCGACGCGCGCGGAGCTGCGCTGTCCCGATCCGTCCTGCAACCCGTACCTGACGTTCGCGGCGATGCTGCACGCGGGGCTCGAGGGGATCGAGCACGGCTACGAGTGCCCGGAGCCGATGGAGACCAACCTGTACGACCTATCACACGACGAGCGAGTGGCGCGCGGCATCGAGCAGCTCCCGGAGACGCTCGGCGAGGCGATCGAGGAGCTGGCGGGCTCGGAGCTCGTGCGCAAGGCGCTCGGCGACCACATCTTCGAGCGCTACGTGGATCTCAAGCGCGAGGAGTGGGAGGAGTACCGCGTTCAGGTCTCCCGGTGGGAGCTGGAGCGGTACCTGCCCGTTCTCTGAGCCAGACGGTTTCGTGGGGCAGAGGGCCGGTGGCGCGCGCGCCGTCGGCCCCGGCCCTCCTATCATCGAGCGCCATGGCCACCCAGACATCCCTAATCACCGGCACCGACTTCATCACCGTCGGCACCCGCGACTTCAACGCCGCCGTCGAGTTCTACGGCAACGTCCTTGGGCTGCCGGAGTCGAAGCGTTGGGGCAACATGCCCGCGGCCGAGTTCGAGACAGGGAACCTCACCATCGCGGTGATGCAGTCCGCTGCTTTCGGGCTCGAGTTCAAGCCGCACGTCCACCCGATCGAGCTGCGCGTGGACGACGTCGAGTCCGCGCGCGCCGAGCTCGAGTCGCGCGGTGTCGAGTTCGAGGGGGAGATCCTCGACTCCGGCGTTTGCCATCAGACGTTCTTCAGCGACCCGGATGGCAACGCGCTGGCGATCCACCACCGCTACGCGCCCCCGGGAGCACCCGCCAGCGGCGAGTAGCACAGTTCTCACCGAGCGCCTGGCGGCGGCGCGCTCTGCGGCGGCCTGCGCCGCCTCGGCGGCCTCGCGCCTGAGGCGATCCGCGAGCTCCGCGCGGTGGCGCTGAGCCTCGCGCCGGGCCGGCTCGGCAGCGGTGCGTGCCTTCGTGAGCCTCTCGAGTCCTGTTGCCTGCGCGCCGGCGCCCGTGATAGACGTGGGCCGGCCGAGATTGGCAACGCCTCTCACACCCCCGCCCGGCTCCGGGAACTCCCGCGAGAGCGCGGCCAAAGCCGGCTGGAGGGCCGAGCCGCCGCGCCACAGCGCCGAATGGCG
This sequence comes from Actinomycetota bacterium, assembly GCA_046728015.1. Lineage (GTDB taxonomy): Bacteria > Actinomycetota > Thermoleophilia > Solirubrobacterales > 70-9 > DATAFO01. The sequence goes on from JBKPDQ010000103.1 coordinate 7,405, forward strand.
CTACGGCACGGTCTGGGAGCGGCTGCTGAAGCGCCGCAAGCGCACGCGCTGGGTGAACTTCTTCTGGATCAGCCCCACGCCGCTGCTGGCGTCAGTCAACGACAAGATCGCCAAGGGGCTCGACGACCTCGTCAACGACGTGCGCCCGCGCTGGCTCGCCGCGCAGCGAGCGGCCGGTCGCCTGGGCGCGATGCCACGGGTCGATGCGCACGCGGCGAGGGAGCGGTTCTCGTTCGTGCTCGTCGGCGACCCGGGCGAACAGGACGCATCGCAGTACGCCGTCGTCGCTCCGATGCTCGCGACGTGCGAGGACACCGACTTCATGGTCATCGACAGCGACGTCATCTATCCAGCGGGCGACATCAACGACTACATCGATGGCTTCTTTCTGCCGTACGAGCGCTACCGCAGCCCGATCTACGCGATCCCGGGGAACCACGACTGGTACGACGGGTTGAACGGCTTCATGTTCCACTTCTGCGGCGCCGAGCCGCTGCCGCCGGTGGCGTATCGGGGCGGCAGCTACACGTGGAAACAGCGCCTGGCCCAGACCCTGTGGCGCAAGCCGTCGCCGCCGAACCTGCCGGAGCTCCTCTACGAGCGTCGAGCCCGGGCCCAGCTCGAGCAGCAGGGCGCGGAAGCGACGTGGGAGCCGGCACAGCCGGCGCCGTACTTCACGCTCGACACGCCGAGCCTGCTGATCGTTTGCGTCGACACAGGGATCACCGGCAAGCTCGATCGCGAGCAGGGCGATTGGCTTCGCGACGTCTCGCGCGACCCGCGCCCGAAGCTGCTGATCACCGGAAAGCCAATCTACGTCGACGGCGACTATCGGCCGGGCGAGATCGACTGGGGGCCCGACGACTACGCCGGGCTTTACGACGAGGTCGGAAGGCTGAGAACCGTCGACGACATCGTGCGCGAGCCGGCGCACAGGTACGTGGCGGTGATCGGCGGCGATATCCATAACTACCAGCGCTACTCGGTGCTGATCAACGACGCGGGCACCGCAAAGGACGGGCCGCCGCCGGGCCTCGACACGCCCGACTCCTCCGTGCGCCGACTCGAATACGTGGTCGCGGGAGGCGGCGGGGCGTACCTCAGCGCCACCCACCGGTTCGGCCGCGTGCACCTGGATCCGCGCGAGAACCGCACGCGGCCGCAGGGCAAGAAGATGCCGAGGAACGTTGCGCCGATCTCAGAGGAGGCGTTCTGGTGCTATCCGCTGCGCGGCGACTCGCTGGCCCGCTTTGGGCGCCGCTTCACCCCCGGGTTCGCGATCGCGTTGGGAATCGCGCTGGCGGTGGTCCTCGCGCTGGTCGGCGTCTTCTTCGGGCTCCTCGACGGCTTCGACGAGCGCCTGGAACAGCTCGAGGACGCGCGACTGAGCAACGTGCTCTGGGTGCTGCCGCTGACGCTCGCACTCACCGCCGGGGTGGCCGCGGCAGCCGTCGCGGCGTCCAACCGCCTCGCCAGGCCTGGGTTCCGGACCCTGACCGCGACCACGCTCGCCCTTGGCGCGGGCGTGCTGCTCGCGATCGCGGGCAACCTCCTCGGCGGCGCCTGGGACGACTGGATCTGGAAGCTGGCGCTGACCAGCGTGATCGCGGTGGCGGTCCCTGTCGTCGGCCTCGTCGCCTACTACCTCGTGCGCGACTTCCTGCCGCAATCGGTGCGGATCGGCATCGGCCTGGCAATCGGGATCGCGGTGATCGCCGTCGTGATCGCGCGTGAGTTCGAGTTCGATGCCGAGGTCCCGCTGCTGGTCGGCGCGGCTCTGGTGGCGCTCTGGGCGAGCGTGACCCTGCTCAGCCGGCTGCAGCAGTTCTGGTTTGCGCGCTGGCTGCCCGCTGTGGTCGGCGCGGTCGGAGCCGGCGTGGCCCTGGTGGCCCTTCAGCACGTCGGCTGGATCACTGCCGGCGCGCTGGCGGCGTTCGCGGGCGCCCTCTTGCTGATCGCGCTCGCGGTGCTCGTGTCGGGCTGGCGTGCGATCCCAGCGCTGCCGTGGCTGCATCGCGCCAACATCGATCCCGACATGACCGCCAACTGGCTCGCCAGCGAGCTTGGCATGGAGCCGACCCACGCCAGCGCCCGCGCCGCCAAGCCTGATGCGAAGACCGAGGCGCTTGCGAAGCTGACCTACCGCAGCTGGCCCTACAGCAGGGTCATGTCCGAGCTCGCCGAGGCGACAACGCCCCCGTTCTTCAAGAGCTTCCTGCGCCTGGACGTCACCCCGACCGAGCTCAAGATCACCGCCTACGGCGTCACCGGCTGGCCCGAGGACGAAACCGCGCCGACGGTTGAAGACCGCGTCGCGATCCCGCTATGAGGGTGCCGCTGGCCGTCCCCTGGCGCTTTCTGCTCGCGTAGCGAGAAGTAAGCGCGAATCGCGGCGATTCGGCAGTGAGCTGACGCCGCCGCGAGGCTTAGGCCGATGCTGCGGCGATTCTCGGGGCCGCGCACTCCGCCAGCGCCATCGTGGTCAGCTGCGGGTTGACCTTGACCGAGGTTGGGAAGACGCTCGCGTCGCAGAGGTGGAGGTTGCTGAAGCCGTGCACGCGGAAGCCCGCGGGATCCACAACGCCCCGCTCCGGGCTGGCGTTGAGCGCGTTGCCGCCCTGGGGGTGGCCGGTGCCGAGCTGGATGTCGGAGTTGTCGGCGACGATGTCGTCCAGGCGCTCGAGGTCGTCCGGCTCGCGGAACTCGTGGTAGACGAAGGTCGCGGGCATGACCCGCCTGGCGTCGGCCTCGAGGTAGATTCGCCCGGCCAGCTTCAACCCCTCGATCAGCTCGCGCAGGTCGGCCTGATTGGGCTCGAAGACGACGTCCGCGCCCCCGAACAGCGCCGGCTCGACCTTCCCAGTGGACGCCGTGCCCACGAGCACGCCGGTGGCGGTCATGTGCGCGTATCGCAGCATGTTGCGGCGATGGTCCTCGAACCAGCCCGGCATCGCCACGGCCTGCGAGAGCACTGGGTTCCACCAGGTCTCCATCAGCCAGCGCGGCTCGCCGGCGGGCTCGAAGACGTGCGAGATCTGCAGCCCGTCGTAGGAGCGAAGCTCCTCGTCGAAGTCGGCGGTCATCGGCGAGCCCATGTTGAAGCTGAGGCCGCGCCCGACCAGAGGCCCGCCGACCCCGCTCTTGCCCAGGAGATAGCTGGAGTTGATCGCCCCGCCGGCGACCACGATCGTGCGCGCCTTGACTCGAAGCGCCCGCCCGTCGGAGAGCTTGCAGGCGACCGCCTCGGCGTGCCGGTCGGCCGTCTCGATTCCCTCGGCGGTGCACTCGGCGAGGATCCGGAGACGGTCGCCGAAGCACTCCTGTCCCCAGGGCAAGAGCGTGTCGAGCGCCGACAGCTTGCGCCCGTACGCGCAGCCGATGTTGCAGTACCCGCAGCCGAGGCAGCCCGAGATGTTGGCCTCGACCGGCTCGAAGCGCTTTGCCTGGTCGGCGAGGCCGAGCGCCTTGATGCCGTCGACGAATTTTCGCGCGCCGGGCTGCAGGATCTTGTCCGGCTGAGGCGTGATGTCGAGCAGGTTGCGGACGCTCTCAACGCTGGCGAGGACGTCGGTGGCGCTGAGCTCGCCGTTCAGCGCCCCGAGCTGCTGCCAGCGCTCCAGCACCTCGTCGGATGGGGGGATCGAGACCGCGTTGTTGATCACCGTGGTGCCGCCGACGCACATCCCCTGCAGCACCTGTAGCCGGAAGTCGCGGGCGAGCTGGAGCGCACCGTCCCGATAGAGCTTCGCGAACATGTCGATCTCGTCCTCGGTGAACTCGCTCGGGTCGACGTGGCGCCCGCGCTCCAGCACCACCACGTTGCGCCCGGCCTCGGCGAGCCGGTAGGCGAGCAGCGCGCCAGCGGCGCCGCTGCCGACGATCGCCACGTCGGTCTCCAGCGTCGGTCCCTTCACGTCGCCCGGGCCCATCGCTCTGACCGGGGTGCGCGGGCGGTGAAGCTCGGGCCCGAGCTCGGCGAACCGGGGCCGGCGCGAGAACGGGACGTAGCCGACCTCCTCGTGGCTCGCAGGGTCGCCGTAGTAGCCGATGTAGGTGATCTGCTGGGCGACGCGGATCATCCCCTGCACGAGCCAGCGGAATCCGAGCACGCGGCGCCTGGCGACGTCGTCACCGAACCGACGCTGAAGGAAGGGGCGGCGCTCGTCGGCGGCGATCAGGGTCAGGGGCAGGCGGAAGTAGAGCAGCGGGTAGAGCGAGAGCCCGAGCAACGCCGCCTTGATCACCCACTTCCGACGGGCGTCGAAGCGCTGCATGTAGTGGTCCAGGTTGACCGCGACCCGCTCCGGCGTGAGCCCGCTTCCGGCAAGTGGCAGCAGCGACTCGGCCAGCGCCTCCATGGTCCGGAACTGGCCCACGGAGAGGTAACCGAGCCGGTAGCGAGCGCGGACGGCGCGGCGGTGAAGCCAGCCGTAGAGCAGTGCGAGTCCCGACTCCAGCCCGATCCCCACCCAAACGATCGCGGTCATTGTCAGATTGACCCCGAGCAACTCGTAGCTGCGCGACGTGTCGGCCCAGATCAGGATCGCGATCCCGGCGACCACCCAGAGCACGAACCCGGCGACCAGCAGCGTCACCACCCGGGAGAAGCGGCGGATGTCGGAGGCGGCGAGCGCGCACAGACCCGCGAGGAAGCCCGCCTTGACCGCCGAGCTGGCCACGAACGGCAGCTGCACCCAGTCATTCTGGGTGCCGCCGATCAACGCCGGCAGCAGGTACAGCAGAATCTCGCCCGCGAACAGGGCCCCGCCCAAGCGAAGCGCCCAGCGAAGCTGGCGCTCCTCCTTCGTCAGGGGCGTCCCGGCCACTTCAGCTCGCCTCGCTGAGTGGGGGCGGCGGCTCTCGCCCGGCCGCGCGCATCCCGTCCTCGATCCGCTCGATCACGGTCTGGATGACCTTCACTCGGGCGAAGCGCTTTGAGTCGGCCTCGATCAGGTGCCACGGAGCCTCGGGCGTGTCGCAGCGCGCCAGCATGTCCTCGATCGCCTCGCTGTACTGCGGGCGCTTGTCGCGGTTGCGCCAGTCCTCCTCGGTCAGCTTCCAGCTCTTGAGCGGGTCCTTGGCGCGCTGCTCGAAGCGCTTGAGCTGCTCCTCGGGCGAGACGTGCAGCCAGAGCTTGATCAGGACCATCCCCTCCGCCGCCAGGCTGCGCTCGAAGCCGTTGATCTCCTCGTAGGCGCGCAGCCATTGCTCGCGGGTCGCAAACCCCTCCACGCGCTCGACCAACACCCGCCCGTACCAGGAGCGGTCGAAGACTGCCATCCCGCCCCAGCCCGGCAGCGCGGGCCAGAAGCGCCACAGGAAGTGGTGTCGTTTCTCGTCGGGAGTCGGCGCCGCAAACCCCACCACGCGCACATGCCGCGGGTCGAGCGGCGAGACCAGCCGCTTGATCGCACCGCCCTTGCCGGAGGCGTCCCAGCCCTCGAACAGCGCGCAGACCGGTGGTCCGAGCAGCCGCTCGCCGATCAGCCCGCCGAGGGTCAACCGCAGCTGCGCGAGACGCTCCCAGCCTCGGTCGAGCGCCCGCTCCTCGTCCTTGCGCGACAGCGACTTGCTCAGGTCAAGCTCGTCGAGTTTCCCCATGTGCGCATCCTCGCCGCGGAGCAGACTCGAATCAACCCTGCGACAACCGTCGCGGGCGAGATCATGCGAGCGCGATCGGCACGTCCGGGCCGGGAGGCGGCGGCTCGTCCTCGAAGACCTGCAGGGCGAGCGGGAACAGGAGCGTCGCCAGCAGGATCATGATCACGCCCACGAGCACGAGCCAGCGCGAGCGCGCCGCGTGCCCGATCGAGCCGATCACGAAGCCCGCGATCATCAGCGCGATGTACGGGCCGATCGATTCGGGCAGGACCGACGCGAACAGGGGTTCCATGGGCGCCTGATTATCATCGGCTCGGTGACCCCGATTGCAGAACCCCAGTCGGTCGAGGAGGTCAAGGGGGCGCTCGAGCGCGCCGGATACCTCGCCGACGAGCCCGCAGCGCTGGTCGCCTACCTCGCCCAGCGCTTGGGCAAGCCCGTGCTCGTGGAGGGCCCGGCCGGGGTCGGAAAGACCGAGCTTGCGAAGGCCGTGTCACGCGCGACCGGTCGCAAGCTGATCCGGCTTCAGTGCTACGAGGGCCTCGACGAGGCCAAGGCGCTGTACGAGTGGAACTACCGCAAGCAGCTCCTGCGCATCCAGGTGGAGGCGTCCAAGGAGGGTGAGCCCGGGGGGGACCCCGCCGCCCCCGGTCGCGAAGCAGAGGAGGCGGCAGGTGATTTGTTCGGGGACATCTTCAGCGAGGAGTTCCTGCTCACCCGGCCACTGCTGGAGGCGATCGCCACGTCGGAGCCGGTTGTGCTGCTGATCGACGAGATCGACAAGACCGACCAGGAGTTCGAGGCGATGCTGCTCGAGGTGCTCTCGGACTTTCAGATCTCGATCCCCGAGCTGGGCGTGATCGAGGCGCGGACACAGCCGGTAGTCGTGCTGACCTCCAACAACTCCCGCGAGCTCACCGAGGCGCTCAAGCGCCGCTGCCTATATCTGTGGCTCGACTACCCCGCGGTGGAGCGCGAGATGGAGATCGTGCGCCTGCACGCCCCCGAGCTCGACGAGCGGCTGGCGCGCAGGCTCGTGGACGTGGTCCACATGGTGCGCCAGCTCGACCTCAAGAAGCCGCCCTCGATCGCTGAGTCGATCGACTGGGCTCGGGCGCTGCTGCTGCTGGGCGCCGATCAGCTCGACAGCTCGGTGTTCGAGCGCACGATGTCGATCATCGTCAAGCACCGCGCCGACCTCGAGCTGGTCGCAGAGCGCGTGGGCGTGCGCCTCGGCGAGGAAGGCAAGCTCGATCTCGGTGCCGCAAGCGGCTCCTGAGAGAGAGCCCGGTCTCCCACCCGGGCTCGCGCCCCGCATCGTCTCCTTCTGCGAGGAGCTGCGTCGCGAGGGCCTGGCGGTGGGCACGGCGGAGATCCTCGATGCCTTCGCCGCGCTCGAGACCGTGCCCTGGACCGACCCCGCCGACTTTCGCGAGGCGCTGGCGGCGACCGTCGCCAAGTCCCAGGAGGACCGGCGCGTCTTCGAGCTGCTCTTCGACCGCTTCTTCTTCCGCGCCGCGGAGGCTGAGGCCCTCGACCGGGAGATCCGCGAAGGGCGCCGTCACGAGGGCGGGGACCGGCTGGACGTCGACCAGCTTCGCGAAGCGGTGCGCCAGGCGATCGCCGAGGGCAACGACGGCGAGATGCGAGACCTTGCGCGCCTGGCGATCGCCGCCTTCGGTCGCCGCGGCGAGGGCTCCGGCGTCGTGGGAGTGGATGTGCAGCGGATCCGCCGCACGCTCGGGCTTCAGGCCGGCGGGCGGGCGGGCGACGCCTCACAGGAGCTCGATCGCGAGGAGATCCAGCGCTTTGAGCGCCACCTGCGCCGCGAGCTCGAGCGAGCGCTGATCGAGCGCACGGAGAAGCTCACGCCCAGTCGCCCGCTGGCCGAGCTGGATCGCGCGCTCCCCACCAGCCCGGCGCAGGACCTGGCCGCCGTGCATCGCGCGGTAACGCAGCTCAAGCGCCGGCTCGCCACGCTCGGCCACGAGCAGCGCGGGCGCCGGCGCGGCGCCACCGTCGACATGCGGCGCACGATGCGAGCGTCGCTCGAGACCGGCGGCGTGCCGTTGCGCCTGCGGTACCGGCCCAAGCGCCCGCGCCGTCCCGAGATCTATGTGCTGTGCGACGTGTCCACGTCCGTCACCTCGGCGAGCGTGTTCTTCCTCTCCGTGCTGCACGCGCTGCACGACTCGTTTCGCAAGCTGCGCAGCTTCGTCTTCATCGAGCGAATCTCCGAGGTCACCGAGATCTTCGAGCGCGAGCGGGACTTCCGCGCCATCGCCGAGCGGATCAGCCGCGAAGGCGGGGTCGCCGACGTCTCGGGCTACACCGACTACGGGCGCGTCTGGCTCGAGTTCGGAGAGTTGATCGCCGACGATCTGGACCCCCGCTCGACCGTGATCGTGCTCGGCGACGCGCGCACGAACGGCCGCGAGCCCTACGCGCAGGTCTTCGCCCAGCTGGCCGAGCGCGCCGGGCGCACCTTCTGGCTCAACCCCGAGCCGCGGCTGTACTGGAACTACGGGGACTCGGTGATGGCCGCGTATGAGCCGCACTGCACGGCCGCGTTCGAGTGCTGGACCACCAAGCACCTGGAGAACTTCGTCAACGTCGTGGCCGGCGGCACTCCCGTGGCCGAATAGTCCAACGCACCCACGAGAGAATGCTCCTTTCGGGTCTGATTGAATGGCGATTCAGCGGGTAGCGGAGGTATGACGGTGAGCCGCTTTCGCGGCGAACGAGTAAATGCAGTAGATAGTGATTTGAGTAACGAAATGGCAAGGACAGCCACAGCCAATCCGGCCTGCACGAACGGAGACGATCTTCCACCCGCTCCGTTCGCGGAGCACTGGGACCCGGCCGAGCCCCACCCGGACGAGCCGGGGGCGCCAGAAGACTCTCCACCGCGGCGGGGTCTCGACCAGGACACTCAAGAGCTGCGTGCCCTGGCCGAAGAAGTGCGCAGCGGGCTGGCTGATTAACAAGCCTCCCAGCCCGGTGATCAACGTCTGCGGCGTCGCTCCCTGCTACACGCACGGCTGGACGGGGCCGGAGGGGGCCGCGAGCTAGACTCCGCGGCAGACAAGTCAGGGGGGCTCGCAGGAGAGCGGGCTGAGATAGCGCCTCTGGCATCGGACCACCCGGCGCTGACCCTCGGAACCTGTGCGGTAATGCGCGCGGAGGGAGCATGAAGGCGATCGAAGAGGCTCCCGTGGAGGAGCCTCAAATTGTTGACGGCCCCGCGGCGATCGAGGTCGCCGGTCTCGGCCACCGCTTCGGCGAGCTCGAGGTCATCGAACGCCTCGACCTGCGGGTCGGTGAGCACGAAGTCGTGGGCCTCGTCGGTCCGTCTGGCTGCGGCAAGTCGACGCTGCTCGAGCTGATCGCCGGGCTGCTGGAGCCCGCCCGCGGGTCGATCGGGATCGACGGCCAGACGGCGGCGTCCGACCGCCTAGCGCGCTGCGCGTACCTGCCGCAACGCGACCTTCTGCTCCCCTGGCTGACGGCGATCGACAACGCCTCGTTGGCGCTGCGCAACCGGGGCGCCTCGCGTGCCCACGCCCGTGCCCGGGCTCATCCGCTGTTCGAGCGCTTCGGCCTCGCCGGCTTCGAGGACGCACGCCCGCACGAGCTCTCGGGCGGGATGCGCCAGCGCGTCGCCTTCCTGAGGACCCTGCTCGCCGGCAAGCCGGTGCTGCTGCTCGACGAGCCGTTCGCGGCGCTGGACGCGATTACGAGGGCCGAGATGCAGGAGTGGCTGGCGACGGCGCTGGAGGGCGAGCCGCGCACCACGGTGCTCGTCACCCACGACGTCGAGGAGGCGCTTTATCTGTGCGATCGCGTGGTCGTGCTCTCGGCCCGTCCCGCCACGGCGCTGTCGGAGCTCTCCGCCCCGGCGCCGCGAGCGATCCCGCGACCCGAGGCGGTCACCGACCCGACCTTCCTCGCGACCCGAGAAGGAGCTCTGTGGACCATGCGGGAGGGATCGCGTTGACCCGCGCGAGGGCGATTCTGCCGCCGCTGGCCATCATCATCGGATTGCTGGGCGCCTGGGAGCTGGCCGCGCGCTGGGACCTGCTCGCCGACGCGCTCAACATCGAGCCGTTCCTGATCCCGGCGCCCAGCGAGGTGGCAGAGGCGCTGTGGGAGGATCGCGAGCTGCTTGCCGACGACGCGTGGGTGACGCTGCAGGAGGTCCTGGCCGGGTTCGCGCTCTCGGTAGTCCTCGGGGCAGGATTCGCGCTCGTGCTGCACCTCTCCGACGCCCTGCGGCGCGCGTTCTATCCACTCCTCGTCGCGTCCCAGACGATCCCGATCATCGTCGTGGCCCCGATCCTCGTCGTCTGGTTCGGCTTCGGGATCGGCCCGAAGCTCGCGATCATCGCGCTGATCTGCTTCTTCCCGATCACCGTCAACACGCTCGACGGCCTGCGATCGGTCGACCCGGACGCGGTCAAGATGATGCGGACGCTCGACGCCGGACGCGGGCAGTTGCTGCGGCGACTCGAGGCGCCGAGCGCCCTCCCCTACTTCTTCAGCGGCGCCAAGATCGCCGTGGCGGTGGCCGTGATCGGGGCGGTGTTCGGCGAGTGGGCGGGCTCGTCGGAGGGCCTCGGGCATCTGATGCTGAACGCGTCCGCACAGCTTCAGACGGCGCGGCTGTTCGCGGCGGTCGTGATCCTCTCGGGGTTCGCGATCGCGCTATTCGGGCTCTTGACCCTGCTCGAGCGGCGCGTTGCCTGGTGGGGGCGCGGAGCGACGGGCCGTACGACGTAGATAGAAAGGAACCCCTTGAGACTCAGGTCACGCTCAAGCGCAACCCTCGCGATCGCCCTGGTGACGCTCGCGGGCGCCATGCTTGCTGGCTGCGGCGAGAAGGATGAGACGACCTCGGCCGGGTCGACCGAGCCGTTCACGCTCGCGCTTGACTTCTACGTCAACCCCGATCACGCAGGCATCTACACGGCGGCCGAGCGCGGCTACTTCGAGCAGGCGGGTCTCGACGTGCAGCCGCAGGTCCCCTCCGACCCGGCCGCGCCGATCAAGCAGGTGGCTGCCGGTCGCGCCGACCTGGCGATCTCTTATGAGCCCGAGGTGATCCTCGCCCGCGACCAGGGCCTGCCCGTCAAGGCTGTCGCGGGCCTCGTTCCCAGCCCCCTGACCTCGCTGATCTCGCTGCCCGAGGCGAAGATCCGCGATGTCGCCGACCTTCGCGGCAAGACCGTCGCCACGGCCGGGATCCCGTACCAGACGGACTTCCTCGAGACGATGCTCGACGAAGCGGGTGTGCCCCCGGACGCCGTCGAACAGGTCGACGTCGGGCTTAACCTGCTTCCGGCGGTGCTCTCAGGGCGCGCCGACGCGATCCTCGGCGGTTTCCTCAACGTCGAGGGGATCGATCTCTCCGAGCGCGGCAAGGATCCGCGGGTCGTGCCCGTCGACGAGCTCGGCGTGCCGACCTACGACGAGCTGGTGCTGGTGGCCAACGAGGACACGGTCGAGGACGACCCGGAGTCGGTCCGCCTCTTCATCGCCGCGCTCGAGCGCGGCACCCAGGACGCGGTCGACGACCCGGCGATGGCGACCGATGCGGTACTGGCCGCCGGCGATGGCCTCGACCCGAAGCTCACCCAGGCCGAGATCGACGCCACCCTCCCCCTCCTCCTGCCCGAGACCGGCAACCACCCCTACGGCTACATGGATCCCCAGGAGTGGGAGGAGTTCGCCGGCTTCTTCGCCGACCGCGGCCTGATCGAACGCCGCCCCACTGCCGACGACCTGCTGACGAACGAACTGCTGCCGGGCGAGATTCCGGACTAGCACAAAGCCAACGAAGCCGGGCGGGGCCGTCGGCGTGTGCCTTCTCGGCCGAATCCTGAAGTCTTTGGGGCCTACAGACCCACAATCCTTCAGTCTTTCCCGGAGACGATGATGCACCGGTGGTGAGTGGCGAGGTTGCGGACCGCGCGCGGGCCTGGCGCGATGCGGGACACGCGAGGGTCTGCGATGTACTCGAGCCGTGGGAGCACGGCACCATCGCGCGGGCGACGCGCTATCCGAGCTACTTCGACTTCAACGTCGTACGCGTCGAGGAGGACCCGGAGATGAGTGCGGACTCCCTGGAGGCATTCGCAGACCGGGCGCTCGCAGGCCTCGATCACCGCAAGCTGGACTTCGACGTAGTCGATGCCGGCGAGTCCTTGCGGGCCGACTTCGAAGCCAAGGGTTGGAAGGTCAACCCGTTGATTTGGATGCGGCACTCCGAGCCGCTGCCGCCCGGCCCTGAGGTCTCAGTCGAGGATGTCCCCTACGACGCCGTGCACGACCTACGCGCGATGTGGCATCGCGAGGACTTCGGGGACCTGGACCCGGCCGGCTATCACGCTGAGGCGAAGGAGGTCGCGATGCGATGCGGCGTGCAGGCCCTGGCGCTGCGAGAGCGTGGCGAGCCCGTTGCCTTCGCCGAACTCGCACGCGACGGCGCGACCGCCGAGATCACGTCGGTCTTCGTCCACCCCGACTACCGAGGCGCTGGCCGCGGCACCGCGGTCACCCGGGCGGCGATCGACGTCGCAGGCGGTGCGGATGACATCTGGATCGTCGCCGACGCCGGGGGTCGCGCCAAGGACCTCTAGCCCGCCTGGGATTTCGCCCTGCATGGCCAACGCTGGGACTGTTGCGACTACCGATGCCGCGACCGTGAGGTCACGACGAATCGAGTGGTGGATTCGCGAGCACGACCGAGGTCTCGATCTGGCGCTCTGGGATCGTCCAGTACGTCCTGAACAATGCGTCCTTCTGTTTGGGCGAGACGAGCTCGAATCCGTGGCGGCGATAGAAGCGGATCGCCCAGTCGGCGGCAGCCCAGGTGCCGACTAGCGTGCGGCGGGTGCTCTCGGCCAGCAGATGCTGGAGCAGGGCGGCGCCAACTCCTCGCCGCTGGTAGTCGGGAAGGACGTAGGCGTGGCGGATCAGGTCGACGTCGCCGACCGCCTGGACGCCCATGGCGCCGACAAGCTCGCCATCGACCTCATAGCCCCAGAACCGAACGCCCGCCGTGATCTCGCTCTCGAGTTCGCGCGAGTCCATGTAGGGGTCGTGCCAGCGATCAGCCGGGATCACGCCACGATAGGCCTCGGCCGCGGCGTTGATGATCGCCAAGATCGCGTCTCGCTCGTCGTCGCGACAGGGCCGAATGTCGGTCACGTTTCCAAACTACGACGTGGCCTGCGCGCTCTACTGCTCATTGGCAGCCCCGGGCTCGTAGTAGAGCAGCACCTTCCCGGAGTCCAACGGCCTCGTTTTCACCAGGTTCAGGCCGATCTCTCGTTGGCGCTGTTGAACACGGACTTGCCGGTGCCTAAGACGACCGGGTTCACCATGATGCGGAGTTCGTCGATCAAGCCGATCTGCATGAAGGCTCGCCGTCAGATTGGGGCCGCCCAAGACAGCGATCTGCTTGCCGGGCTCCTGCTTGAGCGTCGCAAGGTCTTCGGCGGCATTGATGAGCTGCGTGTTGGTTCACTCGGCGCGATCGAGCGTTCGTGAGACGACGATCTTCGGCATGGCGTTCATCCGCGTTGCAACCCTCGGGTCGTCCTCTTCCCGCGGCAGACGTGGGCCAGTACGCTGCCATCGCCTCGTAGGTGACTCGGCCGAATGCGAGCGCGTCCGCCTCGTCGAGCTGCTGTACCGAGAACTCGTTGAACTCGTCGTCGATGACCCAGAAGTCGAACTCCTGGTTCCGCCCTTCGTAGTACCCATCGACGGTCGTCATGATGAACGCGAAGATCTTCCTCATTGCTCGCTCCTTGATCGCCGGCGTCGGCACCGGATGAGACCCACGGCAGGGGCGAGATTCATCGAGCGGGCCCTGCTACGCCGCGATCCTGAGCTTCGGGCCCTTGGCGATCGTCTTGTGCCAGGCGACGAGGGCGAAGCTGCCGGCCAGGGCGCGAAAGGGCTCGTATGGCTTGAAGAACTCCTCGATCTCAGAAACGGTCGCGCGGCGGCCGAGGCCGGCGAGGCGGCCCACCAGCTTGACGTAAGCGAGGTCTCCTGCGGGAAGCGAGTCGAGATCGCCGCGGCCAAACGCGCCGAGGCACTGGACCGTCCACGGGCCGATGCCGGCGATGCGAAGCAGGCGGCGGTCGGAGCCGGGGGAGCTCGGGTCGACGCGCCGGGTCGCGACCTCCTTCGCGCAGCGGATCATCGCCAGGGCGCGGGACGGCGCGAGGTCCATCGCCGCCAGCTCGGCCGGCGCGCGCCCGGCGATCAGCGCCGCGTCGGGGACGTCGCGGAGGACGCCGTCCTGCATCTCGCGTCGAGGGCCCCAGCGCCAGACGATGCGCCGCTGGATCGCTGCCGCCCGAAAGGCCTCGATCAGCTGCGACGTAACGGCCCACGCGAGCGCCTCCCACGGCCACGCGCGCCGGCGAGGCCGATGCCAGGGCTTCTTGACGATCCCCGGGCCGATCAGCGGATCGCGCTTGAAGCGGTGGTGGAACTCGGTGAGGTCCATGTCCACCCCGGAGGCGAACCGCATCCGCTCGATCGCGACACCAACCCGCTCGCGATCGGCGCCGGAGGCACGAAAGATCACCCGATCCTTGCCGGCCTCCCAGACGTGGACGACGACCGGCTCGCCGTCCACGTGCAGCAGCCGGCACGCGATGCCGGGGCGGGGACTGCGAAGCACGCCGTCGCCCCCGCTGGAGCGCGGCAAGCGGTACGGCCACGCCGGCCGAACCTCGACCTCGAGCGCGGGCGCCCTCCCCGCCTGACTCATGGGCTAGCGGTCGCTGCCCAGGAGGTGAACGTCGACCAGGAACGAGCGGCTTGCGATCACCCGCGCCGGCAGCTCGCGTTCGCGGCGCCTACGCGCCGGGCGCTTGCGCGACGCGGAAGGACGAGTCGCCCGCACGACCGCCACGGTGGCCGCGCCGGCGACCAGGCCGCCGGCGGCAGCGAGTGCCGCGGTCCGGACCTCGCCCCTCCACACGGACACGTCATTTGTGGCCGTGCGCTCGGGCAGCGGTCGAACGTCGAACTCGCTGTCGTTCCCGTCCTCGGGCGCCGGCTCCTCGATCGCCTCGGTTTCCAGCAACTCCTCTGGCACGGCGCCTACTCTAATCCCGCCCGGGGACGAGAGCAGTCTGGAAAGCCGGAGCTTGCGGCTTGCTCGGACTAAGCGGGCGGCCCGCTCAGGCTGCGAAGCGCTCGAGCGCCCTGGCGCGCCGCTTGGCCGCCTCGACCTCGCGGTCCTTCGGCGGAGCGTTGGTGACCAGAGAGTCGAGCAGCTTGCGAGTCGCCGCGGCGACCTCCTCGACGGCGCGATCGAAGGCCTCGGCGTTCGCCTGCGAGGGCTTGTTGGAGCCGCTGATCTTGCGCACGTACTGAAGCGAGGCCTCGTGGACCTCCTCCTGGGTCGCGGGCGGATCGAAGTTGTGAAGGGTGCGGATGTTTCGGCACATGCGAGCAGCGTAGCGACGCCGTCGCGCCGGCCGGTTCAGAGCCCGAGCTCGTAGAGCCGGTACGTGGCGGCGATCGTCCCCCCCATCCCCTCCATCGCCCGATTCATCGCCTTGTTCGTCTCCAGAATCCACCCGGTCTGACCGCCCTTCTGGGGCATGTACCTGGCCGTCTCGCGGTGGCGCTCATACAGCGCCGCTGCGACCCCGAGGTGCTGGTACTCGCGCTTGACCCCGAGGGCGAACACCCTGACCCGGTCGATCTTGCGCCGGCCGGTGAGGAAGTGCCACCAGCCGAGCGGGAACAGGCGCCCGTTCATCTTCTTGAGCACCTGGTTGATGTCGGGGAGCGTCAGGGCTGCGCCAACGACCTTGCCGTTCTGCTCGGCGATCATCGCCCAGTCCTCCACCAGGATCGGCTTCAGCAGCTTGGCGTGGAAGGCGACCTCCCTGTCGGTAACCGGCACGAAACCCCAGTTCTTGGTCCAGGCCTCGTTGTAGACCTCCATGAAGCGAGCGATCTCGGCCTCGAGGTCGCGCTTTCGCATCTTGCGAACGACCACGCCCTTGTCCTCCGCCACCTTGGCCGCCGCCTTGATCATCGGGTCGAACTCGTTGCCCTCCTTGAGCTTGCCGAGCCAGAGGTCCCACATCCGCATATCCATGGCCTTGGTCATGCCCAGGCCTTCGAGCAGCTCCTCGTAGTAGGGCGGGTGCCAGAGCTGGAGGACGATCGGCGGATCCTCGTAGCCGTCGACCAGAATCCCGCACTCGTCGTTGGTGGTGAAGTCCATCGGGCCGAGCAACCGATTTCGGCCCCGCTGGCGGACCCAACCGGCCGCGGCGGCGACCAGCGCGCGTGCCACCTCGGGGTCGTTCTCGAACTCCAGGAAGCCGAACATGCCATCGCTTCCGCCTTGGAACTCGTCCCAGCGCCGGTCGACCTGGGCGGTGATCCGGCCCACAACCTCGCCGTCGCGCTCGGCCAGGAAGTACTCGGCCTCGGCGTGCTCGAAGTAGGGGTTCTTGCTGCGGTCGAGGAACTGCCGGCGCTCGTAGCGAAGCGGCGGCACCCACTGGGGGTCCTCGCGGCGCAGGCGGTAGGGAAGCTCGATGAAGCGCTTGAGGTCGCGGTTTCCCTCGACCGGGCGCACGGTGACGGGCACGCGCGCAACCTACACTTCCCTGGATGCCCGAGACGACCCGCGCGCCGGTCGACGTCTTCGAGAAGGCGCGCACCCACGACCGCGCCGAGCAGCTCGCCGCGGCCAAGGAAGCCGACCTCCTCCCCTATTTCCGCGTCCTAACCTCCGAGGCGGGACCGGTGGTGGAGATGGAGGGGCGCGAGACGATCATGCTCGGCTCCAACAACTATCTGGGCCTGACTGGCGACGAGCGCGTCAAGCAGGCGGCCCGCGACGCGCTGGAGACCTACGGCACCGGGTTGACGGGCTCGCGGCTTCTGAACGGCACGACCCCGCTTCACCTCGAGCTCGAGCGCGAGCTGGCCGAGTGGATGGGGACCGAGGAGGCGATCGTCTTCACCACCGGCCACCAGGCCAACGTGGGCTGCATCGGCACGATCCTCGAGCCCGGCGACACGGTGATCTGCGACTCGGCCGACCACGCCTCGATCCTCGACGGTTGCAAGCTCTCGGGCGCGAAGCTGCGGCCGTTCCGCCACAACCAGATGCCGAAGCTGGAGAAGATGCTCGAGCGGGCGGCGGGCGATGGCGGCGGGGTCATGGTGATCGTCGACGGCGTGTTCTCGATGGAGGGCGACCTCTGCAACCTGCCGGCTGTCGTCGACCTGTGCGAGCGCTACGGCGCGCGGCTGATGGTCGACGAGGCGCACGCCGTCGGCGTCCTCGGTGCGCGTGGGGCGGGCACCGCGGAGCTATTCGGCCTCGAGGACCGAATTGACCTGCGTATGGGCACTTTCTCGAAGAGCCTCGCTTCGTGTGGAGGGTTCATTGCCGGCCCATCGGACGTGGTCGAGTACCTGCGGATCGCCTCACGGCCGTTCATCTTCACCGCCTCGGCCGTCCCGGCCGCCGTGGGGGCTGCCCTCGGCGCGCTGCGGATCATTCGCGCCGAGGGTCCGGAGCTGATGGCGCGCCTGCTCGACAACGCAACCTACCTGCGCCAAGGCTTGCGCGACCTGGGCCTGGTAGTGGTCGAGCCCGGGACGCTTCCGGACGGGACCCCGGCGACGACTCCGGTCGTCCCGGTAGTGGTCGGCGAAGACTGGCAGGCGGTGTTGCTCTGGAAGGCGCTGTTCGACGCCGGCGTCTACACCAACGTCGCCATCCATCCGGCTGTCCCGCCGTGCGGGGCGCTGCTGCGGACGTCGCTGATGGCGAGCCACCAGCGCGAGCACCTGGACCGGGCGCTTGAGATCTTTTCCGAAACCATCAAGGAGCTCCCAGAGGTTCCCCGGTCGTCCTAGCGACCGATGGAGCGCTGCCGAAAGGAGCTCTCGTTCCCCCGCTAGGGGGAAGTTGGACTTGTCCAGTTTCGGACAAGTCACTCCGGCGCAAGAAAAGCATGCTCATAGCGAACGACTCATCTGCTCGATGACGGTTGTCGGTTGACTCCCGGCGGCCGCCTGACTTAGGTTCCGAGTCGCGCCGCACGCCCCCGGGGCAGGGAGCGGACGGGACACAGGAGAGTGACTTTGTCCCGCCCCACCCTGGATCGGCTGGACCGAGAGGACCGGACGAAAGGGAGGCGGGGGCGCCGATAGACCCGGCAAACCTCGTAACCACTCGGAGGAGGAGTGAGAATGGAAGCTGCCTCGCCCGTCGCCCCTGCGATGCCGCAACACATGCGTGCCCTGGCGCACGCGAACCGGGTGCGCCTTGCGCGTGCCGCCGTGAAGCGCGAGATCGTAGCGGGAGACATCGAGGCGGCCGAGGTCGTCCGAAGCTGCCCCTGGGAGGTCTCGACCATGACCGTCGGCGAGCTGCTGCGCAGCCAGCGCCGATGGGGACGCACGCGGGTCCGCAAGTTCCTCTTTTCGCTGGCTCTGAACGAGAACCGCGAGCTCGGGAGGCTGACCGAGCGCCAGCGCAGCGTTCTCGCCAGCGAGCTGGAGGCGAAGATCCTTCGCGGTCAAGCGCTCTAGACGACAAGAGCCGTCGCTACGGACGAGCGGGCGCCATCCGGCGCCCGCTTCGTCTTTCCGGGGTGGTGTGGCGATCCGGAGCGTGGTCGATTCAGCCGACGTCGCCACGACGCCTTTGTCACGCATACCGTGACAAAGGCGCCAATCGCGGCCCGGCGCGCCCGCCTAGCGCCGAGCCCGCTCGTCACCGAGGAACGACCGCAGCGAGACCAGGAGCTCGTCCGGGGCCTCCTCCGGGATGAAGTGGCCGCCCGGGAGGGGTCCGCCGCGCACGTCGTGGGCCCAGCGGCGCCAGACCGGCAGCGAGCCGTCGGGAGAAGCGTCCTCCTCGGCGCCCCAGTGCACGAGGACCGGGCAGGCGATCTTCCGGCCGGCGTCGCGATCGTCCGCGTCCATCGACCGGTCGATGTGGACCGCGGCTCGGTAGTCGGCGCACATCCCGGCGATCGCTTCGCGCGTGAAGGCGCGCAGATAGCGCTCCGCCGCCTCCTCGGTGATCGCCCCTGGGGTCGCGCTCCACGAGTCGAGCGTGTGGCGCAGGAAGTACTCGGCGCTGGCGCCGATCAGGCGCTCGGCGAACGGCGGCGGCTGGGCGAGCAGGAACCACGGGTAGTACTCGAGCGGCGCCTCCGCCGCCATCAACTCGAACTGCTCTGAGGTCGGGACGATGTTGAGGACGGCGACCCGCTCGACCGTCTTGGGATGGTCGAGCGCCATGCGGTAGGCGACCCGTCCGCCGCGGTCGTGTCCGACGACCGGGAAGCGCCGGAACCCGAGCTCCGCCATCAGCTCGACCAGCTCGGCCGCCATCTCGCGCTTGCTGTAGCCCTCGCCGAGCTCACCGCCCGGCGCCGATCGGCTGGAGCCGTAGCCCTTCAGGTCGCACACGACGAGAGTGCGGCCGACGGCGAGTCCAGGAGCCACGCGATGCCAGCAGTAATGCGTCTGCGGGAAGCCGTGCAGCAGCAGCACCGCCGGGCCGCTCCCCGCGAGGCCCGGGCGATATGTGGTCGGCCCGACCTCGACGGTCGCGTACTCGAAGCCCGTGAGGCCGGAATCGCCCGCGGGGGTCACGGGCGCGGATGCTACGCAGCCACCTCCCTCGCAATCCCGAGCGGCAGTCACTGGAAGCGCTCGCGGATGTCTTGGGGCGCCTTCGAGAGCTCCCGCTCGACCACGTCTCGTCCCTCCTGAAAGTGCATCCAGCCCTCGTAGTGGATCGGAATCGCAACGCGTGGGCGAATCAGGCCGACGAGCTCGGTCGCGTCCGCAGCGGTCGTGGTGGTCGTGGCTGAGCAGCACTGCGCCGACCGGACCGACGTCCTCGGCGGCCACCCCTGGCCCGGTGAGCTTGCGCGACGATGTACCCCAGCCGAAGTCGTACTTTGCGGCCCGGCTCGTCGAAGGTCGGGTCTGTGAGGAGCCGCCACCCTCAACCTCGATCAGGACGTCGGCCCGCCGATGTGGGTGATGCGCGCGTCCGTCATGGTTACCGCAGCTTGAACGCCTGGCCCGAGCGGCGGCGGAACGCCGCGGTCAGCGCCCAAACGGCCGCGGCGAACACCGCCGCCGCCGCAACGAACCGGATCCCCGGCGAGAGCTCCTCCGGGCCGAGGTAGAAGAGGCCCGCTAGCACCGCGATCGACGCGGCGCCGGCCAGCAGCAGGGTGTGTGAGCGATATCCGGCGAAGTGCTCCCTCACGGAGAGCTCGAGGCCCGCGAGCGAGCCGAGCACCAGGCCCACTGCGATCAGCAGCGAGCCCCGCTGACCCTGGACGATGAAGCCTAGGACCAGCATCACGATCCCGACGAGCACGCAGATCTCGACCAGCGGAAACGAGCCCCAGGGCGCCGGCGGGCGCTCATCTTGCTCGCGCCGCCGTGCGGCCGAGCGCCGCCGCGCGGCGCCGTCGCGGAGCACCTCGGGCGCTCTGACCGACGCCTCCGCGGGCGCGGGCGGAGGACGGCGCGGACGGCGCTTGCGACGTTTCTTCGCCAGGGCGTTTCTTGCTCAGGGGGCCGAAGCCCCTTGGCTAACGGACACCCGGACGAAACCTTGACGCGCCACCAGTTGAGCAGCAGCCCGACGATGCCCCAGCGCGGACGAGAGTGCCAGTGGCGACAGCCGCGTTCGCCGATGTCGTCGTTGGAGACGCGGACCCACCGGTACCGCTCGGGCTCGGCGATCATCGACTCGAGCACGCCACGGTTGGCCTCCTCGACGTCCGCCCGCCGGGCGAGCTCTGCCTGGGCCTCGCTCAGTCGGTAGGCGAGCGCATCGCGCACGCGCTCGAGCTCCTCGATGCCGAGCACCCGAGGGCCGCCGATCGCGCCGACATACCAGTCGATCCCCTCGCGGGGAAAGGCGGACGCGAAGACCTCTCCCAGCCGAAGCTCCAGCCGTGCGATCTGCGCCCTGAGGTCGTCACGGACGCGTCGCTCGCTGATCCCGGGAACCGGAGCAACGACACCGGCCTCTCCGAGCCGGGGATCGTGCCTCTCGTGCTCGAGTACCGCTGGCACGGTCGTGCCAGTCTACCCCCGCAACACGCCCCTGGCGAGCCAGATCGCCTCCTCGACGGCAATGTCGGGGACGCCCTTGACCTGAAGCGCGCACAGGAGCGTGCGCTTGCTGCGGGGCACCACGCCACGTCCCGCCGCGGTCGCCCCGACGAGCAGCGCCACGGGCCGCTCCTGGTCGGCGATCACGAGCGTGCCCGCAGGCAGCTCCCCAGGCCGGCCCTCGAGCTCCTCCCCCGGTTCGCTCGAACGGATGCCGAGCGGAACGCTGACCTTGTCGGCGTCGAAAGCCCGCAGGGCGACGCCTGACTCCATGATCGCGATCGTCAGCGCGTCATCGAGGAGGCTCCGCGAGCGAAAGCCACCGTGCTTCATGCGCTCCAGCGCCAGCTCCTCCACCGGCGTCGGTTGCTCGTCGGGATCCAGCCCGATGTGCCGGTAGAACACCCGGTAGGCCCACGGGATCGGCTGGTGCCGCAGGTTGATCGCCTGCGGCCCAGAGAACCGGTCCGCGAGCTCGCGCAGCCGTTCCTTGAGCTCGCGCGGGCTGCGTCCCGAGCCGCGCTCGACGATTGCGTATCGAAGGCCTAGCCCCGGCAGCTCTTCCCGCAGCTCGGGCGAGACCCAGCCCGCCTCGGTGATTGCCTCGTTCATCGCGCCGTCTCCGCGCGCAGCCTGGACTCGTCGATCAGCGCCTCGATCTCCGCCACCATCTGCTCTGGGCTCAGCTCCTCGCTGCCGATTTTCGCGTCCCGCAGGATTCCGCCGGGGTAGACGAAGGCGACGGTCGGACACACTCCCACGCGGTAGAGGTTGGAGACGGCGCCGTCCGCGTCGTAGCCGACCGGAACCTCCCAGCCGCGCTCCGTGACGATGTCGCGCGCTTCGTCGCGATCGTCGCGCACATTGATCGAGACGAAGTTGACGCGGTCGAGATAGCGGCGAGCGAGGGCGTCGAAGTCGTCCTGGGTGGGCAGGCAGTCCGCCCCACGCGTGAACCAGAACGAAAGCGCCAGCGGCCGATCGAAGTAGTCGCAAATTCGGATCACCTCTGGTAGATCGACCTCGCACGCCGGCGTGCGCGTCTCGTCCTCCGGACAGGGCGTCTCGGACGTCTCGCAGTCGTCCTGGAAGACGTTCGCGTCGCCCTCGAGCGAGCCGAGCAGCTCCGGGACGGCGAACTCGGGCAGCGGCATCCCCGCCTCGTCGTCGGCGCCGAGAATCCCACCCTCCTCGGTGCTGAACGTGTTCACGGTCGCGACCACGACCACGATCAGGAACGCGATTCCGACGAAGATCGAGTACCGCGAGCCGGGGCGGAACCTGCGCGCTTGGTCGGTGTCGCGATCGGGCTCGGTCATCCCGACGCGGCCGGCGCCTCGCGCCCGCGCCGGCGCAGGCGGTTGGCGAGCCGCCCGAACGGCTCAAAGCCGTTCTCCGCCCAGACCAACGCCGCGGGAAGCACCAGCAGCACTCCGATCAGCGCCACCGCCAGGTCGAGCACAGTGACGAGGCCGAAGTCGCGCAGCATCCGGATGTCGGTTGCGATCAGCGCGGCGAATCCGGCGATCGCCGTGATCCCCGACGCTGCGACCGCGGCGCCTGTGCGCGTGTAGGCGGCGCGCAGGGCCTCGCCCACCGAGCGTCCGCCCGCGCGCTCCTCGTGATAGCGAGCCGACAGCAGCACGCTGAACTCGGTGGCGATCGCGATCACCAGCGCCCCCAGCGTCGCCGACATCGGGTTCAGCGGAATCCCGGCCACGTAGAGCACCAACGACGACCAGCCGGTGGCGAAGACGATCGGGATCAGGGGCACCAGCGCCCGCTCGGCAGAGCGGTAGACGGCGAAGAGAACCAGCGCCACCGCAACCAACCCGGCCACGGCGAGCAGGTAGCTGTTGCTCTCGAGCGCCGAGTTGGCATCGGCCGCGAGCACGGGAAGGCCCACGACCTCGGCGTCCACTCCGTCCGGCGGGTCGTTCTCCGTTCCGGCCGGGTCGATCTCGTCACGGATCGAGTCGATGAGCCGCTTCTGCTGGTCGAAGGGCATCACCTTGATGCCGAACGCGATGACGGCGGTGTTGCCGAGCTCGCCGCTGGAGGGATCGCGGCTGATCACCGCCTGGGAGAAGTATGCGGGCAGCAGGTCGAGCACGCCCTGGATCCGCTCCTGGCTCAGGTCGCCGCCCGCCGCCTCGGTGAAGAGGTCCGGGAGCGACACCGACGGGCAGAGCTCCGTGTCCTGCTCCAGGCACGAGGTCGGATCGCCCTCGAAGCCCGAGTTGTCGAGAACCCGTTGCTTGAAGTCGCCCATCCACGCGACGACCTCGGGGTGGGTCAGGTCATCCGCGGTGACAGTGACGTCCACCTCGCCCGAGACGCCGGTCGCTTCCTGAAGCGCGTCCACGTCGCGCAAAGCGGGCAGTTCGGCGGGAACGAGCTCGCGCAGGTCGGAGATCACCTCCGTGCGGGTGCCGGCGAACCAGCCGCCCACCGCGAGCACCGCCGCGACCGCCAGCGTGATCCCCGGGGCGGCGATCGTCGCGCCGAGCGCCCGCCGGCCGACGGCGCGGACGGGCTTGCGCACTCGGCGCGTGGCGGCGGTCACGCCTGCGAGTCGGTTCGAGCCGCCGGGCCGCGAGAGCCAGCGCCTCGGCCGCTGCGCGCTCACGTACGAGAGTGTCGCCAGTCCCGCGGTCAGGGCGAGGCCGAAGGCAACCGCGATCCCG
>JBKPDQ010000104.1:0-5591 GCA_046728015.1 Actinomycetota bacterium
GCACACGCAGCGGCTGATAGACGAGGAGGTACGACGGATCGTCGAAGAGGCCCATCAGCAGGTCGTCGCCTTGCTACGGGAGAATCGCGACAAGCTCGACTCCCTCGCACAAGCACTGCTCGAACGCGAGACGCTCGACGAAAACGAGGCCTACGCAGCAGCCGGAGTCACGCGTGCCGCGACGGACCTGGCTTGAGAACACGCGAAATTGCGGCCCAAGGGATGGGTCGTCCTCTGGTCGAACGAGCCCGAGCGCTATCACGGGCGACACCCTCATCCACCGCGGCAAGGGCTTGGAGTTCCCGCGCGACTGGGGTCCGGACGACATGGACGCCGATGAGATCTTCGAGTCGCTCCAACCCCTGCGCGAGCTGTCCGTCGAGCTCGTGCTTGCCACGCACGGCGGGCCCAGCGATCGGGCCGCCCTCGAACGCGCACTCTCCTGACGCCGGAACCTGGCTCGCTACGAGCCAGCCGGGGAGCCGGAGGGCGGCCTTGCTTGGAGTACGAAGGTGGTCCCGGGGACCTCGCAGGCAACCGAGCTACCGCGACGAGCGGCCCGACGATGACGGAAGAAGCGCTTACGTCACTGGCCAACGGCCTTGCGGCCTGACGTGTGAGGGCGCGGGCCGTCGAACCGGCCGCTTGCCAACCGCGCGTGGTGCTAGCCTCGACAATCTCCGTGATCGCCCCGCTCGTTCGAGTGCGCAACGAGACCCTTGCAGCGATCGCGGCGCGCGGCATCTCCGTGCCGACATACAAGCGCTCGGAGCTTCTCCCGCGCATCCTGCACCTGGGTGTCGGTGGGTTCCACCGCGCCCACCTCGCGCTCTATGCGCACGAACTCGCCGAGGCCGGGAGCGACTGGGGCATCCGCGGACTCGGCCTGCTGCCGGGCGACCTGCGGATGCGCGACGCACTCGCGCCACAGGACTATCTCTACACGCTCGTCGAGCGTGGGAACGACCAGCCGCGGCCGCAGGTGATCGGGAGCATCGTCGACTACGTCGCCGCCGTCGACGATCCGGGAGCATTCGCCGCGCAGATCGCCGATCCGGGCATCGAGATCCTCTCGCTCACGATCACAGAGTCCGGCTACTCGCTCGAAAGACCCAACGAGACGATCGAGGCGATCGTCGACGGGCTCGAGGCACGCCGGGTCGCTGGGGGCGGGCCGCTCACGATCCTGAGCTGCGACAACTTGCCCGGCAACGGCACGGTCGCCCGCAACGCCGTAATGGCAGTCTGCGAGAAGCGCCACCACGGCCTTGCATCTTGGGTTGACGGCGCCTGCACCTTCCCCAACTCGATGGTCGACCGGATCACACCACAGACCGCCGAGAGCGATCGTGCGTGGTTGCGTGAGACGTTGGGCATCGTCGATGCCTGGCCCGTCGTGGCCGA
Source organism: Actinomycetota bacterium (assembly GCA_046728015.1). Classification (GTDB taxonomy): domain Bacteria; phylum Actinomycetota; class Thermoleophilia; order Solirubrobacterales; family 70-9; genus DATAFO01. Next base: position 1,405 of record JBKPDQ010000104.1, read on the forward strand.
GCCCTATCGCCAGTGGGTCCTCGAGGATCGCTTCGCGGCCGGGCGTCCGCGCTTCGAAGACGCCGGGGTGCTCTTCACGGACGACGTGCGCAGCTGGGAGGTCTACAAGCTGAGGATGCTGAACGCGACCCATTCGTGCATGGCCTACCTCTCGTCACTCGCCGGAATCGTCTACGTCGACGAGGCCCTGGGAGTGCAGCCGATGCGCCGTTTCCTCGAGCGGTTCCTTCGTGACGAGGCCATCCCGACGCTCACGGAGATTCCCGGCCATCCGCGGGAGGACTACGCGGCGACAGTGCTCCAGCGCTTCAAGAACACGGGCGTGCGCGACCAGATCGCCCGTCTTTGCGTGGATGGCACCGCGAAGTTCCCAAAGTTCCTGATCCCGACGATCGACCGGCAGCTCGAGCTCGGCGGACCTCTCGACTGCGCGGCCCTCGCGCTCGCCGGCTGGGCTCGTTACCTCGCGACAACGCCGCCCGAGGAGCGCGCGCCCGACGTCGGTGCCGACCACGCGGCCACATACGCCGTCCGCTACCTGGACGACCCGATCGCGTTCCTGGGCCTCGCGGAGGTCTTCCCGCCCTCGCTTCGGGACGACGAGCGCTTCCGCGCTGCCTTCGGGGCGGCGTCCCGCCGCCTCGCGACGCTCGGCCCCATCGGAGCGGTCGAGCAGCTCGGCTAGCCGGCAACCTCGACGTTCACGCCTGTCGGTCCCCGGTCGACCGCCGTCACGGTTGCGATGCGAGCGCCGTCATCTCCGAAGACGTGCACGGGGCCGTTCAACGAGAGCGACACGTTGTCGTCGATCGCGCCGACGAAAGGAGCCGGCACCCTGGCGACGAGGCGCTGCTCCCCGCCCTGGTGGTCGACGAGCACATGCACGAAAACCTCGGACCCGAGATCCTCGACGATGCGGATGCGAGCCCGGATCGGGCCAGCTCCGACGGACAGCGCTTCTGGTCGGAAGCCGATTGTCGAGCGCTGAGCGCCGAGCTCTCCGTCGACGGCGATGTCCGCGTCGCCGACCCGCAGCGGGCCGGATTCCGCGCTTGGCAGCATGTTCATCGCAGGGGAGCCGATGAACCCGGCGACGAAGAGATTCGCCGGCTCGTGGTAGAGCTTCGTCGGCGTGTCGCACTGTTGCAGCACACCGTCCTTGAGGACGGCGACGCGCTGGCCCATTGTCATCGCTTCCACTTGGTCGTGGGTGACGTAGACGGTCGTCACCCCGAGCCGCGCCTGCAGCTCGGCGAGCTCTGTGCGCGTCTGCACGCGCAGCTTCGCGTCGAGGTTCGAGAGCGGCTCGTCCATCAGAAAGACCTGGGGATGTCGGACGATTGCCCGACCCATGGCGACCCGCTGACGTTGGCCCCCTGACAGGTTCCTCGGCTTGCGGTCGAGGTAGGGCTCGATGTCGAGCAGGCGGGCGACGTCTCGCACACGACTCATCCGCTCCTCCTTCGGCACGCCGTGCTGCTTCAGCGCGAACCCCATGTTGGCGGCGACGTCGAGCTGCGGGTAGAGGGCGTAGTTCTGAAACACCATCGCGATGTCGCGGTCACGGGGGCGCACGGCGCTGACGTCGCGCTCACCGATCAGAATGCGCCCCGCGTCAAGCGGCTCGAGGCCCGCAAGCATCCGCAACGCCGTCGTCTTGCCAGAGCCCGACGGGCCCACGAGAACGAGGAGCTCGCCGTCCTTGATCGCGAGGGTCAGCCCGTCGACGGCCGGGCGGGGCGTGCCCGGGTAGAGACGCGTTGCGGAGTCGAACTGGACTGATGCCACGAGGCGGGCTCCCTTCTGAAAGCTATTTGATTGCGCCCATCGCGAGCCCCCGAATCATCCGCTTCTGCGCAAGCCAGCCGGCGATGACGACCGGAATACAAGCCAGCACAGACGCCGCGGAGAGCGTGGCGAGGAAGTTCCCTCGTGTGCTGACGTGAGTAGTCACCCACATCGGAATCGTGGAGCCACCGATGGGGTTCAGCTGTAAGGAGTAGAAGTACTCGTTCCAGGCGAAGATCACGCACAGGAGCGCCGTCGCCGCGATCCCGGGGGCGGCAATTGGCAGGACGACGGAGGTCAGCTGTCCGCGAAGCTTGGCGCCGTCGATCTCGGATGCCTCGATCAGTTCGCGCGGGATCTCCATGAAGAACGAGCGAAGCATCCAGATCGCAAGAGGGAGATTCATCGCCGTGTAGAGCACGACGAGCACGGTGAGCGTGTTGAGCTTGCCCAGCCTGCTGGCGATGATCCAGATCGGCAGGATCGACGCGACGATCGGGAGGAACTTCGTCGAGATGAAGAAGAACAGAACGTCCCGCCATTTCGGGATCGCATTGATCGCGAGCGCGTAGGCCGCCGGGATTGCCATCGCGAGGACGAGGATCGTGCTCAGCAGGACGACGGTGGCCGAGTTCGTCGCCGCAGTCGAGAAGGAGAGCAGGCCTTCGGTGCCTCCCATCACGTCGCGGTAACGATCGAGGGTCGGGTCGAAGAAGAGCTTCGGGCTCGCGTTTGCGTCCCGCTCGGTCTTGAAGCTGCTCAGGATCATCCAGAAGACCGGGAAGAAGAACACGAAACCGGCGAGCCAGGCGAGGAGCCCGAGCAGCACGCTCACCGAACGCCGTTCGCCGACGTTCAGTCGCGTTCCGCGCCTGGCCCACACTACGCGGGCTCCTCGCCCTTGAGGAGGCTGGACAGGAGACGCAGGGCAAGGGTCGCCACGACGATCGAGGCAACGACCACGACGATGCTGTATGCCGAGGCGTTGCCGAACAGCCAGCCGCCGCCAATCGACCGCTCATAGACGAAGCGGGGGATGTTGGTCGATCCCGGGCCACCGCCGGTCATCACATCGATGTGGTCGAACACCTGGATGAGGTAGATCGTGCCGAGGAGTGCGCCTAGCTCCATGTAACGCCTCAGGTGCGGCAGCGTGAGCTGGCGGAAGGTCCCGAAAGCCGTCGCTCCGTCGACTTTAGCCGCCTCGATCACGTCCTGAGGCTGACTCTGCAGGCCTGCCAGCAGGATCAGCATCATGAACGGCGTCCACTGCCAGACGAGCACGGTCACGATCGAGAACGTCGGATGGTTCGAGACGAACGCGATCGAGTCGAGCGAGAGGCGCTCGAGCACCCAGTTGACGACGCCGAAGAGCTTGCTGAACATTTGGTTCTTCCAGATCAGCCCCGCGACCACCGGCATGATCAGGAACGGGGTGATCAGCATCGTCCTCACCATCCCCTGACCGAAGAACTTGCGGTCGAGCAGGATCGCCAGCAGGGTGCCGAGCAGGAGCGAGGCGAGCACCGCTGAGACGGTCATGACGATGCTCGTCACCGCCGCCTCGCGGAAGAACTCGTCGCCCACGAGCTCCCTGTAGTTGTCGATACCGACGAACTTCCGTGGACTGGGCGGATTGATCGTCCAGTCCGTCAGGCTGTAGTAGATGTTCAGCGCGAACGGGACCTGCGTGACTGCGATCGTGAAGAGCAGCGCCGGAAGCAGAGGCAGACGCCGACGCCACGGCCGGGTGAGCGCGTCCCGCGTGGGGGCGGTCCCGACCGTGACGTCAGCGGTACTCACGTGGCGTTACGTTATTGCGGCCGCGATCTGCTGACAGGCGTTCAGTGCGTCGTCGACCGAGGTCTGTCCCGAGATCGCCGAGGCGAACTGCTCCGTGCAGCGGTTGCCGACGTCCTGGAACTGCGGAATCCCGACGTATTGCACCCCCGGCAGACCCGGACGCGGGGTCGTGCCCGGATTGTCGATCGGCGCGGCCTGCATCGCGTCGAGGGTCTTCTGGGCGAACGCCTTCGCGGCTTCCTGGTACTGCGGGATCTCGTAGGTCGAAAGGCGGGTTCCCGGCGGAATGGCCGCCCAGCCGCCCGAGATCTTCGTCCCCGCGGCCTTGATGTAGTCCGGCCCGGTCGCCCAGGAGATGTATTTCCAGGCCGTGTCCGGGTCGGGCGAGTTCTGCGGGATCGCGAGCGCCCAGGTCCACAGCCACCCGGATGCCTCCGTCTTCTCCACGGGCGCAAGCGCGTAGCCGTTCTTCCCCTTGACTGGGCTGTCGTCGGCCTCGAGGATGCCGGCGGCGACGGTCGCGTCGTACCACATGGCGACCTTGCCTTCCTGGTACTGGGTCAGGCATTCGTTGAAGCTCGCGTTCGCGGCGTCGT